>DAIQPM010000051.1:0-7886 GCA_036787355.1 Acidimicrobiales bacterium
TGAGGGTGGCATGAGGTTCTTAGATCTCACTGGCGCCGATTTTCCACCAATGTCAACTACTGATCTGCATCAGATGCACAACACTCGTCACACCATTGCAAAAACGTGGCGCATGTTCATGTCGCAGTATCCACTCATTGTCGGGCCAACGTGGACACAACCACCGTTTGAGCTCAACTTCGACACCAAAGACACTGAGTCAGCCATGCAAGTAATTGAGATGTACCGCTTCGTGTTGCCTGCAAACTTGCTTGGTCTTCCAGCAGCCTGTGTTGCTACGGGCGTTGCAAATGGACTGCCGACAGGCGTGCAAGTGATGGGCGACATGTTCCGTGAGGACGTCTGTCTTGATGCTGCTGAAGTGATTGAGAGCGCAATAGGAGTACTAACTCCTATTGATCCTCGTAACTAGTAGTTACTTACCCTGCCAGTTTGGTGCGCGCTTTTCAGCGAAGGCAATGGCGCCTTCCATGGCGTCAGAGCTTTGCATGATGATGCCAAAGGCATCATTGTTGATTGGCCATCCGTCATCGTCCGACACTTCAACTGCACGCTTCATCACGTCCTTGGAAACTCGAACTGCCAATGGCGCAGATGACGCAATGCGCTCAGCGAGTGCGAGAGCTTCGTTGAGTACTTCTGAACCAGGAACAACTTTGTTTACGAGACCGAGTGCGTAGGCACGGGTGGCGTCAATTGGGTCACCAGTAAGGGCCATCTCTAGAGCAATCGCCATTGGCACGCGCTTAGGAAGACGAATTAGTCCACCAGCACCAGCCACGAGTCCGCGCTTTGCTTCAGGAATTCCGAACATTGCGTGATCAGCAGCAATCACCATGTCGCACGCGATCATCATTTCAAATCCACCAGCGAGGGCTGAACCATTCACGGCAGCAATAAGTGGCTTAGGGAACTTGCGGTTGGTAATGCCACCAAAGCCCTTATCGGTGCTTGGGAACTCACCAGTTGCGAATGCCTTTAGGTCCATACCGGCGGAGAATGCCTTGTCGCCTGCACCAGTGACAACAACAACCCATACGTCGTCATCAGCTTCACACTCATCGAGTGCGGTTGAAAGTGCAATCGCTGCTGCACGGTTCATTGCGTTACGTGCTTCAGGTCGGTTGATTGTTAGTAGTTCAACGTGACCGCGTCGTTCGCGAAGTACTTCATCTGCCATGGGGACTCCTTTTACATAGCCCAGGTGGGCGCTGGGTGAAACGATAGTTGAGTAGAGACATCGGTGGCGTGCGAAACTATGAATCATGAGCAATCGCCCACGTTTATTGGCCACTCTTGATGGCTACAGCGTCGAAGGCGGGTTCGATCGACCCTACGAGCCAGCTACGTGTTATTCGCCAACGATTGCACTCGGTCGCCACTCCGGCCCCGGCGATGCTGACGGGCTATGGCACGACTACGAAAAAGTTCTCGACCTAGTTCCAGGACTCGGTATTGATGGTGTTCGTATCACTACTGAATGGGCGCGCATTGAACCACGCAGAAACGAAGTTTCTCTCGAAGCCCTTGATCGCTACAAAGCAGTCTGCGCGTACGCGAAGTCACTCGGTCTGCACGTCAGCATTGCACTGGTTGATGCGGTGTGGCCAGCGTGGGCGGGGATGGAAGCGTGGTTGCTTCCATGGGTCGCTCCCTACTGCGTAGAGAACGCAGTGCGAGTTGTTAGTCACCTTGGCGACAGCGTTGACAGCGTTGTTGCATTTAGTGAACCTGAGAGAATTGTCACGAGAGGATTCATTGATGCGTCCTCACCACCGTGGCGTCACAATGCCTCGAAAAACGCTGCACTCGCGATTGAACAGATTGATGACATCACCGCAGCGATTGCGACTAGCGAGAGTGTCGCAAAAAAACTAGTTAGCGCAAGTTGCCTAGTCGCACTCGACGAAGTTTCTTCAGCACTACTCAGTGATGTTGAGTATCAAGAGATCTACGTTCGTTCACTGGTGCGAGGCAGCGGCCCCACTGCCTCGAAGCAAGGTCTGCTTTCTAAGCACAATGGAGTATGGAGCGTCAGTGCTTCGAAAGAACTTCTACAGCCCTTCAGCTGATTCGCGGCGTTTCTTCAAAACGTGAGCGGTAATGAAAGCTGCCACGACCGCAATCAGCACAATGATGCCAATCCAGCTCGCTTGCTTCTCAATTTTTGTAAGAGCGTTGCCGGCGTAGTAGCCGAGCAAGGTGAATCCGATTCCCCAAGTGAATCCACCAAGGGCATTGGCAATCAGAAATCGTCGGTAGTGCATTTTGCTCATTCCGGCGAGTCCTGGCATGACCGCACGCAAGAATGCGGTGAAGCGACCTAGAAATACGTACGTCGGGCCGCGACGTTGCAGCGTTTCGAGCGCTCGCTCGAGCGAAGCCCGTCTGCTCCTAATAAGTGGCAGCGTGAACATCTTGTGTCCAAATCTGCTGCCAATTGCATAGCCAACTGAGTCACCAATAATTGCCGCGAGTACAACCAGCGCACAGAGCACCACGATATTTACGCGTCCTTGGCTGGCTACGAACCCGGCCACAATTACTGATGTTTCTCCAGGGATCACAAAGCCAACAAAGAGGGCGGCTTCTCCAAAGACGAGGAATGCCACTAGGACGTAGACAAGCCCAGGAGCCAAGTGCTGAATTTTGTCAAGAACAAAGGAAATAATGCTGGCGCTAATCATCTACCTATTCTGCCTTATAAAAATTGCGTAAAGGTTGTGCTCTTTAAGAAAATTGAAAGATTCCGTGTGCCAAAATGGCACCATGTCAAATTCAAATGCTCATAACGGAGCACGCCACGAAAAAAAGCACTCCTCATTTAGTGCTCCCGCTAACGCCAGACTGCTTTCCGAGTGGGCGTTGCTGCCGCTTCGCGTGTTTCTTGGAGCTACGTTTCTCTTCGCCGGTTTTCAAAAGTTAGCCAATCCCAACTTCTTCATTAACGCCAGTCCAATCTCAATTCACTCACAATTAACCGGCGCTGCTCGCTTTAGTCCAATACACGCACTGTTGAGTCACATGATCGGCCTCGCGAATCCCATTGGACTCGTCATTGCGTATGGGGAACTTGCGGTTGGTCTCGGAATTCTCATTGGGCTGTTTACTCGCATTGCAGCAATCGGGGGAGCGTTACTCTCATTTAGTTTGTTCCTCGCGGTGAGTTTTCACACGTCGCCCTACTTCACGAATGCAGACATTGTGTTCTTCTTTGCGTGGCTGCCCTTCATTTTTGCTGGAAGCCCACCACAACTTTCGCTGGATGCGTGGCTAGCCACGTTGGCGCAAAAGGGACTAAAGCTTGCACCAAACGGCATTGCAACTCCGGTCCAGATTGATGTGCTCTCTCGTCGAAAGGTGATGGTGAGTGGTGCTGCTGCAGCGACCGCAGCTATTGGAACACTCATTGTTGGTGGCACGGTTGCGGCGACGGGAAAACTTATTGGCAACGCTAAGTCGCCGACTTCTAACGGTCTTGCAATGGGGTCTACGACAACAACTGGAGCGAGTTCCACCCCAACAACGAGTTCGACCCCAACAACATTGTCGCCAACTACCACCACAACAACTGCGTCGAAATATAAGGGCATAATGCTCGGAGCAGCATCACAAGTTGCGGTGGGAAGGCCCGCAACCTTCACGGTGCCGAGCACTGGTGATCCTGCAATTGTCTTCAACCTAGGTGGCGGAAAGTTTGTCTCTTACGACACTGTGTGCCCACACGCTGGCTGCACTGTTGGTTACTATTCAGGTAAAACCATGCAGTGTCCTTGTCACGGTGGCCAGTTCGATGTGAGCACAGGCAACGTTGTGAGTGGCCCACCACCTCACGGACTAGTAAAACTCAACGTAGTTCTAGAGGCTGACGGCAACCTGTACCTCCAGTAGCGCAGGACGGGGTTTTACTCTATTGTCAAGCCCATGAACATTTCAGAACTCTCAACCAGCACCGACGATGCAATTCAGAATGTCGGTATGCAGTACTACTTCGATCCAGGAACCGCAGCGCACGCTGAAAAATTCGGTCTCAACATGTTTGAGCTTTACGGTCTTGGTCGTGGTGGTGTTCTAGGTGGTGCTGATACCCAAGAAGTTGTTGAAGCGTTCACATTTTTTAGCAGCGGAGCAATTGAATTCCTCTACGGTGCACCACGCTCTAAGGCTGACCCAGTCGAAATGGCGAAGGAGCACATCAATGCGGCCTATGCCTATGCAGATCGAACCTTTGGTGGAGTGCCAACTGATGTGCTCAGTGCCTTTGCCAAGGCATCTCAAAAAGTTGTCAATGCTGTGAAGCCTGGTCAGTATGCACTGTTTGATGGTTACGCGAAGTTTCCATTCCCTTCCTCACCAGTACACGCTGCCTACCTTTCATCAATTCTTCTTCGCGAACTTCGCGGAGGCGCTCACATTGAGGCAATCAAAGAAGTCGGCATCAGCGCAGTTGACGCCACCTACCTCGAGAACACAGGCATTTACAAGATGCACGGTTTCACCGATGAAGAGGCTCCTGAAGTGAATGCTGAGCTTGAAGCTCTGAAAAAGAAGGCTGACGCCGTTAGTGACGCAAAGTTTGCTGAGTATCTTTCAGTTCTTGACGATGCTGAACAAAAGGCATTCCTTGATGGTGTGAACGCAATGTTCGCAGCAACAACAAACCCTCAAGCGGTTTAGTCAGTAATCAAGTCCTTCGATTTCTAAAAGAAATCGTTTTACTTTCTCTCCACCTGCACCGTAGCCACCTATGTGGTTGCTCGCTACAACTCGGTGACAAGGAACAATCACTGGCCAAGGATTTGCGTTATTCGCATTGCCAACTGCACGCATAGCCCTCGGTCTCTTAACTGCCCTTGCTACGTCACCGTAGGTCCAGACTTCTCCGTAGGGGATAGTGCAAAGCGCATCCCAGACCTCTTGTTGAAATGAAGTGACCTCATAGTCCTCTAGTGCAACTGAGAAGTGCTTTCTGTTGCCAGAGAAGTACTCGCGCATCTGCTCAACACAAGTGGCTACGGCCCTAGGAGTTGTGCCACTCGACGAGGACTTAGTGGTCTTTAAATCGATGCGACTTATGAATTCGTTGTTGCCTTCAATAACCCAGTATCCAACGGGAGTCTTGATGCTTGAGCGAAACAGTTCCACGCCACAGTTCTACACGGTGTACCGTCGCCTCTATGGAAACTCTTATTGCAAAGAATGGCGACGTAGATCTTTTTGTTCGAGTTGAAGGCGAAGGCCCAACGCTCATCATGCTCCACGGTTGGCCAGACACCGGAACAATGTGGCGTGAACTGAACCCCTTACTTGTGGCCGCTGGATACCGTGTTGTTACTCCCGACCTTCGTGGATGTGGACAGAGCTCAAAGCCTAAGGAAGTTGAGAAGTACCGACTCAATGAATTAGTCGCCGACGTTGCCTGCATTGCTGACGCTGTTGGTGCAGAAACATTCACAGTCATTGGACACGACTGGGGCGCGGCACTGGCGTGGGCGGTGGCGTTGTTCTTGCCGGACCGTGTGGAAAAGAACATCGTGCTCGCTGTTGGCCACCCAGTTGCTTTCAGAAATGGTGGCATCAAACAACAGCAAAAGAGTTGGTACATGTTGGTCTTTATTAATGAAGACCTCGGAACGCAGTTCTTGCGTCACAACAACTATGAAGCGATGACCTCGTTCCTCGATCACCCATGGCCCGAAGAGACCATTGCTGAGCTCGAGCGTGACGGCCAGATTGTCAGTCACTTCAACTGGTACAAAGCCAACATCACCGCTGACGGCTTCATGCGTGAACCCCTCGTGCTTCCTCCAATCCAGGCTCCGTCCCTTGGAATGTGGTCGGCCAATGACTGGGCGCTCCTTGAAGAGCAGATGGAGACTTCAGGCGAGTTCTGTGCCAATGGCTTTACCTACGTTCGCCTCAGCGAATCAGGGCACTGGAGCGCCGTAACTGCCCCTAATGAGGTAGCTGGGCACATCCTTAATTTCCTAGCGAAATAGGTGTGGCGGTGCCTGATTTAGGCGCCGACCTGATAGAACTACATAATGAAAATTGCGCTATTTAAAGAGTCACGAGCCGGGGAGACACGCGTTGCGTTAACACCCGACGCCGTTAAAACTCTCGTCAGCGATGGATGGGAAGTTTTGGTGCAGCGTGGTGCTGGTGCCAAGGCTCACTTCACTGATGAGGCCTACCAAGCAGTCGGAGCATCGATCAGCGATTCTCCGTCGGGTGACGTCAACCTCAGAGTGAATCCACCAACCGCTGCTGAAGCGTCGGCACTACCTGATGGTTCAACGCACCTTTCGTTCCTGTCGCCACTACTTGCGACTGACATCGTAAAGATTCTCAACGACAAGAAAGTGACGACTCTCTCGTTCGACCTACTGCCTCGAATTTCTCGTGCGCAGTACATGGACGCACTTTCGTCACAGGCAACAGTTTCTGGGTACCGCGCGGCACTTGCTGGCGCGTCACACTTTGACCGCTTCTTGCCACTTCTCACCACCGCTGCTGGAACCATTCGCCCAGCGAAGGTCTTGGTTATGGGTGTGGGTGTTGCTGGTCTTCAAGCAATCGCAACCTCAAAGCGTCTCGGTGCCAAAGTGCGTGCCTATGACGTTCGCTCCGCTGCAAAAGAAGAAGCTGAATCAGCTGGTGCAGTATTCGTGAAGCTCACCGTAACTGCAGACGCAGCTGGTGGCTACGCACGTGAACTCACCGACGATGAGCGCGCTGAACAGCAAAAGCAGTTGCTCGGTGAAGTTGCGAACTCAGACATTGTCATTACCACCGCAGCTGTTCCGGGTCGCAAGGCTCCAATCTTGTTGACCCAAGCAATGGTCGAAGCAATGGGTGAGGGGTCACTCGTTATTGACATGGCTGCAGATGGTGGCGGTAACTGTGAACTCACTAAGGCCGGAGAAACTGTTGTCCACAACGGCGTCAGTGTTGTTGGGCTTTCTAACCCACCGGCTGAAATGGGTGCGTCAGCAAGTTTCATGTACGCGAACAACGTGTTGAAGCTCCTCGCACTCTTTGGTGCGAAGGGTCAGCTCAACCCGGACTGGAATGACCCAGTAGTAATAGGTGTGACTGTTTCACGTAGTGGACAGGTAAACCATGCTCCAACCGCAGAAGCCCTGGGCGTTGCTCACGTAGCAATCGTCCCCGAAGAAGTAAAGGAAAATGCCTAATGGGTAACGCTCTTCTCCAATATTCAACAGTCCTCGTACTTGCGATTTTCGTAGGTATTGAAATGGTCGCCAGAGTTCCAGCAATTCTGCACACACCTCTCATGAGTGGATCAAACGCCATTCACGGTGTGATCCTCGTGGGTTCAATGCTCATTCTTGGAAACGCCACCACAAATCTCCAAGAAGTGCTGGGATTCCTTGCGGTAATTCTTGGAACCCTCAACGTGGTTGGCGGATTCGTTGTTACTGACCGCATGCTTGAAATGTTTAAGCCGAAGAAGGCAGTTGTAAAAGAGAAGACTGAAGAGGTCGCACAATGAGTCGCGCAACTCTTATTGATCTCCTCTATCTCTTCTCAGCAACAACATTCTTGTTGGCGCTCAAGGGACTTGGATCGCCTAAGCGTGCACGCGTTGGAAACTTCACCGCTGCATTCGGAATGCTTGTTGCGGTAGTTGCCACATTCTTCAGACAAGAAGGTGGACACAACCTTCGCCACATTCCGCTCATGATTCTTGGAATGGCGATTGGATTCATCATTGCTGTTCCTGCCGCACGTTTCGTGAAGATGACTGCAATGCCTCAACTCGTTGCCATCTTCAACGGTGTGGGTGGTGGAGCGGCGGCTCTCGTGTCACTGACCGAGTTCATTCACATCAAGTCAACACACCCAGCAACGTACGTAACGCT
>DAIQPM010000052.1:0-7796 GCA_036787355.1 Acidimicrobiales bacterium
GACCACATGCGCACTCGCCTCACCCACGCGCTCGAAGTTGCCCAGGTCGCAACAGGCGTTGCTCGTGCCGTTGGACTTAACGTTGCCCTCGCTGAAGCGATTGCCATTGGACACGACTGTGGACATGGTCCTGGTGGTCACGCCAGCGAAGAAGCACTTGATCCTTACGTAGAAGGTGGGTTCGATCACGCAACGTGGGGTGCGAATGTTTCTCTGTTGCCACTCAACCTCTGCATTGAAACCTTGGACGGAATTAGAAACCACTCGTGGTCGAGGCCAGCTCCCATGACTCCTGAAGGTGAAGTTGTTAGCTGGGCTGACCGCATTGCCTACGTGTGTCACGACTTTGAAGACGCGGTGTCGGCTGGAATCATTACCCGACACGAACTGCCGAAGATTGTAAGAGAGCGCTGTGGCGACAATCGACACAATCAGCTCGGCAGCTTCATTAACGCCATGATTAAGACAATCAGAGAAACTGGCGTCATTGGAATGGACGGCCCTACCGCCGAGGCACTCGCCGCATTTAGAACCTTTAACTACGAGACCATTTATCTTCGTGGTCCTTCGCGTGAGCAGGCCCAAGCTGTTGTTTCAATGCTTCGCGCACTAGTAGAGAACTACGTGAAGAATCCATTACTTATTCCAAGCATTGCTGAGAAGAAGGGTGAAGCCAGTGAAGTTGAGATTCTGCACGAAGCAGTTTCTTACGTTGCGGGAATGACCGACCGCTTTGCTTGTCGCAGTGCGGTGGCGTTACTTGATTGGCCCGAGAGCAAGCTCCCAAGCGGTATTGATCGCTAGTTCTTAGCGGCCTTCATGAGGTCGATGCCTGGTGTGTCGCCACCTTGCATCCACTGAAGGCGTTGCTCTGTTGTGCGAACGGCTGAGCGCATGTGAGGCAAGATCCAGAACTTGTTGTTGACAATTGCGTCTTCTACGAGTTCACCAATGATGCTTGGGTCAATGCCACTGTTCACTGCTTCAGCAGCAATACCTTGGACGGCCTTCGCTACTGGGTTCTCAGCGAAGCTAGCGAGTTCCTTTGGAAGGTTGCGACCTGATTCGTGAATACGAGTCTTTACGAACCCTGGGCAAAGAAGTGATGCGTGCACGTCTTTTCCTGTGTAGGCGAGCTCGTGGAAAAGCACTTCAGTCATTCCGACAACGGCGAACTTACTTGCGCAGTAGGAACCCATTCCTGGAACGCCACCGAGGCCAGCGAGTGATCCAGTGTTGATCACGTGACCTTCATTTTGGTCGAGGAACATAGGAACGAACGTATTGATGCCGTTAACAACACCATCAACGTTGATGTCCATAACCCAGTCCCACATCTTCTTGTCGGTACCAAGAAGTGGACCGCCACCAACACCAGCGTTGTTAAAGATGATGTGTGCAGTGCCGAAGGCTTTTACCGCTTCGTCACGAAGACGATTTACGTCATCAGCACTTCGTACGTCGATGTTTACGCCAATGACGTTCACGCTGTTGCCCTTGAACTCTGCAACAACTTCGTCGAGTGGTCCTTGTTCAATGTCACCTAGTACGAGGTTTACGCCCGCCTTGGCTAACTGCTTTGCAGTAGCAAGTCCGAGGCCGCTTGCGCCTCCAGTAATGACCGCAGTCTTTCCCTGTAGTTCCATGATTCCCCCCTAGTTACTTAAACAAGTTTCAGTTCTTGACGATAGACCCTGGCAGGACCCTGCTTCGCTACCGTCTGCGCCAAAGCAGTAAATGCCTTGGCAACTTCGCTATCTGGGTCACTGATCATCACCGGAAGTCCCGTGTCGCCACCGTTACGTAGCTTCGTTTCGAGTGGAATCTGGCCAAGCAGCGCAATACCTAGTTCGTCAGCGAGTTGCTTTCCGCCACCAGAACCGAAGATTTCGTAGCGCTTGTTGTCATCGCCAGTGAAGTAACTCATGTTCTCAATGACGCCTCGAACTGCGAGCTTGAGCTTTCGAGCGGCGTAGGCAGAACGCTGCGCCACGCGCTGCGCTGCAGCTTGAGGTGTGGTGACGACATACATCTCAATACGTGGAAGTACTTCAGAAAGAGTTAGTGCAACGTCACCAGTTCCTGGTGGCATGTCAATGAGAAGAAAGTCTGGCTCGTCCCACCATGCTTCAGTGACGAGTTGTTCGATTGCTTTGTGCAACATTGGTCCACGCCAAATAACTGGCTGCTCGTCTGGAACGAAGTAACCCATTGAAACGCAGCGAACACCGTGCACCAATGTTGGGATAACAGTGTCTCCAAGAATGATTGGATCGTTTGTTGCCCCGAGCATCTTTGGCAGCGAGAAGCCGTACACGTCAGCATCAAGAACACCTACGTGGAATCCGGCCTGCGCAAGTGCGATAGCCAAGTTGACGGTGACCGAAGACTTTCCGACCCCACCCTTACCCGATGAAATACCGAGCACGCGCGTGCGTGAAAGTTTGTCCAAGAACTTTGGCTTCGCGTCAGCACCGTGGTCGTGAAGGCCGGGACCAGCTGGAGCCTGCATGGCACCACGAAGGAAGTTGCGAAGTGCGAATCGCTCTTCGTCGTTCATGGAACGAACAACAATGCTCGCTCCAGGGCTAATGCTTCTAATGCGCTCTTCTAGAAC
The DNA here is from genome assembly GCA_036787355.1 of Acidimicrobiales bacterium. Lineage (GTDB taxonomy): Bacteria > Actinomycetota > Acidimicrobiia > Acidimicrobiales > RAAP-2 > RAAP-2. The sequence goes on from DAIQPM010000052.1 coordinate 2,618, forward strand.
ATCGAGGTTTGGCCACTGGGTAACGGGGAGAACTAGTTCGACACGAACTGCTCCGTTTACCTCACCAATCGCTCCAAGAAAGCCAAGTTCTTCGAGGGTGCGAACGAGTTGCGGTTCAACAAGTGCACCGATTTCACTGCGGAGTTGGGGGCTGAGCGTCAAGGTAGTCCTTTAGTAGTCCTCAGAGGTTACCGTCGGATTTTGCTTCAGCGCACCTAGACTTTTAAACGTGACTAATTCGCCCCTAGACAACGAACTTTTCACCGCAACGGTAACGAGCCTCACCCACTCCTTCGGCGATAACACCCGTCGAAAGATCTACCTTTTTCTGCGTGATAATCCAGGCGCCACCGCAGCTGACCTGGCCCTTCACTGTGACGTTCACGCCAACGTTGTTCGCCACCACCTCGAGCGCTTAAGCGAAGCTGGCTACGTCACCTTTGACAATGTTCGCAAAACCACCGTAGGACGACCTTCTAAGGGATACCGCGTTGTTGACGAGAACTTCGTTATGGACGGCTCAGTTCGACGTGACGCACTCTTGGTGGCTCTTCTAGAAATGGCCCTTGAGCGCCTCGGCCCAGACGCCGCAGAACAAATGGCCCACGACGTAGGCGTGCAGTACGGACGAACTCTCGGATCTTCAGTGGCGCCTATTGAATCAACGCGCACCGTCAAAGACGCAATGGAATCAATCGCCGGGATTCTGACCGCGCACGGCTTTGACGCGCACACTGAAGCCAAGGGATCGTCACAGTCCGTTGTTTCAGACAACTGCCCCTTCGGTGCAGCAGCAACGCAGCACCCCGTGCTCTGTGCGGTTGACCGTGGACTCATTTCTGGAATGCTCGAAGGTCTAGGAGCCAAGTCAACTCGGGTCACTCTCACGTCACGCGCTCGCGGTGACGATACCTGTCGAGTTACGGCGTAGACAACAACTTCAGTCGCCATGAATACTTCGACTGAGAAAGTTTCACTGGGCGTTATTGCAAAAGAATGGCTCCGACTCGGCGTCACCGGATTTGGTGGTCCCCCAGCGCACATTGCACTACTACGCAAACTATGTGTTGAGAAAAATAACTGGATTGATTCATCCGAGTTTGAAGACAGCATTGCCACAACAAATCTTCTTCCTGGGCCAGCTTCGACGCAATTAGCAATTTTTTGCGCTTGGAAACTTCGTGGTGTTCGAGGCGCTCTACTTGGTGGATTGTGTTTCATACTCCCCGGGCTCGCTCTCATCATTGGCTTAAGTGTTTTATTCCTCGCCAAGCATCCGATGAACTGGATTCTTGGAGCAGCAGGTGGTGCTGGTGCTGGAGTTGCAGTAGTTGCACTCAACGCTGCGTACCAATTACTCCCTGGCAGTTGGCAACGCTTTAATGGACCATCACAGCGCTCACGCTGGTTCCTTTACGCAGCGCTCGGCGCACTGAGTTCTATTTTCTTCACACCATTTGTTGTGGTGACTCTTATTACTTGTGGCCTCGTAGAAGTCCTGCTTCGCTCATCAGATCAGCGACTGGGACTACTAGGTCCTTTGGCACTTGGTCATGGAGCAGTTTTTTCTGGGGTTGGCGCATTGTGCTGGGTCGCACTAAAAGTGGGTGCACTTTCATACGGTGGTGGGTTTGTCATCATCCCGCTGATGCAACATGACGTTGTCTCTACGTATCACTGGATGAGTAGTGCTCAATTTCTTAATGCAGTAGCGCTTGGACAAATAACTCCAGGACCAGTTGTCCAGACTGTGGCCGTTGTTGGCTACAGCGCACGTGGACTAAGCGGAGCTCTTCTCGCAGCATTTGTTGCCTTCGCTCCATCGTTTATTTTTGTCCTCATTGGTGCACCACGATTCGAAAGAATTAGAGCAAACAAGAATGTTGCCTCTTTCTTTGCTGGAGCTGGAACTTGCGTTCTCGGAGCAATTGCTGGAGCCGCAGTGCCTCTCACTCGTGCACTCCACCACAGCTGGCAGTGGCCATTACTGCTGTTTATGTGTATCTGGCTGTTCTTGCTTAAAAAGGGAGTTGTCAGCGGACTGCTGATCTGTGGAGCAGTAGGTATTGCGCTGAGCCTTTTTGGTGTCAGCGTCTAATTACGGCGTAATACCAAGTTTGTTTAAGAACGGTGTAGCCACCGCCAACTGAGCGTCTGATGGCTTGACTGCTAAGAACTGTCTGAAGAGTTGCTTGGCGATCTTTGATTCACCGTAGGAATAAGCAACGATGGCTGAATAGAGCACGGTTGCTGGATTGTTTGGAGCAAGTGCGTAAGCATCAGAAATTAGTCGTGATCCTTTTGTAACGAGTTCCGCGTTCTTTGAAGAACTACCGGCGCTGAAGTCGAGCCACCCAGCCTGAGTAAGTGCAGTGACATTCTTGGCATCGATAGCAAGGACCTGGTTGTAGGCATCAAGGGCGGTCGCAATTTCTCCGTTAGCAATGTCTGCTTCTGCTTCCAGTAGTAGCTGTTTTACCTGAGCACTGTTTCCAAGCTGCACTGAGCCAGTAATTGAAGTTCCTTGCTGGCGAGGAGAGAGTGCCGACCAAAGGATGGTTCCGACAGCGAGACTGAAGGCAATAATCGCAACAACTAGTAGTCGCTTCTTTCTGATGCGACGAACCGCAACCTTGGGCACAGCATTTGTAAGGGCACTGATCTTTTCGAGTGCAGTAGCAATTGCTTTTTCTTCACGAGCGCAAATTTGCTCATAATCGCTTTGTGATAATTCCCCAGCTTCGAGCTCACGCTTGGCGTCTTGAAGTGATGCTTCACGAAGCGTAATTTCGTCTCTCAAAACCTGTTCTTCACGGTTCACTTCGTTCTACCCCTGAGACGAAGACCGATAAAAACTATGGCCAACACAACAAGTAGTGGACCAAGCCAAAGAATGGTGCCGATTCCAGACGTTGAAGGACTGAGGAGAATCTGAGTGCCGTATCTATTTTCAAGTGACGTCAAGATCTCGGTATCAGTCTTTCCGCTCTTCACTGAAGCAGTAATTTCGTGGCGAACTGCAATTGCCGACGTGGAATTACTCACTGCAACTGAAATGTCGTCACACGATGGGCACTTCACCAGAGTTTCAAGATGCGCAATTCGTGAATCCATGCTGGAAGTACTTGGAGCGCTAATAAATGCAGCACTGATCACCAGCACACAGGCCGCTAGCCAGGTCCAGAAAGATGTAATCAACTTCATCCGCGCACTCGATTCACAACTTCATTTAGTTGCTTGGTGGAAACCGGCCCAATAAGCGTTGCCACAACTTCGCCTTTGGTATTGAGCACGAACGTTGTTGGAGGTGAAGTCACGCCGTAACTATTTGCGATCAATCCGCCCGTGTCAATGATGGATGGAAAAAGATCGCCGTACTTCTTTGAAAAGGTTGTTGCTGAGCTAACTGAGTCATTAAAGACAACGCCAATAACTTGAACGTGATTATTTTTCTGCTCCCAAGCGAATGTAGAGATGTTCGGAGATTCAACTTGGCAGGGAACGCACCACGATGCCCAGAAATTTATGACGACTATGTCTCCGCGGTACTTCGAAAGAGTGAGTGTCCCACCAGAACCATTTGTTTTCAACTCTTCACCAGAGAAATTTGGTGCCATTTTTCCTAACAGCGGACTCTTGATGTCGGTCGCATCATTAACTGCATGACGAGTTCCAAGGAATACTGAAAAAATAACTACGACCACGAGAAGTAGAGTGCTCGAAATTGCAACACTGCGTCTCAACTCGCCACCTCATCGTTGTGCCTGCGTCGCAGGAACGAAAGGACACTTCCGAGTCCAATGATGAGACCACCAATCCAGAGCCACGCAATAAGAGGCTCGACGGTGACACCAAGTACCACTGAGCCAGCAGGAAGGTCGTTTTGCACCTGTGCTCCAGAGGTTTGTCCGTTGCCACCAACGGCGTCAAAGGTTACGTACACATCTCGCAAAAGATTTGAATCAATAGCTGGGGTGCCAACTGGTTGCGTAGACCTTCCATTGAACGTAGTGATGGCTGGCTTTAGTTCATCATGTCCCACCAGGACGATGAGCTGTGTCGAAGTATTGAGTGAATCCCTTACCTCGTGCATGCCGAAGTACTTGACGTACTGACCACTCACCACAGTGCTCTGGCCTGGTGCCAGTGAAACTTCGTCTCTCGTGGTGTACGAAGTTGAAGTTACGATGCCAAGTGCCAAAATCACCACGCCAACGTGAGCCACCATGCCACCGAGTGTTGGTGCACGAAGGAACGACCAGGTTTTGCCGCGTCGCGTCGCAGCAGCGACAATTGAGCTAATCATGCGAAGTGCAGATCCGGCTGCAGCGGTGCCTAGGAAGTACGCCAACAGCACTGCAGGCTTTCGAACATTAAATGCAATAAGAAGAGCTGTGACGAGTACTGCGCTCCATGCACTGAAGCGAATTCGAGTCCAGAGAACTGCTTTATCGACTGTGCGCCAGCTCACCAGTGGGGCAAGTGACATGAGGAAAAGAAGAAGGACGCTCATGGGAGCTGCAATTGTTGCGAAGTACGGAGTTCCTACAGTTACTTGCCCACCGTTAACTGCTTGATAGAGCAGTGGGAATACGGTGCCCAGTAGCACCACAATCGCGAAGCCGACAAACAAAACATTGTTCGCGACAAAGAGCCCTTCTCTAGAAAGTGGGTGGTCAACGCCAACTGGTGAACGGAGTCTGTCCCCTCGCCACGCAATGAGACCGAGCCCCAGCGCCAGACTGAAAAAGAAGAATCCAATGAGCAGTGGCCCGAGTGTGCTTGCAGAGAATGCGTGCACGCTGACAAGTACTCCAGATCTGGTGAAGAACGTCCCGAGCACTGTTAGCGAGAACGTTGCAACAGCGAGTGAAAGATTCCACACTCGAAACAGCCCTCGGCGGTCTTGGACAATTACTGAGTGAATGTAAGCAGTTGCCGTCAACCACGGCAGTAGCGCTGCATTTTCAACTGGGTCCCATCCCCAGAAACCACCCCAGCCAAGGACTTGATAACTCCACCATGCACCAAGAACAATGCCCACGCTGAGTAGTCCCCACGCGAGCACGGTCCAGCGACGCTGCTCGAGTGGCCAGCGCTCTTGCACACGTCCCGTAATAAGCATGGCAATCGCGAAGGCGAATGGAATGGTGAAACCAACAAAGCCTGAGTAGAGAAG
>DAIQPM010000139.1:0-1522 GCA_036787355.1 Acidimicrobiales bacterium
TTGATGGAATTGGCGCGACAATTTTTGTCTACGTCTGGATTGGTGTCTTCGGTTCCTACGCACTACTACTCATCTCACCAATTAGCTTCTCAGACAAGCATGGCAATGCCTATCTGATTGGCGCGGCAATTCTCACTGTCGCTAACGACACCAGCGCTCTCTTCATTGGCCGATGGCTAGGACACCGGCCACTAAACAGAGATCTTTCACCTAACAAGACTGTCGAAGGATTTATTGGTGCTCTTGTTATGACGTTGTTGGTGGGACTAGTTGTTCTTCCAATGATCAGTCCTTGGACGGCACTCCATGGACTCGAAGTTGCCTTCGTTCTGTCCTTCATCATCCCCTTGGGTGACCTCTTCGAGTCAATGGTCAAGCGAACTCTCGGAGTCAAGGACCTCGGTCACATCCTGCCGGGCATGGGTGGAATTCTTGACCGCGTTGATGGGCTGCTCTTCACGCTGCCAACGATGTACTACCTAGCGCACATCCTTCAGCTGAGGTAGCTATGTCACCATCTCGCAGTGTTGCCTTAATGGGGGCTACTGGTTCTATTGGAAGCCAAACTCTCGAAGTTTTTCGTCGTGAGCCCGATGCATTTGAGCTCGTTTCTATCTCAGGTGGAACGAACGTCAATGAGTTGAGCACTATTGCAAAAGAATTCAATGTTCGACACATCGGTGTGAGCGACGATCACAGCGCATCAGCACTCAGAGAACTCGTGGGTCCAGATGTGGCAATTGAGGTTGGAGCGAAGGGCCTAGAAGTTCTGTCATCAAACGCAGACATTGTTGTGAACGCTGTAGTTGGATTTGCTGGGCTTCCAGTAACGATGTCTGCATTGAAAGCAGGCAAGCGCTTGGCACTTGCGAACAAGGAATCACTAATTGCAGCTGCACCACTGGTCGAGAAAGTTCGCTCAACCCCAGGCGCCGTGATTCTCCCAATTGATTCTGAACATTGTGCAATTCACCAAGCCCTGGCAAGTTCTACGACATCCATGCCGTATCCAGATGTGAGAAAAATTATCCTCACAGCTTCTGGCGGACCTTTTCGTGGTTGGAGCAAAGACCGGCTCGTTGGAGTGAGTAAGGCTGATGCACTGGCTCATCCCACATGGTCAATGGGCCCAAAAATCACCATTGACTCATCCACGCTCATGAACAAAGGACTCGAAGTACTCGAAGCGTCTGCTCTCTTTGGAATTGAAGTGGACCGTGTGGATGTTGTTGTGCATCCTCAATCGGTAGTGCACTCTTTGGTTGAGTACATCGACGGTTCAGTAATCGCGCAACTATCAATGCCTGATATGCGACTTCCTATTGCGTACTGCCTAGGACTACCTGGCCGACTCGATCACTCCTGGGGCAAGATCGATTTCACCAGCGGCCTTGAGTTGACTTTTGAAGCACCCGATCGTGAAGCATTCCCGGCACTTGATCTGGCCTACAGCGCAGCTCGCCTTGGTGGCGCTGCTCCAGCGTGGCTCAGTGCGGCGAACGAAATAAGTGTTGAAGCATTC
>DAIQPM010000140.1:0-1510 GCA_036787355.1 Acidimicrobiales bacterium
GTTTGCACAATAATTTCACGCTAGGGCGCATAACCGCACTTGCTCGGAATCAGAGTGCCTGCTCACTCTATGCAGAGATGAGTATTTAGCAGTCCCAGCGGGATTCGAACCCGCGTAGCCAGCTTGAAAAGCTGGAGTCCTAGGCCACTAGACGATGGGACCTTGTTGCTACTGAGAGGTTGAATTCTCAGTCGATTCATTATAGGTGAACATTCATTCTCTTAAAAAAGCGATGAATCTCTCCTGTGAAACATTGAAGCAAATCATTTGCACATCTTTAACTCGCAGTCCCAGCGGGATTCGAACCCGCGTAGCCAGCTTGAGAAGCTGGAGTCCTAGGCCACTAGACGATGGGACCATGAGGTAGCTGAGAGGTGGATCTCTCAACTACTTCGCTCGGGGGCAAGGACTCGAACCCTGAATAAGTGGACCAGAACCACTTGTGTTGCCAATTACACCACCCCCGAAGGGTCTGACAATCTTACCTGAGTGCGCTACTTACCCGCCAGACGGCAAGTTAATGCTGGTAGCAACTGTGCTCCACTCGCTCAGCAAGTGATATCCGAGGACTCGAGCTACGCCAACGCTGAGTGTCTCTTTTAGGTAGTACTTCCAGAGCGAGTCGTGAACCGTTGGCGAGTTTGGAACAGGCGAAGGTTGGGGCATCAGGCCTTGCGATGAAGCGATTGCCATAGCTCGGTATTCGTGGAATGGATCCGTGACCGTAATCACAGTTTGAATGGCGTGAGCCTTCATGGCTGGAAGAGCTGTGGAGATGTTCTGCCATGTGTCGTTTCCAAAACCCTGGAGAATGTGTGAGGCCGGAACACCGTGGCGGACAAGCCACAATTTTGAAACACCCGACTCGGTGTACACATCACCAGGAATGTTCCCTCCAGTGACTACGACCCACGGAGCGCGTTGTTCATTCCAGAGAACGAGTGCTTGCGTCAAACGTGCTTCAAGTTCTGGAGATGGTGTTCCGTTATTTTCTGTTGTTCCGAAAACAACGATTGCCTGCGCATTGGATGTGGTGTGATGGTGACCAGTCATCCAGATTTGGAAAAATGTGAAAATAAAGTACAGAAAAATCGCACTAACGATCATGCTGATAATGCGCAGAATCAATTTAAATGGACCGAAGATCAAGACACCAACTCCAGCGCTCTTCTAAGACGAGCAATCGTGTTCTCTCGGCCAAGTAGTTCTAACGATTCAAAGAGTGGTGGTCCAACGAGTGAGCCTGTTACTGCGCAGCGAATTGGTGCTTGCGCTTTTCTAAGGACGAGCCCAAGTCCTTCACCGAGTGCGGCCACTTCTTCGTGCAACGTTGCAGCTTCCCAGGTGACATCAGCAAATCGAGCAATAGCTGCCTTAATCATTTCTTGGGCAACAACGTCATTCTTAATTGCCTTAGTGAATGCAGCGTCGTCCATCACTGGCTGGTCGTGGAAAAAGAAGTCGACCATTGCTGGAATTTCTCCCAGCAGCACAATGCGTTCTTGCACCA
>DAIQPM010000053.1:0-7624 GCA_036787355.1 Acidimicrobiales bacterium
AGCCTCGCCTCCAGAAAGTGTTGCTGAAGCTCGACTGAGTGTCAGATAATCAAGACCAACATCGAGCAAAAAAGTCAATCGTTCCAGAATCTCTTTAATGATCAGACGAGCAATAGATTCTTCTCGCTTGGTGAGCTTGAGCTTTTTAAAGAAGTCAATCGCCTCATCAATGGTCATGAAATTGACGTCAGCAATACTTCTTGATTGAATTTTTACGGCAAGAACTTCTGGCTTTAAACGTTGTCCGACACAAGTGGTGCATTCAACCTCGCGCATGTACTGCTCAGCTTGTTCACGAGACCAGTCACCATCGGCGTCATTGCGCTTGCGCTCCAGCCATTCAACGATTCCGTTGTAGGTCGTTTCATAGGTTTTCACCTTGCCGTAACGGTTGCGGTACTTAACGGGAACAGTTTTCTTGTCAACACCGTACAGAACAAGCTTCTTATCTTTCGCCTTCAAGTTCTTCCACGGTGTGTCAACATCAAACTCGCCAAGGTCTGCGATACCGCCGATAAGTCGCTCAAAGTACTTGAACCTTGCTCCGTCCCACGGAGCTAATGCTCCGTCAGCGAGTGACAGGGTTTCATCTGGAACAACCAGCTCCGGATCAACTTCAAATCTGGTTCCAAGACCAGTGCACACAGGGCATGCTCCATAGGGAGAGTTAAAGGAGAAATCTCGGGGAACTAGTTCGGTGAAGCTAATCCCACAATCACTGCAAGCCATCTTTTCGGAGAACTGAACAAGCTCATTGGTGTCCGTAAACAATACCGAAACAAGTCCCTTTGTGAGCTTCAAAGCAGCTTCAACAGATTCTGTGAGGCGTTGTCTGTTGCTCGACTTAACACTGAGTCGGTCGAGGACTACATCAATCGTGTGCTTTTCATGTCTCTTCAACGTCAGAGATTCACGCTCACTTAATTCGATGACCTTTCCATCAACACGTGCTCGAGAAAATCCTTGAGCTACGAGTTCGTTGAGTAACGTGCTGTACTCACCTTTGCGTCCTTCAACAACAGTTGCGAGCACCAAGAATTTTGCGTCTGCTTCGCTCTCCAAGACTTGATCAACGATTTGTTGTGGCGTTTGTCTAGAAACTGTTTTTCCACACTCTGGACAGTGAGGAATTCCGATACGTGCGAACAACAGACGTAGGTAGTCATGAACTTCAGTGATTGTTCCAACCGTTGATCGTGGATTCCTCGAAGCAGTTTTTTGATCAATCGAAATTGCTGGCGAAAGTCCTTCGATAAATTCAACGTCGGGCTTTTCCATCTGTCCAAGAAACTGACGGGCGTAAGCAGAGAGACTCTCAACGTAACGACGCTGGCCCTCGGCGTAAATAGTGTCAAAAGCCAGCGACGACTTTCCGGAGCCAGACAGCCCCGTGAAGATGATCAGCTTGTCGCGTGGCACCTCAACCGAGACATTTTTTAGGTTATGTACGCGAGCGCCTTGCACTCGAATCGACTGAGTCATAGCGAAAATCTAATGGCTAAACGTCTTCTGAGGTGACGTCGGAGCTTCCAGCGATTCCTTGGCGCTGAAGTGTCACCAAATAGTCACGGAGCGCTGCAGCTTCTTCAAAGCGCAGATCCTTGGCTGCCTGAAGCATTGCTTCTTCGATCCTGGCAATCTCAAGGTTGTAATCATCGGGAAGATTTCCTTCGAGTGATGAAACACCATGGGATTTATTCTTCGGCTCCGGAGCGGATTCACTGCGGAGTCTTCCAAGAATGTCGGCAACATTTTTCGTAACTGTTTGAGGGGTGATGCCGCGCTCTTCGTTATACGCAATTTGAGCGATTCGACGACGTTCAGTAGTTGTGATGGCGCTACGCATCGAGTCAGTAATGCGATCGGCATAAAGGATCGCCTCTCCATTGGCATTACGAGCAGCTCTACCTATTGTCTGAATGAGAGCACTTCTAGAGCGGAGAAAACCTTCTTTATCTGCGTCAAGAATTGCGACGAGAGAAACTTCTGGAAGGTCAAGTCCCTCTCGAAGCAAGTTGATTCCAATCAAGATGTCAAATTCACCAAGACGAAGTGAGCGCAGAATTTCGATTCTCTGGATGGTGTCAATGTCGCTGTGCAAATACTGAACTCGGTAACCAGCTTTCGTGAGAAAATTCGTAAGGTCTTCAGACATTCGCTTTGTGAGCGTGGTGATGAGTGCGCGTTCATTGCGTGCGACTACTGCATCCAGTCGTGCGCGAAGATCATCAATCTGATTCTTTGTTGGCACAACTGTGATCGTTGGATCCAACAGTCCAGTTGGTCTAATCACTTGCTCGGCGATTTGATCGCTGTGCTCAATTTCATATGGTCCGGGTGTTGCCGAGACAAAAACCATTTGAGGAACGATATTCATGAACTCATCGAACGTGAGGGGGCGATTATCCATTGCGCTCGGCAGTCTGAAGCCGTGTTCAACCAGAGTTTCCTTGCGTGAGCGGTCCCCCGCATACTGACCGCGAATTTGCGGAACAGCGACGTGCGATTCATCGATCACGACGAGCATGTCTTCAGGGAAATAGTCAAGCAACGTGTAGGGGCGCTCTCCTGGTTTCCTTCCGTCTAAGTGTGCCGAGTAGTTTTCAATTCCTGCACAGATTCCCGTCTGCTCCATCATTTCCAGGTCGTGTTCAGTTCGCGAGCGAAGACGCTGCATCTCGAGGAGCTTTCCCTCTTTTTCGAACTTCGCCAATTGAACTTGCAACTCTTCTTCAATTGTTCGACAAGCGTTATTCAGAGTTTCAGAACTTGTGGCGTAGTGCGAAGCAGAAAACAATGTGAATTCCTTGACCTTCACGCGTTGCTCTTGGGTCACCGGGTTAAAGAAAGTGATTTCTTCCACTTCGTCGTCAAAGAAAGAAATTCGAACTGCTTCGTTGCTGTAAGCAGGTTGAATTTCGAGAGTGTCACCCTTCATGCGAAAGAGCCCACGTTCTAGAACAAGCTCGTTTCGGTTGTACTGCATCTCTACTAGTCGTCGAAGCAACTCTCTTTGATCGAACTTCATACCGACTTCAATGAGCAGCATTCTCGCCCGATATTCCACTGGAGACCCGAGGCCATAGATACATGAAACTGAAGCAACGACAATCGTGTCGCGATGCGTTAGAAGAGAGGAAGTGGCTGCGTGGCGCAGGCGGTCAATTTCTTCGTTGATCGAACTGTCCTTTTCGATAAACGTGTCGGTTCGAGGAATGTACGCCTCGGGTTGGTAGTAGTCGTAATAGGAGACAAAAAACTCAACCCTGTTTTGAGGCAACATCTCTTTTAGCTCTGAGGCCAACTGAGCTGCGAGAGACTTATTTGGTTCCAGGATCAACGTAGGTCGCTGAACTTGTTCTACCAACCAGGCAATCGTTGCGGTTTTGCCACTACCGGTAATTCCTTCGAGTGTCTGATAGCGAAGGCCGTCATTAATTCCAGATGACAGCGTTGCAATTGCGGTCGGCTGATCACCCGAAGGTTGAAAAGGTGACTCAACGAGGAACTTATCCACTCAGTAAGCCCTCGCTGGCGAGTGCCTCGTTCAAACCTTGTTCCAATTCTGCCGGAGTTCCTTCGTTCCAAATCACCTTGTCAACGATTGATGATCGAACTTCATTCGACACCTGGGTGTCGATTCGTGCCTGGGCATCGTTTTCACTAAAACCGCGATGTTCAACGAGGCGCTTCTTGGCTATTTCCGGAGAAACCAAAACTGCCCAGGCGCTATCCAGGGAGAAAATCTGCCGGTGTTCAACTCGGAACAGTGGTAGAGCAATGAAGACTGCTGGAGTTGTACAGGCTTCGATTTGGCGAAGTACTTCAAAACCTATTGCCGGGTGCGTAATTGAGTTGAGTCGATTTCGAGCTGAATCGTTCGAAAAGACGATCTTCGCTAGAAATTCGCGGTTAATGCTCTGATCAGGTTGAAGTACAGAATCACCGAAAGCATCACGGATTGCTTGCCAGGCTGGCTTTCCTGGCTCAACAATCTGGTGAGCCACATCATCAGAGTCAATGACGCTAAAACCTTTTTTTACTAAAAAATCGCAGGCCAGAGACTTACCGGCGCCAATCCCACCCGCGATTGCGATTCTCTTCATTACTCCACGGTACTAAGAATTATCAAAGTTAAGGCCAACTTGACATTTGTGCAGTAAAAGTTTGGCTATTGTTTCCCAAGTACCTGAGGGGGAACGTGGGACGATATTTACTTCAACGATTAGTGACGCTGATAGCGATTCTCTTTGTCGTGTCGATCGGTAGTTTCTACTTAATTCATCTTCTTCCGGGTGACCCGGCATTCCTTATTTTGGGATTCAACTACAACCCGGTCACCAAGGCAGTTCTGGATGCGCAACTGGGATTGAACCAACCGATTTATCTCCAGTACTTCACATGGATTGGTCACGTATTCCACGGCAACCTGGGAACGTCATTCATTTCGCACCAACCAGTGTTGAAGACAATCCTGACCGCAATTCCAATTGACCTTGAGATGATTGTCATTAGTCAAATCATTGCTTTTGGTGCTGCAATTCCACTCGCCATGCGTTCAGCCAGACGACCAGACAGCACGCTTGACCGCCTTCTTAGTGCCGGTAGCTTCATTCTGCTTTCGGTTCCAGGCTTCATTGTCATTGTTCTACTAGTGCTCATTGTTTCCGTGAAATTGGGGGTACCAAATACTGGGCCGTCAACATATGTTCCTTTCATGGAAAATCCATTCCAGAACCTTTCAAGTCTTCTACTTCCTTCAATAACGCTGGCCGTAGGAAGCTTTGTTTTGTACTTCCGAGTTCTACGCAGTGACCTCACGGGAGTTCTCCAGGAAGAGTTCATCACCATGGCTCGATCCAAGGGAATCAGCCAACGTCGAATCATGTGGAGACACGCTTTCCGTCCAGCATCGGTTTCTCTGCTTGGTAGCGCCGGAGTAAACATTGGTGGGCTACTCGCGAGTGGATTTATTGTTCAGTTCTTGCTAGCTATTCCAGGCATCGGATTCATTCTTGTTAGTGCGATTAACACATCCGACTACCTGCTCGTTCAAGGAGTCGTTCTCTTTGTTTCAGGTTCAGTTGTGCTTGTCAACTTCTTATTCGACTTCATAATCTTCTTCGTTGACCCAAGGATTTCACGTGACTAAGCAACCTCGATTCAACAAAATCCTGCTAAAGCTAGGTCGAGATGCGTCTAACAACGCAATGATGAAGCCTGAGAAAAAGAAGCCACTTGGCATCTTGTTCTGGGTTTGTGTTGGCTGGATCATTCTCAATGTTCTTTTGGCAGTGTTCGCAAGCTTCTTGCCACTTATTGATCCGCTGTATCAGAACTACAACGCAGTCAACTCTGGGCCTACCCTTCACAACTTGCTCGGAACGGACGACCTTGGCCGAGACATCCTCTCTCGAATCATCTTTGGTTCACGTGTTTCAATTTTTGTGAGTTTTGGCGCCATGGCAATTGCCTTCCTCGTTGGTGTCCCAACCTCGATGTTGGCTTCCTTGCGAAGAGGTCGATTCGACAAGATTTTGACCACGGTGATGTATTCATTCTTGGCGTTCCCTGCGATCATCGCGACGATTTCAGTGCTTTCCTTCTGGGAGCCAAGAAGTCTTTCCAAGGTAATCATCGTCGTAGGAATCTTCTCAATTCCACTCGTCTACCGAGTAATCAGAACGGCGTCGCTGGCTGTTGCTGGACGTGAATACGTAACAGCCGCAAAAGTTCAAGGTGCCACCGACCGTCGCATTTTGATTCGTGAAATTCTTCCGAACATCACACCAATTCTCGTGTCGTTCCTATTGATTGGAATCGCGGCGGTCGTGGCACTTGAAGGAGCGCTCGCGTTCCTCGGACTTTCAATCAACCCACCTACTCCATCATGGGGAAACATGATTAACGAAGCACGTACGGTGCTCGACGTAAACCCATGGCTCGCAATTTTCCCATCAATAGCGCTCGTGCTATTCATCCTGTCGCTGAACTTCATTGGTGACCGTCTTCGCAACCACTTCGATGTAGCTGAGGTAAAGATATGAGCAACGAACTACTGGTCGTTAAAGATCTCCACACCACATTCGCAACAGCGGGTGGTGACCTGCCTGCAGTTGATGGCATCTCATTCACGCTGGGTGAGAACGAGACTCTCGGGATCGTTGGAGAATCTGGTTCTGGAAAAACTGTTTTGGCCAGAACCATCATGGGACTCCAAGCAATCAAAAACGCCACTGTCACTGGTTCAGTAAAGATCAACGGCTCTGAAGTTGTGGGCACCTCTGAGGCAGACAAGCGCAAAATCTGGGGCACCGAAGTTGCAATGATCTTCCAGGACCCGATGACCTCACTGAACCCAGTTATGCGAATTGGCAAGCAGGTTGACGAAACTCTTCGCATCTTGATGGGCATGTCTAAAGAAGACGCCAAGAAGAGGGCAATCGAGCTTCTCGAACTGGTAGGAATTCCTTCACCAGAAGAGCGTTACGAAGCATTTCCGTCAGAGCTCTCAGGTGGAATGCGCCAACGCGTAGTTATCGCCACGGCACTGGCCTGCTCACCAAAACTTCTTCTTGCTGACGAGCCAACAACAGGACTTGACGTAACAATCCAAGCGCAGATTCTGAACCTCCTCGATGAACTTAAAGAGAAGATGCAGATGTCGGTAATTCTCATTACTCACGACCTCGGTGTTGTTGCTACACGTACATCCCGAATCATTGTTATGTACGCCGGACGAATCGTTGAAATGGGCTCGACCCAGGATGTGTTCAAGGATCACCGCATGCCTTACACCCGTGCGTTGCTAGAGAGCGCTCCTAAGGTCTCTAACCCATCACACACTCGCCTGGTGACTATTGCTGGTCGACCACCAAATCTTCTCGCTTTGGAAAAGGGTTGCGCCTTCGCTCCACGATGCAAGTACGCCACTGACAAGTGCCACAACGAGCGTCCAGAGCTACAGGCAACTGGTACCGAAGGTCACATGTTTGCTTGTTGGAATCCTCTTACTTCTAGCCGCGGAGATGCATGATGGAAAACAGAACTCCAGTATTAAAAGTTGAAGACCTCGTAGTTAACTTTGGTAGTGGCTCAAAGACAGTTAGCGCTGTTGCTGGTGTCAGTTTCGAAGTGTTCGAAGGCGAAACTCTTGGAATCGTTGGAGAGTCCGGTTGCGGTAAGTCAACTACCGGTAAAGCTCTCATGCGCATTATTGAGCTAACGAGCGGCACCGTTGAAATTGATGGCGTAAACATCTCAACAATGAGCAAGAAAGTCCTACGCAAGGCTCGCACGAGCATGCAAATGATCTTCCAGGACCCTATTAGTTCTCTCAACCCACGACGTCGAATCAAGGACATCGTTGCAGAGCCACTCGACTGTTGGGAACCTAATCGTCCTGACCGTGAAAGCATTGTCGTTGACCTTCTCAACAAAGTTGGAATCGACCCTGAAGTGTACGGAAACCGTTATGCCCGTCAGTTCTCTGGTGGACAGTGTCAGCGCATTTCGATCGCACGTTCGCTCGCAATGCGTCCAAAGATTCTTATTTGTGACGAAATGGTGTCTGCACTCGACGTTTCAGTTCAGGCTCAGATTCTTAACCTGCTCGAAGACCTGA
>DAIQPM010000054.1:0-7367 GCA_036787355.1 Acidimicrobiales bacterium
ACTTCGCGTGGGGACATTTACCAGCCCCGATCTTCACGCAATTAATGAGCGTATTGCTCTCAATGGTGAACCAATTGACGATGAGACTTTCATCGGACTCTTCAGTCGCTTAAACGATGTGGAGTCGGTGACAGGAATACAGCTCACTCGCTTTGAACTGTTGACAGTTGCGGCGCTGTTGCACTTTTCCGACGAAGGCGTTGACGTTGCCGTCATTGAAGTCGGCATGGGTGGCACGTGGGATTCTACGAATGTGATTAGCAGTGATGTTGCGGTTCTTACCAATGTGGACCTTGATCACACTGCAGTTCTTGGAACAACAATCAGTGCGATTGCCTCAGACAAGGTTGGCATTTTCCGCCCAGAAGGAATTTCGATCGTTGCCACAACAAACGCTGTCGTTGTTGACATCGCGAGAAAGAAAGCTTCAGAACTGGGATCAACGCTCTGGACAATTGAAAATGATTTCTCGCTCGAGCGAAATGAACTTGCACTTGGCGGCAGAGCAATCACTCTGCGCACTCCCTATGAGCACTACGAAGAAGTTTTGGTCTCACTTCACGGAATTCACCAAGGAGTGAACGCTGCAACTGCAATTGTCTGTGCCGAGGCGTTCTTGGGTCGTGCGCTTGGTGAAGAAGTAATTCGCGAAACGCTACGAAGTGTGCGTATGCCAGGTCGGATGGAGCTAATTTCTCGCAAACCAATGATCGTTGTTGATGGGGCTCACAATCCAGCCGGAGTACGAGCACTTGTCGCCACTCTCGATGGTGCATTCCATGTGGAGGGAACTCGTCGATGCATTCTTGGAATGCTCACCGGTCGAGAAATAATTGACATGGTGACACCACTTGTTGAGCTCGGCTTCACTGAGTTTCACTGCTGTGCTCCGCACTCTCCGAGAGCGGCGAGCGCACACGATGTGGCCGAAGCTGTCAGAGAAGCTGGGGGAGTAGCCATTGAGCACCCGAGCGTCGCTGCTGCACTGGCTCACGCGAGAGAGCACTCAACTGATGAAGATTTGATTGTTGCTGCCGGAAGTTTGTATCTCGTCGCCGAAGTTCGAGGTGAAGTGATGCACGTCGCTTCAAGACACCTTTCCTAGGCCTGTTAGATTTTGTAGATGGATAGAACTCTCATCATTCTGAAACCAGATGCGCTTGAACGTGGACTCGGTGACGAAATCATCGGTCGCATTGAAGCCATTGGTTTAACAATTGCAACTTCTAAGGAAATGACTCTCGACCGTCCCACCGCTGAACTGCACTACGCCGAGCACGAAGGAAAGCCCTACTACGCACCACTCGTGGACTTCATTACTCGTGGACCAGTTCTCGTGGCGATCGTTGAAGGACCGCAAGACACTTGGCAGGCGGTTCGCACCCTTATGGGCGCGACTGACCCTAAAAACGCAGCTCCAGGCACTATTCGCGGTGATTTGGCCACCGAAATGAGTGAGAACCTCATTCATGGCTCAGATTCAGCTGAATCGGCGAAGCGAGAAATTGGAATCTTCTTTCCAGAACTGGCTTAAAAAAGATTTACCGCCAGAGGGGCACTGTCTTGGCCTAGCCTTGTAGGTAGAAGAGGGCGTTATTGGTGCTTTCGTTAAAGGGTTTCTATGGCTGACAAGCGTTTTTCATTCTTAGGCCGTGACATGGCGGTCGATCTTGGTACCGCTAACACGCTCGTGTACGTACGAGGACGCGGCATTGTGCTCAACGAGCCTTCGGTTGTTGCCATCGACGTGAAAGATGGAAAACCTCTCGCGGTAGGGGCCGAAGCCAAGCGCATGGTTGGTCGCACACCGAGCAACATCCAAGCAATCCGTCCTCTCAAAGACGGCGTTATTGCTGACTTTGAAATCTGCGAAAAAATGCTTCGCTATTTCATTCACCAAGTTCACCAACGTCGCTTCGCAAAACCTCGAATGGTTATTTGTGTGCCTTCAGGAATTACCGGTGTTGAACAGCGTGCCGTTATGGAAGCTGCTGAATATGCCGGTGCACGTAAGGCGTA
This sequence comes from Acidimicrobiales bacterium, assembly GCA_036787355.1. GTDB lineage: Bacteria > Actinomycetota > Acidimicrobiia > Acidimicrobiales > RAAP-2 > RAAP-2. Next base: position 2,020 of record DAIQPM010000054.1, read on the forward strand.
CATCATTGAAGAGCCAATGGCTGCAGCAATTGGTGCAGGACTTCCGATTCATGAACCAACTGGAAACATGGTGGTTGACATTGGTGGAGGAACAACTGAAGTCGCTGTTATCTCACTTGGTGGCATTGTCACTTCACAGTCAATCCGCGTTGGTGGAGATGAACTCGACGAAGCGCTGGTGTCATACGTTAAGAAAGAATTCCAGTTAGCTCTTGGTGAGCGCACCGCAGAAGAGATCAAGATTCAACTGGGCTCTGCCTACCCACTCGAACAAGAGCTTCGCGCTGAAATCCGTGGACGAGACCTCGTTACTGGACTGCCAAAGACAGTAATTATTTCAACCGAGCAGATTCGAAAAGCCATTGAAGAACCGGTGCAAGCAATCATTGACGCTGTGAAGGTGACGCTTGACCGCACTCCACCGGAACTTTCTTCTGACCTTATGGAACAGGGAATTGTGCTGACTGGTGGAGGAGCGCTGCTGAATGGCATCGCTGCTCGTCTCGAGATGGAGACGAACATGCCAATCATCATCGCCAATGATCCGCTTAACTGTGTGGCCCTTGGAAGTGGCATGTGCCTTGAAGAACTTGAAACGTTCTCGCGCATGTTGAAGACCAGCCCCTCGCGCTAACCCGTGGCTTACGACCGCAAGCGACGTCGCAACTGGACGTACTCCGTTAGCTTTCTAGTTCTCTTGATTGCTCTCTACATGTCTGGAGGCATTGTCGCGAACTTGCGCAGAGTTGCCAACGTCGTGGTCGCACCGTTTTCCTGGACAGTGAGTGCAGTAGCCAGACCCATTGGCCACCTCTTTGCTGGAGCCGTGAACTATTCAGATGTTGTGGCTCAGAATCAAAAACTGAGATACGAGCTTGGTGTTGCTGAGCAACATGCGAACCAAGCATGGTCGCTTGAGCGTCAAGCGCAACAACTCACAACGCAACTGAACGTTCCTTTCATTGGAGCCCTTTCAAGTGTTGCGGCACAAGTGACGTCTCTTTCGCCAACAAACTTTTCTGCGACGATCACAATCTCAAAGGGCCGAAAGCAAGGCGTGCTGGTTGGAATGCCAGTTGTCGCCAACGGTGGGCTAGTGGGGATCGTGATTTCTAGTGGTGCCAACGCGTCAACGGTGCAGCTCATTACTGATGTGAATTCTTCCATCGGAGCAACGTTTGGTAACGGAAGCGCCACGCTCATCATCAGTGGCAACGGACTCAATAATGGTCTCGGAGTGACTTCAGTCCCGCTCAATGACAACGTTGCCCCAGGGACAGTTTTTTCTACTGACGGACTTAATGGGGCGCTCTACCCGCCAGGACTTCCAATCGCCACGGTCACCAAGGCAACGCTGACACCGGGTGCTGCAACATTTGACCTGACCCTAAAGCCAACGGCTGACCTTAGAAATCTGACCTACGTTGACGTTTTGCTGTGGGAGCCTTCTACGTGAGAAGACAGCTGATCCCAGCAGCTATCGCGACACTCTTTGTACTGGCGATTCAACTGGTTGTTTTCTCAGGATTTAGATTTGCTGATGTTGTGATTATGTTTGTCTGGCTCTGGCCAGTAGCCATGGGTATTGCCGGCTACACAATGTTGTCCTTAATTGTCGGATTAGTTGCTGGAGTATTTTTTGATCTGCACTCAGTTACGCCATTTGGGCTCACCGCAGCCATTGGAATGCTGCTTGGATACGCCACGTCGCGCCTCGGTAGAGAAGGCGTTGGTGACCTTGACTCCGCTGCGTGGTGGGTGGCACCAGTTATTGCTGCGGGTGCTGGTTTCGTGGCTCCTCTCGGCTACACCATTGGAGGGTTTTTTGCTCTCGACTTTCAATTATGGCGAGGGAGCGTTCTTGCAATGATGGTGGTGAACGCGAGCGCATTTTTCATTATGGCTAGACCGGTTGTTCGCGTTGCACGAGCAATAGGGCGTCTCGGTGAGGGAGCTATCAGGTGAAGCGCTCTTGGAGAAGCAAGCCAACGGGGTCACTCTTTTCAAGACTTTGGCGTCCGTGGGAATCAATCAATCCCTTTCGTGGACGTGGTCGTGCCATTAATGAATCAAAGTCAGTCGGAATTAGAGATTTAGTTGCTTCGCCAGATGAAGTACAAGTTCGCCCGGAACGACGCTGGAAGATCATTGGTGGTTTCTTCTTAGTGCTCTTGAGTCTGGTGATTGGTCGACTCTTCATGCTGCAGATTCTTGAACACAGTTCTTCTGTTGCAACAGTGGATGCGAACTCTCTTCGCGTCAGTGCAATTCCAGCGACTCGCGGTGTGATTTACGACCGTAATGGAGCTCCACTGGTGACGAACATCACCACGACAGAAATTCGTCTTTCCAGAGCTCAGGCAGTGCTCTTTCCATCAATCAAGGGCGCGCTCGCATCCCTCACTGGACTGAGCGTGAGTCAAATCAATGCTGACCTTAACAATGTCCAATACGATCCCTACCAGCCAGCGCCAATTCTTGACAACGCTCCATCAAACGTCGTGGAGTTCATTAAGTTGCACCCCAATGAATTCCCAGGAGTGACTGTCCTTAATGTGTCGATGCGCAATTATCCCAATGGTGGAGACGTCGGTGCGCAAGTTCTTGGTTATGTGGGGCCGATTGGTCAAGTGAGTGCAAGTGAAATCGCGAAGGGGTACCGCACTGACTCATCAATTGGCAAGACTGGCATTGAGTCCTATTACGAGCAGTATCTACGAGGTCGTGATGGAAAGCAGACGCTCAAGGTGAACGCTCGTGGCCAAATTCTTGGAGCAGTGCACACGACACAGCCACAAGTTGGCAATTCAGTCGTGTTGAACATTGATACTGGACTGCAAAAAGCACTCGATGGATACCTCGCGTCAAACATTTTGAAGGTTCGATCAACCATTGATCCAACGACAGGCAAAAGGCCACCAGCACTAAATGGTGCGGCGATTGTGATGAATCCAAATAATGGCCAAGTACTAGCCATGTCGAGCTACCCATCATTCAACTTGAATTCATTTATTACGGGGCTCTCGACCACGCAGTACAAGGACCTTATTGATACCGGTGCATTCAATAACTACGCAATCCAAGGCGACTACACCCCAGGTAGTACTTTCAAAATGGTTACCGCAACGGCCATGATGAAAACTGGCATCTTCTCTCCAAATACCTACGTCAATGACACGGGTGCATTCACAGTCCCTGGATGTCTGCAAGGCGCACACGGTTGTGTTTTTCACGACGACGTGAAGACCGGTGCTGGTCGAATTAATTTGGCGGGGGCACTTACTGCCTCATCGGACTACTACTTCTACAACTTGGGCTATCTATTTTGGAGCCAACAAACCAAGTACGGTCAAACCCCTATTCAAGACGTAGCGACGCAGTACGGGCTTAATGACTATTCCAACATTGACCTGCCCAATGAGTCGAGTGGGCGCGTGGACTCACCAACCGTTCGCGTATCGCTTCATAACGCAAACCCAAAAGCCTTTCCCAATACTTCGTGGTACACCGGTGACAACGTGGAAATGGCCTTCGGTCAGGGCACGACTGCTGTAACACCAATTGAGCTCGCCAATGCCTACGCCACATTCGCAAATGGCGGTACTCGCTACGCCCCAGAAGTTGCGGCCGGGATCATTAATGCTCATGGAAAAGTAATTCAACGCTATCTACCTCGTGTGCAGGCTCATATGAATCTGCCATCCTCAGTGAGAAATCCAATTTTGCAAGGACTCGTCGGCGTAGTGAATAATTCACACGGAACGGCAAATGGAACGTTCAGGAGCATTGCAACCTTCAATATGAATAATTTTGTCATAGCTGGAAAAACCGGAACGGCATCAAACGCCCCAGGGCTTTCTCCAAACTCTTGGTTTGTTGGCTTCGGGCCTGTTCCAAATCCGAAGTACGTGGTTGTCTGCGTTGTAGCTGAAGGTGGTTATGGTGCTGAAGCCGCAGCTCCAGTTGTGGCTCAAGCCTTCAATTACCTCGTTGCGCACCCGATTAAACCGGTAACTCTGAAGTCCAACGTTGCGGCGGTGATCAACGCATCGTCTACGACCACGACAACCACAACCATCGCAAAATCAACAACTTCAACGGTTTCACCTAAGAAGCCCGGCTGAGCCCTGGGGTCAGGTAGCCTTGTAGGCGTTGGTCGCAGCAGTGCATACTGCACAGTTGCGCAATAAGAACGCAGCAGTTCCGCAGTGCTCGCACTCTGGAACTGAAAGCATTGAGGACATACCGTGGTACACGCCAGTGCAATTGGAGTTTCATCCTTTGGTTTCTTAACCTTGCTCGTCGTGTTCTTTCACGCCTTCTTTACCAATACCAACGCCAAAGGTGCAAAGAGCACTGGCGTTTTTAATCTCAGTAGTGCTGCGCACTACTTCAACCCCCAGAACTCAAGGAGTGCCCGTCGTGACCGACGAATCCAACAACCAGCCCGAATCATCGTCTAGCCCCCGTATTGGCGATACTCGTCCAGCACCTCAAGTAGGCGACACCAGAAATGCAACGCCTCAGCCCTCGACTCCTCGTGAGCCGGGGCAAGGTGGCAACAAGAACCGTCGTCGTGGCGGAAGAGGGCGTGGTGGACAAGGCGGCCAAGGACAACCTCGCCAGCAGAATCAGCAACCTCGAAACGTTGATGCACCCGTAGAGGCCTCAGCGCCGGAGGGTGCTTCAACTCCTAACGAAGGTCGAAAGGGCAACAATAAGAACCGTCGCCGCGGGGGAGAACGTCGCACCCGAGCTCAGGGTCGCTACCTCATGTGCGTTCACTCAACGAAGGACGCAACTCACATTGCAACCCTCGAAGGCAGATCAATGGTTGAGTACACCGTGGCAAAAGCTGCTGACGAAACGAACCAGATCGACGGAAACATTTATGTAGGTCGCATTCAGAATGTTCTTCCTGGAATGGAACTGGCGTTCGTAGACATTGGAATTCCAAAGAACGCCGTTCTCTACCGTGCTGACATCTCAATTCAAGATGAAGACATTGAGGGTGAAACTAAGCAGGAGAATAAGCGCATTGAAGAAATGATCAAGGGTGGACAGACCATTGTTTGCCAGGTCACCAAAAATGCGATCGGAGCAAAAGGTGCTCGACTGACTCAGGAAGTCTCAATACCGGGTCGTTTTGCGGTACTAGTTCCGAACTCATCAACCATTGGAATCTCTAAGCGCCTTCCAGATGGCGAGCGCCGTCGCCTGCGAAAGATTATTGACGGTGTTAAGCCAGAGCGCCACGGCATCATTATTCGTACAGCCGCTGAAGGCGTAAGCGAAGAAGACCTCGCTCGCGACGTTGCTTCACTCTCTGAAAAGTGGGGCGCAATTGA
>DAIQPM010000055.1:0-7171 GCA_036787355.1 Acidimicrobiales bacterium
CGGAACGTTCCAGCCAGTCCAGATCGCCGCCATCGTTGCCATGAATGAAGCTCAGACATATCCAGATGAACTGCAAGTTATCTATCAAGCTCGTCGCGACACACTTATTGATGGACTGAACCGAATTGGCTGGGAAGTTCCAGCACCTAAGGGCTCTATGTTCATCTGGGCTCGCATTCCAGAGCCGTACCGTGACCATTCATCACTTGAATTCGCGAAGTATCTGATTGCTGAAGCTGACGTTGCGACCAGTCCTGGTGTTGGATTCGGTGATGGCGGCGACGGTCACGTCCGCTTTGCGCTCATTGAAAATGAGCTGCGAACGCATCAGGCAATTAGAGGTCTTAAAAAAGCTTTGCCAAAACTTGGCTAATTAGCGCTTCTGTCCGCCTACAGGAACTCGCACAGTTTCAATTTTGCCAAGTCTGTTTCCTTTTACGACGCTTGGGCTGCTGTCAGGTGCAGTGAAAATGTAGAGCGTCTTCAAATCTGCTCCACCCATCGCGCAAGCAAATGTCACGTCCGTAGTGTTGACGCGAGCGGTTATCTCGCCACCTTCTTTAACGCGAACAATTCCGTGATCAAACGGGTTTGGATTAGCCATCCAAATTTGTCCTTCATCGTCAATGCAGTTTCCGTCTGGGTTCATTCCCGTTACGTCCGCCCACACACGACGATTAGAAAGCGTCCCATCCTCGGCAACGTCAAACGCGGTGATGCTTCGCCCGAATGTTTCTCCCACCATGAGCGTCTTATTGTCAGCACTCAGCACGGTGCCGTTAGGGAAGAACAGATCAGGGACGACCTGAATGATTTTTCCTTCAGGGTTTAGAACCACAACATTGGTTGATGGAAGCGGGTTGAAGAGAACTTCTGCTGCGCCTTTTTCTTCTATCCAACCATGAAGGTCGAATCCAAAGTTGCCGACGTAACTAAATCCAGATGGTGAAACAAGCATGTCATTGGCCCAGAAGCCGCAGTGTTCGCTGATGTCAGCGAACTCAGATGCGACGCCGTTGCTGAGTCGCATTACTTTGTGATCAGTCATTGACACGTAAAGCAGGTCACCGTTCGGAAGCCATCCCAGGCCTGAAGGTTGATTAGGAACGCTGTGCTCTAGGCGCTCATCACTGCAGTTCTCATCAATGCTGAAAATTGCATTGCGATAAAAGTCGGAGAACCAGAGGCGACCATCGTGCCATCGTGGCCCTTCTCCAAATCCGAGTCCTTCTCTTGCGACCTTTGATTCGTACGTTTCCATAACTTCCCCCTATGTATTTTTAAAACCTATACCGATTACGAACGTTCCAGCACCCGACTCCACGAAGCGTACGCTGTGTCTGCAAAGACTGGGTCCTCGGGCTCAAATCGCATGTCTGGCTCCCATAAGTTCGCGACTTCCTCAAGTGATTTCCACATTGTTCCAAGTCCCGCAATGCAGGCAGCACCACGCGCCGTTGCTTCTAACGATTTGCTCCTAAGTACCGGTGACTTCGAGTGAGTTGCTTGCAACTGCATAAGAAGGTTCATTGCTGCAGCTCCTCCGTCGCAACGAAGTTCTTTAACACCGAGTCCGTTGGCACCAAATGCATCCGTCATAGCTCGTACTTGAAAGGCGAGTGCCTCTATCAATGCACGCGCAATGTTTCCTTTGCTGACTGCTTGGCTGAGCCCTGAGATTGATCCACGAACTTCTCCTCGCCAGTACGGCGAACCGAGTCCATTGAACGCAGGAATGAACTGAACACCAGCACTGTCTGGAACACTCAGTGCAAGTGGTTCGAGGTCGCTCGCTTGTGAGATGAAATTCATTTCGTCACGCAACCACTGCACCGCAGCTCCCGCAACAAACGCTGAGCCTTCAACGGCATATGCAGCTGCACCGAATTCTCCGAGGTCCCACGCAACTGTTGTAATGAGCCCGTCAAAAATTCCTGGAAGCATGTTGCCAGCGTTAGCCAAGATGAATGCTCCAGTGCCGTACGTGGCCTTCACCATTCCGGGATTGAAACAAGCCTGTCCAAAGAGTGCCGCCTGCTGGTCGCCAAGCACCCCAGTCACACTGACACCAGCCAGTTCTGGGATAACTGAATTCTGTATCTCGCCAAAGTTTGAACGGGACGGCTGAATTGTTGGGAGCACTTCCTTCGGAACCGAGAAAAGTTTCAACATCGCTTCAGACCAATCGAGCGTTTCGAGGTCCATGAGCAATGTTCTCGATGCGTTCGAAGGTTCTGTTACGTACGTTCCACATAACTTCCACAGAAGCCACGTGTCTACCGTGCAAAGTGCAGGCGCCGTTGCACCGCTAAGCGATCCATTATCGATTAGCCATTTCATTTTTGTTGCGGAGAAATATGAATCAATAACTAAACCAGTTGTTTTTCTAACAAGGTCACTGTGGCCTGATGAAGTCATCTCATCGCAGAGTGGAGCAGTGCGCTTGTCTTGCCAGACAATTGCGCTGTGAAGAATTTCACCATTTGCTCTGTCGAACGCGACAGTTGTTTCACGCTGGTTAGTTATGCCAAGAGAGAGGATTTTGTGGCCCGCCGCTTGGGCATTTTTGGCGACCTCGCTGAGGGTGGCAATTGCCAGGTCGGCGATTTCTGCCGGATCGTGCTCCACCAGCCCTGGCCCAGGGAAATGCTGGGTTAGTTCTCGGTAGCTCGAATCAACGAGCACACCCCTCTGGTCGAAGGCGGCTGTACGGACCCCTGAAGTGCCTGCGTCGAGGGCGAGAATTAACTCCATAGGGGTCAGGCTACTTAGGGTTCGAGGGGTCTAGAAGTCCGTATGGCTAGGGGCGTAAAAATAATTCAAAAAAGTCCAAAATAGAGTTGACTTGATGTAATTACAGTGCTGTAATGACACAGCATCTTGCGGTGTGAATTAGGAAAACCACTACATATGGTGGTTTTGGGGGCTTGGAGCGACTATCCTTGTTTTCCCGACTCCTTGACCGCTGGAAGCAGTTTTAGTGTCGGATTCGGAAAGAAAAGAGAGAGAAATGGCTATCGCACCTCAGCGACTTGGAATTGGTATTCGCAGATTTTTTACAACGGAGGACCGTCACCCTTATGACGAAATTATTTGGGACCGTCGTGATGCGCGTATCTCGAATTTCCGCGATGGATCAGTTGCCTTCGAACAACTTGGTGTCGAAGTCCCAGCTTCATGGTCATTCAATGCCACGAACATTCTTGCCCAGAAGTACTTCCGTGGAACCCTCGGACTCCCTGAGCGCGAGACCAGCCTTAAGCAGGTTGTAGACCGCATTGTTGACACCGTTGCCAACTGGGGCATTGACTCGAACTACTTCGTAGATGAACAAGAAGCCGAGACATTCCGTTCAGAACTGAAGCACATCCTGGTCACACAAAAAGCCGCATTCAACTCACCGGTGTGGTTCAACATTGGTGTGAAGGACGTTCCACAGCAGGGAAGCGCATGCTTCATCCTCGCGGTGCAGGACTCAATGCGTTCAATTCTTAACTGGTACACCGAAGAAGGAATCATCTTCAAGGGTGGATCAGGTGCTGGTGTAAACCTTTCAAAGATTCGCTCAAGTGCTGAAGGCCTCGAAGGCGGAGGAACCGCGAGTGGTCCTGTTTCATTCATGCGTGGTGCTGACGCTTCTGCTGGAACTATTAAGTCCGGTGGAAAGACTCGTCGCGCAGCGAAGATGGTCATGCTTGATGCAGATCACCCAGACATCGAAGAGTTCATCTGGTGTAAGGCCAACGAAGAGAAGAAGGCACGCGTTCTTCGTGACAACGGCTTTGACATGGACTTAGACGGTAAGGACATTCACTCAATTCAGTACCAGAACGCTAACAACTCTGTTCGTGTTTCTGATGACTTCATGCAAGCTGTTCTTGACGACGCAGACTGGAACCTCACGGCTCGTGCCGGTGGTGCAACAGTTCGTGCCGTAAAGGCCCGCGACCTATGGCGTCAAATGGCTCGTGCTGCATGGGAATGTGCTGACCCAGGTCTGCAGTTCGACACCACTATTAACAAGTGGCACACCTCAAGCAACACCGACCGTATTAATGGTTCGAACCCTTGCTCTGAGTACATGCACATTGACAACTCAGCTTGCAACCTTGCAAGTATCAACTTGATGCACTACCTACGCGAAGACGGTCGTTTTGACGTTGAAGCGTTTAAGCACACAATTGAAGTTCTCTTCACTGCTCAAGAAATCATCGTTGGTGCTGCTGACTACCCGACAGAGATGATTGGTATCAACTCACGCAAGTTCCGCCAGCTCGGACTTGGTTACGCCAACATCGGTGCGCTACTCATGGCATCTGGTCTTGCGTACGACTCAGACGAGGGCCGTGCAGTTGCTGCATCAATCACTGCATTGATGACTGGACATGCTTATGCCACCAGTGCTCGCACTGCTGGACGTATGGGACCTCACGAAGGTTTTGCTGAGAACGCTGAGCCGATGATCAATGTTCTTCGCATGCACCGTGACGCTTCGTACCAGATTGACGCGAAGCTTGCTCCTGCTGACATCTTGGAAGCCGCACAGCACGCATGGGAAGAAGCAGTTGACCTTGGAACACGTTACGGAACACGTAACGCCCAGGCCACTGTTCTTGCTCCAACCGGAACAATCGGACTTCTCATGGACTGTGACACCACTGGAATTGAGCCTGACCTTGGACTCGTGAAGTTCAAGAAGCTCGTTGGTGGTGGAAACATGGCCATTGTTAACCAGACAGTGCCACGTGCACTAACCAAGCTCGGTTACTCAGACGACGAAGTTACTGCGATTGTTGAATACATTGACGTGAACAAGTCAATCATGGGTGCGCCGGCTCTTAAGCCTGAGCACCTTCCAGTATTCGCATGCTCAATGGGTGACAACACCATTCACTACCTAGGTCACGTGAAGATGATGGGTGCAGTGCAGCCATTCATCTCGGGTGCAATCTCAAAGACAGTGAACATGCCAGAAGATGCAACAATCGAAGACGTAGAAAACCTTCACCTGGACGCTTGGAAGCTTGGTGTTAAGGCTGTTGCTATCTACCGCGACAACTGCAAGGTTGGACAGCCACTTTCAACTGCCAAGAAGGACGGCGAAGAGTCAACAAACTCAGTTACCGCTACTGACAGCGTGGCTGCAGAACTTCAGACCAAGATCAACGCACTCGAAGCACAGCTTCAGATTGCTAAGTCTGAGGGTGGCACCAGCGTTGTAGTTGGTGCTGTTCGTGAGCGTCTTCCACGCCGTCGCGTATCAACAACATTCTCATTCCGTGTTGCGGACTGTGAAGGATACGTAACTGTTGGTGAATACGAAAACGGTCGTCCAGGTGAAGTGTTCATTAAGGTTTCAAAGCAGGGCTCAACCCTTGCTGGAATCATGGATGCCTTCTCGATCTCAATCAGCCTCGGACTCCAGCACGGCGTGCCACTTGCAACCTATGTTCGCAAGTACGTCAACTTGAAGTTCGAACCATCAGGAATGACTGACGATGCAGACCTACGTATTGCAACGTCACTCGTTGACTACATCTTCCGTCGTATGGCGCTTGACTACCTAAGCCCATCAGAGCGTGAAGAAATTGGTGTGCTTTCAACAAGCGAGCGCATCCAGCCAACACTTCCTGAAGTTGTTGAGCAGTCAACACCATCAGCTGGCATCAGCATCCAGCCAACATTGATTGAAGTAGCTCCAAAGCCTGCTGCGCAGCCTCCACGCGAGACTCCAGCAACTGAGAGCCACGACGCTCCAATGTGTTACCAGTGCGGTGACCAGATGCAACGTGCTGGTTCATGCCACGTATGTGCCAGCTGTGGCGCAACAAGTGGTTGCAGTTGATCTAAGCATTAACGATGTAATGAAAATCCCGGGGCAACTGCCCCGGGATTTTTTATTGAGTAATTCGACCGTCTTCTTTAGGAGTCAAACTCTTTCGAAGGCTGAGCATCATTAATGAGCCGCCTAGAGAAGCACTACCAATAAATAGTGGCCACCAAGATCCAAGATTCGAGCTGAAAAGAATCGAAGTAAACGCTGCAGCCACCATTGATGAAACGCCCCACGTGAGCCCGGAGGCAGCGTTATAGCGTCCGCGTAAATGCTCAGGAGCGATCTCATTGATGAGCGCTGAACCAACTGGATTGATCAGGGTTTCACCGATTGCGAATATGCCCATTCCGATGCAGATTGAAACAATCGCCAGGATTTCAGGCATTTTTAACGCGGCAAAAAGAATGAACCAAAAGCTGAACCATAGAAGTCCTGCCAACGCCATGACACGAGTGCGGCTTTTATTCTCCACCAGATTCGTCACGAAAAGCTGAGACGCAATGATTGTCGTGGTGTTGCAAAAGAACATGATTCCAATCACGTGAACAGGAATCTTCAAATCATTCACAACAAACAGACTGAACCCCGCTTCTTGTGAGCCGTAACCGCCAAGCATAAGTATCAGTGAAGCGCTGACGTAACGAATAAGTCTCTTGTCTCGAAGGACATCGCCCCAACCCTCGTCTTCTTGTTCCTTGGTCAATTCATCTGAATCGTCACGTTTTCCGTATTTCCAAAGCGTTGTGAAAACTATTGCGATTCCTATCGCAGTTGCTGCGTTCAAGAGATAAAGAATGGTGAACGTGAAGGTGTGATTTAGGTCAACAATGCTGGCCGCGATAAGTCCACCAAATCCAATGCCGAGGTTGACAAACATGAAGTTAAGTCCGAATGCTCGCTGGCGGTGTTGTTCATCTATGAGCCGCGAGAGCAACGTGCTTCCTGGTCCCCAGAATGCGCCTCCGGTAATTGCAATAACAAAGTTCGAGGCGATGAGAGAAAAGTACGTGTGTGCGTAGGCCCACACCACTAATGAAATCGCTTCGAGAACTAGCGAGGGAACGAGGACAAGCACAGGGCCAAATTTGTCAACGAGGGTTCCGATGATCGGACTGCAGACAAGCCCCGATACTGCACCAATAACGAGAAGCATTGACGCAAACCAAATCGAGAAATGGCGGACATTGTGAACGTAAATTACGAACATTGAAAAGGTAAGTCCGTTACCGATGCACCCCAGAACTGTCCCTAGGAAATAGCGCTTCAGTTGCGGTGTAATCGCGTTTCTAAAGTCTCTTGGGACCAGGGTATTTAGTAGTGGCACGCAGGCAAGGC
>DAIQPM010000056.1:0-6992 GCA_036787355.1 Acidimicrobiales bacterium
GATTTATTCAGCTGCAGATGCGAAGCGCTGTCTTGATCTTGGGGCTGACTTAGTTGCGATTGGACGCGCGGCTATCACTAATCATGACTTTGCACGCTCGGCGTGTGCAGACTCTGATTTTGTCAAGCGGGATCTGCCGGTGACCCGAGAGATTCTGCAGTCCGAAGGGCTATCACAGACTTTCGTGGATTACATGTCGGGGTGGAAAGGCTTTGTCGCCGACTAGCAAGTCAGCAAACAGCTAAATGACTCAGTTAAGAGGTATGCGGTACTGCACTTTTCCAGACTCGTTCGTATAGGAGTCGTAAAGTTTTCTGGCAGTCTCATTGGTTGCGTCTGTATTCCAGTAGAGACGACTCGCTCCAGATTTCACTGCGACTTCGTAGACAGCATCGATTAATGCTCGACCAACTCCATGGCCACGAACATTTGGATCCACAAATAGGTCCTCTAGCAAGCAGAAACTTTTCGGAGCCCAAGTTGATTCCTGGAAAGTGAAATGGACCAGCCCGCAAATTTTTCCATCGACTTCTGCAACAAATCCATAGAGATTGAAGTTGCTATCTAACAGCCTTGACCATGTCAGTTCATATTGAGACTCTGGGATACTTGTTTTGTAGAACTCGATGTAGCTTCGCCAATAAAACAGCCATTCAGTCTTGTCGGCTTGATTTAATTCACGGATTATTGTCATGAACTGAACAATAGTTGGCACCTTAAAGACTTAACTTCTTCTCTTTATGGACTGCTGCAAAGAGTTAATTCCTTATCTACAAATTATGATTGTTGTATGGCTCAGTACATCATTTATTTCAATCAACAGTGGGTCGGCGACCACAGTGAAGAATGGTTCAATTCTCGCGGACCTCTTGCAAGGGCCGTCGTCTCTGAAATGAAAGACGCCGGAGTTCTTGTTGCAGCCGGAGGGCTAGAAGAAGAACTCGAGTCTGCCTTTGGTTTTGACGAGATAGGGAACCTGTCAGGTCCAATAACTACTTCTGGTGACTTTCTCGGTGGACTTACAATCATCGAAGTCAGTTCAGAAAATGAAGCCAAAATGTGGGGTGCCAAAGTTGCAGAAGCTTGCGGTTGGCCGCAAGAGGTTCGTAAGTTCAAAGGTTTTGAAATATAAAAAGTATTGAACTTACTTAGAGTTCGTAATAAAACTTTTACCCTAAGAATCTGCTCGAAGTTGAATTATGTTGCCATCAGGATCAATGACATCACGATGATAAACGCCTTTGAATTCAAATGATCGCTCAGTTAAAGTTCCGCCGTATTTTTCAACTGCAGCCAACGCGCTAGCTAAGGCTTTTACTTTGAAGGCAGGTTTTAGGGCGACATCTTCACGAGGCCTTAGTTCAAAATAGTCGGCAGTTGTGTGATGAAGATAAATTTCATCGTCTTCTCGTTGGAGTTGTGCGCTGCCTTCATCTTCAAGAGTAGCTGTCATACCTAAAACACTTTCGTAAAAGAGGGTTAAGCGTTCTACATCCCCACTGAAGATAACTAAGCAACTCATTAGATTTTAATTTTAATCTTTAACTGAGCAGTTCGAACAGAATTAGAATTACTTACCACTTTGTTGTTTAGTTAGCTCGAACTGTTGCAGGTCGAAGCGACTGATCTTCGTAGCCTTCGCCACGAAGCAGTGCACGAACTGCGGCACGAACACGCTGTGGATCCAGAGGTTTCACAATGAACCCTTCGGCTCCACTGCGACGTGCAAGAAATACATCTGCGCGGCGGTCAAGAAGCATTAATACAGCAACTGGCTCTGCAGCTCCGTAGGACTCTTCGTTTCGAAGATCCAAGGTGATCGCCATCCCGCCCATGTTTGCGATTTGCAGGTCAGTAATAACAAGGTCGATTCCGCCTTGTTTAACGCGGGTGAGAACTTCTGGCCCCGTAGCGACTTCTTCGATAATCACGTCTGGGTTTTCGAGCATTGAGCGAAGCTCATTTCGAAGGCTCGAAAGGTCGCTGGCGATAAGAACGTTCGACATATCTACAAGCGTAGTGGAGCCTGATTTTTGTTAATAACAAAGCCCAATACCCCCTCTGACGTGCCGTCTTGCTAGGGGGACATAGACGTGGGTAACCTGCGGTTCTGGTCGAACTGGGGGGAGAGACTTATGGCATTAGCACCGGATGATTGGTCACTTTTAGCGGCATGTCGAGGGGGTGAGGGATCACTCTTTTTCTCTCCTGATACCAGTGAACGCAAAGAAGATCGCATTGAACGAGAGCGCATGGCTAAGCGAATTTGTGCTGGATGTGCAGTAACGGCCGAATGCTTAGATGCAGCTATTGAACGCCGAGAAACTCACGGCATCTGGGGCGGTCTCAATGAGATTGAGCGTCGCTCACTCCAGAGGCGCTGAAGCTACCCATCCAAGTTGAGTAGGTGTTACTCGCGTTAGGACAATTAATAGCGCGAAAGTAACAATGTGCACACCTGTGCAGTAGAGACAGATGTTGCCAATGATCATGATTTCGGCGTAAATGAGCCAGAGAACGAAGCCCATGCCAACAACGCTGAGGGCAAATCTCGCAACATGTAACCAATAGTTCTTGGCTCGCCATGCCCAAGGTGAGTTGAGGCCCAACAACACGACAAAATTAAATAATCCAAGAATCGCAACTGGAATACCTAGAAAGTAGGACTGAGCTGAAGTCGTTACTTTCGCACAGTTAATGGTTCCAGTATCGGCACAGACCAACGCGTGGGGCTGAAAGTGCGTAATCGTGAGGTAGATGGAAAAACCCAGTCCAATGATGCTCAGGACAAATGTTGTTACAACCGCCCAACGAGGAACACTTTCTACCGTACGACTCACTTAATGTTCAGCGCTTTCTTGGCGGCTTTTACGCCAGCACTTGAACATACTGAGGCAGGCTTGTTGTTAGTAAGAACACAGATGGCTGCTGATTGCTCATTCGCAGAAGCGATGATTGCCTGAGTGACTGGATTGGTGGGGTCACTTAGCGCAGAAGCAATTTGTCCCTGTGTGAGTCCAGCGAGTGTCGCAGGAGTGAAGCTTGCTCCAGCTGACAAGAACTTGTTAGCCATGTCAATGAATGGAATCGATCCGTTTTCCTGGGTCGAAGTAAATGTGGGGATGTACTGCATTGTGTCGTACTTCTTTACCAGTGCGGTCTGTGCTGCTGTGAGCTTCTGCAGTGGGAAGTAGAAGTTAGTTGCGGGATCTGGAATGCTGGTAAATGTTTCAGCGGCCGAAAATGCAACGTATGGCGAAGTGTAGGTAGCTTGGCGGAATGTAAACGTCTTGGTGCTTGGATAGACATCTGAAGCGCCACTTTGTGCGAATCCAAGATTGCTAAATGTTCCAAATCGACTGAGGGCAATAATTGTTGACCAGCGCTCTGCTGCACAGTACGGGCAGTACTCAGCGCCGACGTACTGAATCAAAGGCAGGGCCTTGCCATTAACGGTCTTTGTTAGTGCTGGTTGTCCGCTCAGTGGCGATGGACCAGAAATTGGAGCAACGGGTGAAGTGACACCGACAGTGTTAAACACAGACGTCGGCACTGAAGTTAATTGGCTCATAGTTGTGGCATCAACTGCTTCAAAGGTTGTTGATGCCTTTGCTGCGGGTGATCCGCTGGTCATTTTGATGACCACGAGACCCACGACAATCACGAGTACGACTCCTACGGCAATCCAGGTGAAGAGACCTGCAGGACGACCGCCTTTTGCTGGGGTCTGTGCCTTCTTGCTAGCTGTTGCGTTGGCCACGATGCTCCTTTTTGCCGTTTACACATACAAACTTAGTGGACATATCTCTAATAGGCGCTTTGGTTAGGAAACTCTTAGGTAGTTTGCTTTATGGCCGAAATTCTGACTCCTAGACCCGCAGCCACAGTCGTTACCCTTCGAGATGCTCCAGAGGGCTTCGAAGTTCTCATGCTGAAGCGAAACTTAAACAGTGACTTCATAGGTGGTGCGTACGTTTTCCCGGGAGGTGGCGTTGACGTTGGTGACGCTGGCGCATCGGGGCAGAAACTCTCCATTGGCATCACTGACACTGAAGCCTCCAGGCGACTCGGCATAGAAAGTGGTGGTCTCGCATATTTCGTAGCGTGTCTGCGCGAATTGTTTGAAGAAGCCGGTCTTCTTGTGGCGTGTGATGCAGATGGCAACCCAGTTCGCTTTAGTGATCCAGAAACCATCAAACGAATGGCGGCACATCGACGTGCGGTGAATACAAATGAACTCAAGTTCATAGACATGATGGAACAAGAACAGTTGTTTCTCGATCTACGTGGTCTTGCTTACAGTGCGCACTGGGTGACTCCAGTGGGACCACCACGCAGGTATGACACCAGATTCTTTGTGGCACTTGCGCCAACGGATCAAGTTGCAACACATGATGCTGGTGAAACGGTTGCCGATCAATGGGTACGACCACTTGAAGCACTCGCCATGCATGAACGTGGAGAACTTGAAATGATTTTCCCAACTATTAAAAACTTGCAAGACATTGCACACTTCACCACTTCACGCGAAGTACTTAACTATGCCAATGCGCTCACTGAAATTCCGCGCATTGAGCCACGCATTAAAACAATCAATGGCGAGGCAGTGATTCTTATGCCCGGCGACGATGGGTTTGACGACTAGCTCTCGCTAGCAACTGCGCGGTCTAAGGCGTCGAGCATTCTGGCTGAACAACCCTGCATCCCGATCGGTGGTGCAATGTCGGTTTCGATTCGCTTAGCAAGTTGGTGAAATACACCACTGGCGTCTTCTTTTAAGACTGCAGGCTCACCAATATCACCGCCACTGGCGATTTCTGGGTTGAGTGAAATTTCACAGAGAAGTGGGACGTCGAGCTCCTCAGCAAGTGAGTTTCCGCCACCTATACCAAAGAGATTGTGTTTTTCGCCGCACGAGCAGACGAGCCCGCTCATGTTTTCGATTACACCCAGTACGCGAATGTTTGATTTACGAGCAAAGTCTGCAGCACGAAGAGCCACACGCTGGGCTGCAATGGCTGGAGTGGTGACAACGAGTTGTCCCATTTGAGGAAGGATGCGCGCCAACGTCATTGCAATGTCACCGGTCCCAGGAGGAGTGTCAATGAGCATGTAGTCAATGTCTGACCAGTCAGCATCTTCAATGAACTGGGCAACTGCTTTTTGAACTATGAGTCCACGCCATAAAAGCGCCTGGTCTTCTTCTGCGAGTAGCCCCATTGAAAGAAGCTTTATTTTTCCCTTCCCAATTGATTTCTCTAGTGGGATCATCTTCTTGTCTTTGGCGGTGACCTCTCCTTGAATGCCAAGAAGTCGTGTCAGCGAGAAGCCCCAGATGTCAGCATCAAGAACGCCAACACGGTGACCAAGTTGTGCGAGAGCAACTGCGAGGTTTGCAGTGACTGAAGACTTTCCAACGCCACCCTTGCCCGAAGCAATCATGAGTACAGGAGTTTGAAAAGGGATTGAAGTTTCAGGTGCACGGTCTTGGGCGAACTTACGAGCACGCTTCATGAGTTCTGCACGCTGGTCTTGTTCCATGACACCTATAACAATTTCAACTTTGTTAATGCCGTCAATACAAAGTGCTGCTTCTTTTACGTCTCGCTCGATCTGTGAGCGAAGTGGGCAACCAGAAGTTGTCAGGGCGACGTTGACAAATGCGGTGGCGTTTTCAATTCGAATCTCGCCAACCATCCCGAGTTCAACAATCGATGCACCGAGTTCGGGGTCAAGAACTCGGGTGAGGCGTTCTCGTATCTGGTCGCTTTGTTCCATGCCTTAACGCTAATGCCCTTTAAATAAGGGGTGTTCAAAGGTCAATTCCCTTACTACTATGGAGGGAACACTTATTTAAAGGAGTGACATGTCAAACGCCACTACAACAAACGTAGATCTGAAGAAAAAGGCAACTAACCCGATCACACTGACCGACGTTGCGATTGTCAAGGTTGCTGAGCTCATCGCTGCTGAAGCTGCGGACGAAGTACTCGCGCTGCGCGTTTCTGTGAAGCCTGGTGGCTGTGCTGGTTTTAACTACGACATGTTCTTCGACTCTGAATTCGCACAAGACGATGTACTTCGTGAATTCGGTGATGTAAAGGTTGTTGTTGACCCTCAGAGCGCAGAACTGCTCAACGGTTCAACACTTGACTTCTCTGACGGACTCCAAGGTGCTGGTTTTCACATCACCAATCCAAATGCCACGAAGTCATGTGGTTGCGGCAACTCATTTAGCTGAGCCACCCAGTGAGCACACCTCTAGGGCCGTACTCTCCGTCACGACGTGCCGGTGACTTTGTAATTCTTTCTGGACAGCTAGGAATGCTTCCTGGTGAAGCAACGCCAACGCTCGTTTCTGGTGGCGCCGCAGCACAACTTCGCCAAGCACTTGAAAATGCTCGCCAGCTTCTTGCAGCTGAAGGCGTGACGTTTGATCAAGTTGTGAAGGGCACGTTGTTTTTGACTGACGTAAATGACTTTGCTGCTTGCAACGATGTGTGGGTTGAAAACTTCAATCCACCACGTCCAACCAGGTCAACAATCGGAGTTGCTGCATTGCCTTTTGGTGGCGCAACTGCTGAAGTTGAACTCTGGGCATACGCTCCAAAGAACTAGTTACTGTCGCGCTCTCCGAGCGTTCCGAATTTGTAACCAACTGAGCGCACCGTCGCGATCAAATGTGCGTGTTCTTCACCCAACTTTGCACGAAGACGTCGCACGTGGACGTCAACGGTGCGTGCTCCTCCGTAGTATTCGTAACCCCACACGCGACTGAGCAACGTTTCACGCGTAAACACCCGGTTCGGGTTTGTTGCCAGAAAACGAAGTAGTTCATACTCCATGTACGTGAGGTCCATTACCCGGCCATCAATTGATGCTTGGTATGTCTCAAGGTTCATTGAGAGCACACCATGCTCAATGCGTGGAGCAACACTTTCGTTTCCGGCGCGTCGAAGTCGGTGGCGAAGTCGGGTGGCGAGCTCACTCAC
>DAIQPM010000003.1:0-32971 GCA_036787355.1 Acidimicrobiales bacterium
CAGGAATTCCATTTCAATAGTTGGTAGGGCCAAAAGTCCTTTAATTTCAAGGGTTTTGAAGGCTATGCATTTTCTTCAGAGCCAAAACCTAATCATAATTCCCGGAAAACAATCTCCTGATTTTTTCAATCTCAAGTATTAACTTAAGTCTTTTTGCCTCGATGCATCAGTGGATTTATTTCGATGCTGCATCGATTTCAACTCTTTAAATCTTTCGTCAGTTCTGTGAAGAATCGAATGAGAAGATGATGTGTGACTTCTAACCGTTCGAGTTCTTCGCAAGCTTTCGTGATCGAAACAACGGGAACTGATTTGATCAATGAAGCTCAGAAGTGGGCAACGCCACGTGCCATTGGATCACTGTGGGCGGGCTCTTCGCTCAACGTTGAATATTTTGTTTACGGAGCCCTTTTAATGGGCTTCGGTTTCAATTTCGCGACAACCATCAGTTTGATTCTGATTGGAAACCTTTCCTTCTTTCTCGTTGGAATCGCTTCGCTCCAGGGACCAGAGGCTGGGACAACCGGGTTCACTATTAATAGAGCCCCCTTTGGTGTGAAGGGATCGAAGCTGTTTGCATTCTTCAATTGGATAACACTGCTCGGATTCGAAACAGAAGGTCTCATACTTATTGTCGGAGCTGCGTTGCTGCTCTTTCAGATTGCAAACATTCATGTGAGCAGCGGATTCGAAGTGCTGCTAATCATTTTTGCAGCTGGTGTTCAAGCAGTGATCCCGTACTTTGGTCACGCCACAATGGTCAAAGTTCTTCGAGCAATGATTATCCCCTTTGGAGCAATCTTCGTATTACTCGCCTACTTCGACAGCAAACATGCATTACCGAACTACACGGGAATAGGCGGCGGATGGGAACTGTACAGCGCAGCACTCGCATTTGTATTCGCACTTTCGGGGCTCGGTTGGACGAACTGTGCGAATGACTACACACGTTACGTTCCGCGCAATGCGAAGAAGTCAGCAATTGTCGGCTGGGTATTTTTAGGCACCGCTGTTCCAGAAACTTTATTAATGCTTCTTGGTGCTACAACTTTTATGTTGCTCTCAAATCCTTCGCAAGTGGTTCAGTGGAATGGAGCCAATCCTTTTCAAGTTCTCTATGCGCAGAACTTGCTACCGCGATGGTTTGTTGTCTTCTTCTTGCTTTTTGCAATACTCCAACTATTCGCAGTGAATTCACTTGATCTGTATTCCTCGGGTGTTTCACTTCAGGCCATGGGCGTACGCATCAAGCGCTACCAAGCCGTGTTGCTTGACTCGGTAATTTCGTGTGCTCTAACAATCTGGGCAATGTTTCAATCGACCTTTTCGCTCTACATGAAAGAGTTTGTTGGCGTCATCATTGTGTGGATTGGCCCATGGCTAGGAATCTTCTTAATGGACTGGCTGCTCAGACGAATGAAGTACAACCCCGAAGAGTTGCAGCGCACTGACAAAGACGGTATTTACTACGGGGGGCGAAGCGGTGTGCGCTGGAACGCGCTAGTCGCATTCGCTTTCGGGGTGCTAAGCGCAACAGTCTGCTTCTCGAAGGCTCCACCACCAGTTACATTTCCTTTTCACTGGATGACACCTATTTCTAATCACTTCGCAGCCAGCTGCGCCGGAGACCTTGTGAATGGTGTCTGCACATCTGGCTGGTACGGAGGAGCTGACTTCTCCGTCTTTGCAGGTGTACTCCTTTCAGCTTTGCTCTACTTCGTCCTAGAAAAGCGCTCGGGGCACATTGCCAGGCAGGTACAAAAACAAGAGGGACTAAAGCAAGCATCGTAAAGCGGCTGGGACTTGATGTACCGTTGCCAAATGCAGTCTTCACCCGAAAGCAACAAGCCACAGAACGTAATTGTTGTCGTACTTGACTCACTCAATCGTCACTTGCTTGAGGCATATGGATTCAACGAATTCACAACGCCAAATCTCACAAGATTCGCAAATCGATCCATCAAATTTGCCAACCACCACACCGGCTCACTGCCTTGTATGCCCGCTCGACACGACATTCTTTGTGGCGCACTCGACTTCTTATGGCGCCCTTGGGGATCAATTGAGATCTGGGAAGATGCCATCACCTTTGAACTGCGTCGCAAAGGGATCACCACACAGTTAATTACTGACCACCCTCACTTGTTTGAATCTGGCGGTGAGAATTATCACACCGACTTCTCTGCGTGGGACTACGTGCGAGGTGGCGAAGATGATCCGTGGAAAACTCGTCTCGATCCTTCTTGGTTCGGCTCCCCTGCGCTCCCTGCTCAACCAGCGTCAATTGAACGCGGCTACGACAAATCACGAACCTATTTCAAAGAAGTAGAAGAC
The DNA here is from genome assembly GCA_036787355.1 of Acidimicrobiales bacterium. Classification (GTDB taxonomy): domain Bacteria; phylum Actinomycetota; class Acidimicrobiia; order Acidimicrobiales; family RAAP-2; genus RAAP-2. The sequence continues at coordinate 2,335 of DAIQPM010000003.1, forward strand.
TTTCCTGGCCCAAAGACAATGACTGCGGCGGCAAAATGGATTCGCGACAATAAAGACAGCGACGAGCGCTTCTTTTTATTCGTCGATGAGTTTGATCCGCACGAGCCTTTTGATACTCCTGAGCCGTGGGCTTCAATGTACGACGAGGAGTGGGACGGACCAAAAGTAATCTGGCCGCCCTATACCGATGCCGGTGGTCCAAACGTTCCCGATGAACGAACTGGTCGACACATCCGTGCAAACTACGGCGCAAAGTTGTCAATGATTGATCATTATTTTGGAAAAGTACTCGACGCCATTGATGAAACAAATGCTTGGGACAATACTGCTGTCATTGTTATGACCGACCACGGCCACTACTTAGGTGAGCGTGGTGGAATCTGGGGCAAGCCAGGTGTTCCTATCTATTCAGAGATGGGTCACATTCCACTCATGATTGCGTGGCCGGGAAGTGCGGCTTCAGAAGTAAACGACTTAACGACAACTGTTGACATCCACGCAACGTTGTGTGAAGTCTTTGACGTTCGACCAGAGCACCGCACCCATGGCCATTCGCTCACGCCAGTACTAAGTGGCACTGGGCCAACAACTCGCGACCACATCCTGACTGGGATCTGGGGACGAGAAGTGGTGTTCATTGACAAAGAGACGAAATTTGTGCGTGCCCCCATTGAAGGGAACCGACCACTTGAGATGTTCTCTAATAGATGGTCAACCATGCCAATTCACGCCTACCCCACTATCCGCCTTCCTCGACCAGATCGTCGAGCAACGTTGGAATACATGCCTGGCTCTGACGTTCCCGTTATTCGCCAACCGTTCACCACTGGAGATGAGGTCCCATTCTGGGCGCGAATGAACTCATTTCATGGTGACGTTGTTTTCAACAGAAAAGAAGACCCGCTCGAAGAGCAGAATCTCGTGAAGGGCACTTCCGTAGAAGCATCTTCGTCACAAGTAGAAGCCATGCGTGAAGCACTAAAGGCAATCGAAGCGCCTTCTCTTCAGTTCGAGCGCTTAGCGCTTTCGTAATTATTTAAACGCTGCAGGAAAACTTTTTGAGGCGTTTGCGTACCAAGCAGCTGACGGTTTGCGAGTGCGCTTAAAAGTTGTTCGGTCAACTTCGACAATGCCAAACTTCGGACGGTATCCAAGCACCCATTCGAAATTGTCGAGAAGAGACCATTGGAAATAACCACGAACGTCATGTCCTTCGTCAATTACTTTTGCTAGACCGCGCAATGCACCGTCTAAGTATCTAATTCGCTGCTCGTCGTCATCAGTACCAATGCCGTTTTCAGTAACAATCACTGGAATGCCTGTAACTTCTGCAGCACGCCTCACTGTGTACTCAACACATTGTGGCCAAAAGGCGTAACCCATTTCTGTCACTTCGCCACTAACGGGCATGATTCCACTAGGGCCGAGTTCAATTTTTGTGTAGCACTGCACACCAATAAAGTCATCGGCGCCCACCGCAGCTAGATATTGGTCTTCCATTGAAGTGCGGATCACTTGCATGGTCTCTTCTCCACCTTCAGCGCACACGTATTCCTGCATGGAAAGACACATGCCAATTGGATATGTTCCAGGCCCTTTTCTGAGCTCATCACGCATGGCCAAGTGGCAGCTACGCATCGCTTCATTTACTTTGTCGTAGCGCGAACGGTCTTTCACTTGTGGTGGAAAAACGCCAAGCAGATACCCCATGAGAGCAACGATGTTTGGCTCATTAATTGTGCAGGCAATATCAATGTCTTCACCAAACTCTGTCGCCACAAGTTTTGCGTAGTTTCCCATCCACTCAGCAATATTCGGATTCTCGAAGCCACCAAGGTCAGCTACCCAGAGTGGCAAGGTGAAGTGGTGCAAAGTAACAACTGTTTGAATACCCTTGGCGTGACACGCTTTCAAAACATCTTTGTAGTGCGAGACTGCTTCTTTAGAAATCACACCTTGTTGAGGTTCAATCTTTGCCCATTCGAGAGAAAGTCTGAATGAATTGAGTCCAAGTGACTCGATTATTTCTAAGTCCTCTTCATAACGATTCCATGAGTCGCATGCATCCCCACATGGCTCTGCGGCAATGGTGTCAGGCTTAGTTTCAAAGCGAGACCAGTCTGTATTATCTCCGCCACCTTCAATTTGATACCCAGCGGTTGAAGTGCCCCACATAAAGTCGGCGGGGAAAGCAGTTTGGCGATCTGACATTTTCAGTCCTTTGATTAACTTGGTAAAGGTTTGAGCAATCAACTACAACTTTGGAGCATACTTACATTCATGAACAAAAATCATGCCCCATTAAGTAAAGAGCTGGCCAACAAGATGCTCGAAACCGCATACCAAGAAGCAGCCCTTGGACTTAGCGAAGGGGGCATTCCCATTGGTGCGGCACTCTTCACCAGAGAGGGTGAACTCCTTGGCGCAGGACACAACCGCCGAGTCCAAGAAGACGATGCATCGGTGCACGCAGAAACAGATGCGTTTAGAAAAGCAGGTCGTCGTCGCGATTACCCCGACTGTGTAATGGTCACCACGCTCTCGCCATGCTGGTACTGCTCAGGGCTTGTTCGCCAATTCAATATCGGCGCTGTAGTTATTGGTGAAGCAGAGACGTTCCATGGTGGACATGATTGGCTCGAAGAGCTTGGCGTTGAGATCGTTGTCTTGAACGACAAAGCATGTATTGAGATACTTTCGAAGTTCACTCACGAGCACCCCGAACTTTGGAACGAGGACATTGGCCTCTAGTTAGCGAACTGGAGCACCAAAGAGTCGGTCGCCAGCGTCACCAAGGCCAGGTGTGATGTAACCAACATCAGTTAATTTTGCATCGAGTGCCGCGCCAAAAATCTTGATGTCTGGATATTTAGAGAGAACGTAGTCAAGTCCCGGCTGCGCTGCAAGCAAACACAGCACTGTCACTGGACCAGGATTGCGCTGAGCGATGATGTCGAGCACGCAAACGAGTGATCCACCAGTTGCGAGCATCGGGTCACAAATAACAATTGGTGCGCCACCAAGATCTTCAGGAACTCCGTCGAGATACACGTCTGGAAGTAGTGTCTCTTCGTTTCGACGTAGACCCATCAAACAAACTCTGTGTACTGGAAGAATTTCTTGAGCCGCTGGACTCATACCCAGTCCTGCACGAAGGATTGGGATGATTATGTACTGCGTATCGGCTTTGACTGCAGGTGCTCCTTTGACAACAGGAGTGTCAACGGTTGTTGGCGAAACTTTTGCGTCACGGAATGCTTCGTAGGCTACAAATCGTGCAATTTCACCGGCGAGGCGCAGGAAGTCTGCATTGGAAGTTTTTTCATCACGGAGTTGGCGAATCTTGTCAGCAACAAGTGGATGATCGATGAAATAAGTAGAAGCCACACCGACACAATAGGTCATGTTTCTTCGTGAATTCCTGCACAAGTGAGCAAGTAACATCAGGCAATGGCAATTTCACACTCCACGAGGCCAAGTGCCAACCCTCTTGGTGGAGTTCACTCGAAATACCCAGGACCTCGTGCACTTATTTCACCTGACAGAAGTCTCACCTGGTGGCGCAGAATCCTTCCAGTTATTGCTTCACACCGTTTTGCTTTCATTACCTCAATAAGCCTTTCTCTAGTGAGCTTGGTGTTCCAAACGCTTGTTCCAAACATGCTCAATAGTGCAATTGATAACGGACTCATTCGCCACACCGGAAACCTTCAGCGGACTGTGATTGAGATTTTGATCGTTGGCGTACTTGCGGGTATCACCGGAATTATTTCTCGACAGTACGTCTACCGCACTGCGTACAACGTCGAAGCTGACCTTCGAGCTCTCATGTACAACCACCTAACGTGGCTCTCATTTAGTTTCTATGACCGAGTTCAATCGGGGCAGTTAATAAGTCGATCCAACAGTGACATCCGAAGTGTCCAGATGTACTCAACGTTCGCTCCCCTAATTCTTGTTCAGAGCTTCATTGGAGTTCTCGCGTTTGGATTCATGCTCTCTATCGATGTGCCTCTGGCCTTAATTGCAATGTGCATTATGCCGATGCTCTACTTCATTGGAATCAAAATGCGCCGCGTCTTGTTTCCAATCTCGTGGATCCTTCAAGCTCGTCTGGCAGAAGTAGCAACAATTGTTGATGAGAACATAAATGGAGTTCGTGTTGTTAAGTCCTTCGCACAAGAAGGCGCTGAAGTTAACCGACTCGCTGATGCTGCTGAACGCGTTGCGTGGGGCTACGTAAAGGACGCCGAGATCCGTGGAGTTTGGGGGCCGTGGGTTCAGAGCCTTCCCCAACTGGGACTCGCGCTCGTGCTCTTTTTTGGTGGATGGATGGTGCTGCAAGGCAAGCTCGAAATTGGTGCGATCCTCGCTTTCAATGCCTACCTTCTTATGCTCCAGGCACCATTCATGATGCTGGGTCAACTCGTCATGATGGGCCAACGCGCCAAAGCGAGTGCTGAGCGAATTTTTGAAGTCCTCGACGAATCTCCAGAGATCGTGGAGCGACCTGGCGTGTTCGATCTCTTGGACGTTTCGGGAAAAATTGATTTCAATCACGTCAGATTTGCTTACGCCAATGGTGCAGAGATCTTGCATGATTTTGATGCACACATTGAAGCTGGAGAAACAGTTGCAATCGTGGGGCGTACTGGTTCAGGTAAATCAACAGTGGCTCGAATGCTGACGCGTTTCTATGACGTCAGCGATGGGTCGGTGCAGATTGATGGGCATGATGTTAGAGACGTCACACTCCAGACTCTGCGTGACACCGTTGGAGTGGTTCTAGATGATCCATTCCTCTTTTCAATTTCCATCAGAGACAACATCGCCTACGGTCTGCCCGATGCCTCAATTGAAGACATCACTGCAGCTGCCAAGGCAGCGAACGCTCATGAGTTCATTGTGAAGCTCCCTGAGGGTTATGACACGGTTGTCGGAGAGCGCGGCTACACGCTTTCTGGTGGACAACGTCAACGTATTTCGATTGCTCGAACACTGCTTGTTAACCCACCAATCCTTATTCTCGATGATGCAACCAGCGCCATCGACGTTCACGTCGAAGCAGGCATTTACGCCGAGCTCACCAAACTGTTAACCAAGCGAACAACCATCGTGATTGCTCACCGAATTTCGACCATTGCGCTTGCGAGTCGAGTAATTCTCTTGGACGAAGGCCGCGTTATTGCAACAGGGACCCACGAACACCTCCTCGCTACATCACCTCTCTATGCAGAAGTTCTTGCCCAAACGACCACGGACGGTGCGTAATGGGTTGGGGTGGCGGCGGAGGCGGTTGGGGCGGACCTGGTGGTGGTGGAATGTTCCAAGCCAGTTCCAACACGGGACTTCCTTTTGGTGGCATCCCTAGTGAGCTCATGGAAGAGGCAACGAAGATTGTCTCCACCGAACCAAAGCGTGAACGATCGTCAATTTCCTTTAGCCAGCTGCCTAGTGAGTCTGACAAATTACCTCTCACGCTGTTTCGAATGGTCAAGGCATTTCCTGGTTACGTCTTTTGGGGATCAGTCCTCACCATTGTTATAAGCCTTGCGATGCAGGCGGGGCCAAAGCTCACTGAGTACGCAATCAATAACGGAATGGCCAAGGGCCACCATTCGATGACGGTCATAAGTGTCTGTGGCGCTCTCTACCTAGTGCTCGCAGTTGGCAGCGCTATCTTTCAGCGACTTCAAATCAATGTGACCGGTCGACTTGCTGCACGAGTCATGCACGAGTTGCGTGTTCGTGTTTTTACACATTTTCAGCGACTGAGCCTCGACTTTTTCACTGAAGAAAAGGCTGGAGTCTTGATGAGTCGCATGACGAGCGACATTGAAAACTTGCAGCAATTAATCCAAGACGGCATTAGCTCCTTTGCTCTGCAGGGGCTCACCATGATTACGATCACGGTCATCCTCTTCTCCACCAACGTCGTGCTGGCAACCTGGACGATCCTCTTGATTGTTCCGCTTCTCTTCGTATTTTCAATCTGGTTCCACGTGGCTTCAGAGAAGGGTTACCTGCTTAGCCGCGACCGAATTGCGAATGTTCTAGCCGACCTATCAGAGTCGCTGTATGGAATTCGCGTCGTGACTGCAAACAATCGCCAGAAGCGCAACATGCTGAACCACCAACACGTTGTTGGTGCTTACCGTGACGCCAACATGTACACCGGTCGTGTCAACGCAATTTATGGTCCGTCAACATCAATGATTGGAATTCTTGGCCAAGGTATTCTGCTCAGTATTGGCGGCAACATGGTGCTCGATCACAAACTCAGCATCGGTGCACTCATTGCCTTCTTCTTGTACCTCAACCGATTCTTCAACCCGATTCAGTTGCTGGTCCAGCAGTACAACGCACTGCAACAAGGTCGCTCATCAATTATCCGACTTCGCGAACTACTCCAAACTCCACCGAGTGTTGACGAAGAAGTAAACGCCCCAGAACTACCAACCATTGAAGGCCGAATGACCTTCGAAAATGTGAGCTTCGGTTACCTCGAAGGTCGACCTGTTCTCGAGAACATCAACCTCGAAATCGCTCCAGGAGAATCTGTAGCGTTCGTTGGTCCAACGGGTGCAGGTAAATCAACGATGGCAAAACTGGCCAACCGTTTTTATGATCCAACCGCTGGACGCGTGTTACTTGACGGTGTCGACATCAAAACCGTTACTCTTCAATCGCTCCGCTCACAACTAGGCGTTGTTCCACAGGAAGCATTCTTGTTTGCAGGTTCAATTAAGACGAACTTGAGCTTTGGCCGTCAAGGGATCACTGACGAAGAGATTGAAGATGCAATTGATGTAGTGGGACTAAGAGACTTAATTGAACGACTCCCCCAAGGCATTGACACCATTGTTCATGAGCGTGGACAAACACTCGCCGCTGGTGAACGTCAGTTGCTGGCCCTCGCGCGCGCGTTCCTTGCTCGCCCGCGTGTGCTCATCTTGGATGAAGCAACATCGTCACTTGACCTTCGAAGTGAAACAATCATTGAACGTGCGCTCGACCGCATCCTTGAAGGAAGATCAGCAATTCTTATTGCTCACCGTCTAACAACAGCCCAGCGTGCGAACCGAATCGTAGTTATTGATCACGGTGGCATTGTTGAGATGGGAACCCCTAAGGAGCTCCTCGCAAAGGGCGGTGCCTACGCAGGTATGTATAACGCTTGGCTCGAGTCCGGAGGACGCGACGCCACTCGTAGTGATGTTTAAACCATGTCCTTAAGCATCTCGATCATCTGAGGCTTTGTCTGGTCGCCCAGCGTGACTGGGTGTATCTGCAAGTGAGTAATTCCAGCTTCTTTGTAAGCAGCGAGACGTTCTTTCACGTAACCCTTTGATCCACAGATGGTAGTGAGCTCCAAGAATTCTTCAGGAACAGCAGCTTCGGCTTCAGCCTTCTTGCCACTCAGGTAGAGCTCTTGAATAATCTTGGCGTCATCGCCGTAACCGTAGCGAGTTGCCAGTTCGGTGTAGAAGTTTTGCCCAACTGCACCCATGCCACCAATGTAGAGAGCAGCCATTGAGCGTGCGTACTGGCGAACCTTAATTGCGTCTTCACCTTCGCCAATTGCAACCAGCGATCCGGCACTGATCATCAATTCTCCGAGTGCAGGGTCACGCTTAGCCTTACCGGCCTTCAGAGACTCGCCCCAGATGTCATTGGCTCTTTCTGGAATGAAGAAGATAGGCATCCAACCGTTTGCGATCTCTGCAGTGAGTTCCACGTTCTTCATACCAATTGATGCAACCCAAATTGGAATGTTCTCTCGCACTGGGTGGTTGATGAGCTTGAGCGGCTTGCCGAGTCCGGTGCCCTCTCCTGCTGGAAGTGGAAGCTTGTAGTACTTACCGTCGTAAACGAGTTTTTCGCGGCGCCACATCATTCGACAAATGTCAATGATTTCTCGTGTGCGTCCGAGTGGAGCGGTGTAAGGCACTCCGTGGAATCCTTCAATCACCTGAGGACCAGAAGCGCCAATACCTAAGTGGAAACGCCCACCCGACACAAAGTCGAGCCCAGCTGCAGTCATTCCAAGAAGTGAAGGTGTTCGTGAGTAGATCGGAAGGATTTCTGCTCCGATTTCAACCGTCTTCGTTACGGCTGCGAGGTAACCCATCTGTGAAACACTGTCGAAGCTGTAGGCCTCAGCAAACCAGATGATGTCGAGACCGGCACTTTCCATGTCCACAACATCTTTTTCAATTTCCTTGATGTTGCCCGAGTACGTGAGCATTGTTCCGATTTTCATGGTTGCCTCCTGAGTTACTAACTAGTAGCAAACAGTAACCGCCGGAAGAACTCCCCTGTTGTACTTTGCAACTTTGCAGGAATCTATTGGGAAAATGCACAAAAATGGCTTCCAAAATGAAATCCGATGACTCAGGACAGCTGTTGGTTTAACCCTGAACGCACGTGTTCGAGCGCAAAAATCTTTATTGCAACGATTCGACTAAACGCTCACGTAATGAGTTTTTGTCAACTTTTCCAATCGGCAAGAACGGTAAATCTTTTTCTATCCGAAGGATTTTGGGAATCTTGTAACCGGCAAGATTCGATCGGCACCACGTGAGTAGTTCTTCATCAGTTGCAGTCGAGTTCTCACGTAGGACTACGTACGCAGCACCTATTTCACCCCACTGCTCGTTCTTCAGCCCAAATACTGCAGCGAGTGCAACGTCATTATGCGATTCAAGGACTAATTCAACCTCACGTGGGTACACGTTAAGCCCACCAGACTTAAACATCTCAGAGCGGCGTCCCACAAGTCGAAGAGTGCCATCAGGATTTTGTACAGCAACATCGCCCATTTTTAGAAAGCCATCTTCTGTAATGGTTTTCTTCGTGGCTTCAGGATTGTTCCAGTAGCGAAGAAAAATTGCCGGGTGCCGGTACCAGACCTCACCTTCAGTCCCTTGTTCTACTTCATTTCCATCTTCGTCAACTAGCAGCACTTCTGCATCGGGATTTGGGTGGCCAACAGAATTAGCCAACTGTTCCGCAGTGTCAGTTAGCTGAGACCAAGCTGCATTGCCAACGGTCTCGGTTTGACCAAACGTGGTTAGTAACTTCACGCCTAGCGCTTTATAAATGTTCACAAATTCAATTGGTAGCGCAGCACCACCCCACGCCACAATCTGAAGACTTGAAAGATCGGTCCTAGCAAAGTCTGGGTGGAGAGCAATCATTTGAAGAACAGTTGGAACATGTTGCAAATTAGTGAGTTTGAGCTCTTCTATGAGACGAAGGATGTCTCCTGCGTCAAATTTCTCGATAAATGCGAGCATGCCACCTTCAACCAATGTTGCACCACAAACGTCAACAATGCATCCTGTGTGGTTTGTCGGGAGGTTGCACGGCACACGTGGTTGCGAGACGAGCATTGCATCTGCGTCACAGTAAGCGCCATACGTAAGTGCAAAGTGAGGAATCAAAGCTCCCTTGGGAGCGCCAGTTGAACCAGAGGTATAAACGATTGCACCTGGATCGCGAGGTGAAACTTCTGGAAGAAATTGATCGGTCGCTCGAGACAAGAAATCAGCCATGCTGACAAGAGCACCCTGTCCGTCTCCTTGGTCCAGGCGAATTGCTTCTCGCAATGTTGAATTTTTAAGCAGCTCTTCAACTTCATCAACGTAAGAACGACCGGCATTACTAGCTAGAGAGAAAATCAAAACTGGTTCACAGTTTGTGACAACGTGAGCTTGCTCACGTGGAGTGTAGGAAGGATTGATGCCGGTATAAATTGCTCCAGCCCTCATTACTCCTAAGGCTGCAATCCAGAACTCAGGTCGTGGAGTCGAGAGAACTACAACACGGTCACCCTTGTTCACGCCACTGGCCACTAATGCTCGAGCGAATTCTGTAACACGCTGGTCGAGTTCTCCATAGGTGATTTCCGCACCTTGAAACCAAGTTGCCGGAGACTCTGGCGCTGTTGAAGCAAAGTATTGAACCGCTTCAGAAAACTGCTCAAACTTTTTCTCCACCATTGATTCCTCTGCTTATAATCTTCTGAAAGTAACTATATGCTTAGTTTAAAGAGAGGCCACATGTCATCAATTGCATTCGGTATGCGTGGAAAAATGCAGCCAACTATCCCTGTGGATGAAGCACATTTGCACATTGGCAAAGAACTATTCACTACCGACTGGCTCACCATTAGTGAAGACCGTGTCAAGCAGTTTCGGTGGTCCACTTTTGCAAACGGCGATGATGCTGACATGGAGATGTGCCTAACGAATCCAGTGGGCTACGAAAATGTAGACGGTTTCATGCTGGTCTCACTCTTGATCACAGCTCACTTCAACAACAACCCGATTAATTCTCCTGGAGCATTTGGACTCAACTATGCCCTCGAAAATTTCAGATTCCCCGCTCCAGTTTTCCTCGAGCAGCGTGTGAAAGTTACTGCCACTCTCACTGATGTTCGCTCACATGCGAAAGGAACTCTCATTACAACGCACAATGTGATGGATCTTGAAGGATCAGAGCGTCCGGTGCTTGTTGGGGATTGGACAAATTTAGTAGTCACTGACAGTCAATGAGCGAACAGTTACTTAGCTGGAAGCCTGAATCAAGTGTTGAGAGACGACCACTAAGTGAATTGCACGGATCGATAGGAAACGAAGTCTTCGTAACTGAGTGGCGAAGCGTTGATAAAGAACATCTCGATCAATTTCACTGGTCAGTCGATTCGGTTCCAGAATTGTCAGACACTTGGGTTAATTCTGACTTTCCAAGAGCTAGCGAGAACATTGACGGTTTCATGCTTCTTTCGTTACTTCAATCTGCATTTTTTGACAACTTTCCTTTTTATGAAGAAGGTGTTGTTACGTACAACTACGGCGTAGATTCACTTCGATTTCCGGCGACTGCATACCTTGAGCACAAAATGAGAGCGCGAGCAGTACTGCTCTCAGTGACTGACAAGCCAAGTGGCTTTCTGTGTCGTGTCAAAACAACTATGGAGCTGCACGGCGAGGAAAAGCCTGCACTTTCTCTAGAATTTCTTATTCTTTTAACTCAAACGAAAGTAGACAGATGACTGAGCTCTGGCAAAAAAGTGCTGTAGAAATATCGAAAATGGTGAGCAGTAAAGAAGTCTCTGCCGAAGAAGTAGCAAAATCACATTTAGAGCGAATCGCTCAGGTAAATCCTCGACTTAACGCACTCACGCTTGTCGATAGTGAATCAGTGGAGCGAGCCAAAAAATTTGACCAAGGCAGCCGCCTGGGCAAACTTGCTGGTGTTGTTTTTTCTTCAAAAATCAATGTTGACCACAAGGGTTATCCAACAGACGACGGGCTCACTTTTCAGGCTGATGCCATTGCACCGTCAACTACCCACGTGATTAGTGGCCTTGAAGACGCTGGTGGAACCATGATTGGTAGGTCAAACTCGCCCGCAATGGCCCTTCGTATACATACAGACAATGCACTTCACGGGGCGACTCTAAATCCGTTTGACCAAGCAATAACTCCTGGTGGATCAAGTGGTGGTGCAGGCGTTGCTGTTGCAACCGGAATGTGTGCCGTTGCACAAGGAAACGACATTGGTGGTTCTGTGAGGTGGCCAGCATTCAACTCAGGTATTACTGCACTCCGCCCGACCGTGGGTCGAATGCCAACCATGAAGGCAAACACCACATCGCCAAGATTCACATTTAGCTTGTTGATGTCGACAAATGGACCCATGGCGCGAAACATTGACGATCTATGGGCGACGTTTGAAGCCATGTCCATCTACAACATCGATGACCCAAGGTCGGTTTCATTCCCAATTGAGAACTACGGACCAAAAGCCTCACGAAAAGTCGCACTGATAAGCGACGACGGGCACCACATGAGCTCTGAAACAAAGCAAGCACTCGCGACAGCCGCGAAGCACTTATCCGATGCAGGTTACGAAGTAGAGCAAGTGAACCCGCCAATGCTCGAAGCGACTTTTAGTATGTGGGAGCGCATTGCAGCTCCAGAACTACTTTTAAACGCTGCGCTCGTTGAACAGATTCCAGACCCAGGTTTTGTAGCTTGGGGTCGTGAACTTATGAGGAAGATGCCAGAGACAAACTTTGCGTTGTATTTCAATGCAATGGCTGAACGTGACTTAATTTGTCGAGCATGGACAGCGTTCATGCAGGAGTACCCACTCATGTTGATGATTACAAACGCAAATCACACAATGCCAGCGGCGTATGACACGAAGGGCCCAGCAGCTGTTGATGACATTTTCGAGCAAATGCGATACCAGTTTTCACTTCCAACAACCGGCTTCCCTGTGCTTCAAGTACCAATCAATGTTGGCACGACTAAACCAAATGGAGTTCAACTTGTAGCTTCAATGTTCCGTGAAGATCTACTCATTCAGGCAGGAAAAGCAATTGAAGATCGTGAAGGTGTTCGACCTGTAATTGACATTGCGTGGTAACTAATTAGTTGTTGGCTTGCCGCCAACAACTGTTCCAATTACTTTTATGTCCTTAATCGTCATTGGCTCAACAGTGAGTGGGTTCTCTGCAAGAACTGTAAAGTCGGCAAATTTTCCAACCTCAATTGAACCGAGCATGTCGTCTCGGTTCATCAGATAGGCAGATCCGAGGGTCATCGCCGTCAAAGCCTGCAGTGGAGTAATTTTCTCGGCTGCTCCAAGTTCGAAGTTACTTCTTGTACGTCGATTAACGGCACACCACATCGTGAAGAGCGGATTGACAGGCGTTACTGGGTGATCAGAGTGAAGTGAAATCACAAGTCCAGCACGAAGTGCAGACGCAGCTGCGTCCATGCGACGTGCTTTATCTGGCCCCATAGTTTTCCTTCGGTGAGTGTCACCCCAGTAATAGATGTGGTTAGAAAAGATGTTGGCACAGAGTCCGAGAGTTGCCATCTTCGTCATTACCGCTGGTGATGCCATTTGAAAGTGCTCCAAACGATGGCGGTGATTAAGTCGTGGTGAAGAATTTAATATCTTCTCAAATGCTCCGACCACGGTGTCAATGGCTTCATCTCCATTGGCGTGTACGGCTAATTGAAATCCGGCGTCATGGTATGGAGTTAATCCCTCAACCAACGCCGCTTCATCGAGAAGTAGTTGACCGTGATCTTCACCACCGCAGTAACCAGGCCATTTCAACTTTCCGGTAAAGCCCTGAATAGATCCATCGGAAACCCATTTGATGGGGCCAAACGTGAATCGATCATTACTTTCCTCGCGCAATTTAAGCATTAGAGGAAAAATAGTTTTCTCGTCAAGAATTCGAGACATCTCTTCAACATTTGGAGAATATGTAATTCGAACAGGAAAGCTTTCGTCAGACACAACTTCTGCGTATGTTTCAAAAGCACGACCAGCCGCAAAGAGTGATAGATCACTTCCAGTGGTCACACCGACTTGGCGTAGAAGTTCACCGCCGTTTCGCACAGACTTCTCTGGATCACTCGAAAGAACTCGTACCTGATCAAAGATTAAATCCATAGCTTTCTCATGGAATTCACCAGTCGGATTACCGTCTTGATCCTTGATAACACCGACTTCATCCGTGTTTGAAGTGACACCACTTAATTCCATCTGCTTAGAGTTTGCATAAGCAAGGTGGCCGCTCGCATTCATCACCGCAACACCTTGTGAGGTACTCACACGATCCAAGTCTTCACGTCGCAGGGCGCGACCGTCATGGAATGACGGGTCAAATCCGTAACCAGAAATGGTCCCTTCAGGGAATTCTGCGGATCGTTCCACTAAGCGGTCGATCACGTCCTGGATCGATTTACATCCTTTAGAAATTGTGCCGTCAGGGCTTGGACGATCATCAATACCAGTCCAAACAAGCTTTCCGAGTGCTCCGTCACCGAATGTGTGGCCATGTGCCTCAATGAAGCCAGGAACAATTACATCGTCTTTGAATCGATCATCCACTTCGAACACAGTGTCAGAAAGGTATTCACAGATGTCAGCGAATTCACCCACATGAAGGATTCGCCCTTCACTTACTGCAACTGCATTTGCGGTGGGGCAACTACTATCAAGTGTCACGATTTCACAAGCACGATAAATGACTATTGGCACGATTTCCCCCTTACATCTCTAATTAATGTAGTCGTTACTTGAGAAGTCACTTAAACTGGATTCAAATAGGAAAGTTTGTTCATGACAATATCTGGAATTAATGACCGAATCACTCGACCTTCGCAGGCAAGGTCACGGATCACGTTCGACCGCATTCTTAGCGTCGCGAAAGAGATCATCGTCGAACAAGGCATTGCTGCGCTCAATACAAATCTTGTTGCTGAACGTGCGGGGATCAACATCGGTACCGTCTATCACTACTTTCCAGACAAGATTGCAATTCTTCTTGAACTATCAAAAGCTGACCGTGACCTTCTATCAAGTTACATAATCGACAAGGTTTCAGAGCTACCTTCGGCACCTGACCTAGAGAACTGTGTTCACGAAGTCGTTGAGTTTACCTACAAACTTCGAAAAGATCACCCGGCAACTGTTGAACTCCGCCGTGCAATTCGCTCAATCCCAGAGTTACTCGATGCTGACAGAATTCGTAATGAAGAAGTAGTTACTCGACTAAATACTTTGTACTCAGTGCGCTTCCCCAACGCTTCACCTGCTCGAAGAAAAATGGTCGTTCGTGTTAACTACGAAACACTCACAGGGCTGCTCGACACTTATGGTGACGACATTACTCACGACAAGTCTTTCTACACTGAAGTGGCGTCGATGATTGTTGCCCACATGAAGACACTGGAAAACTAATTCGCAAATAAAAATCCCCCGGCCTGTATTAGGCCGGGGGATTTTTAGATATGAGCTAATTACTTCTTGCTGGTTGGTCGTGCAATCAATTCATAGAGGGCACCAATCGCAACAATCAGAGCCATCACAACCAACGTGACCCACCCGTAGTTGAAGTACATTGCGCGTCCACTAGTTAGCGCACTTGGCCAAACAATGTTGAGCATCATTAAGAACAAGTAGGTCATTGCACCAATCGTTACTGGCATTCCCCACTTACCAAGCGTGAAAGTTCCGCTTGGCTTCCAGCCACGCTGGCGGGCAATGAATGCTCCAAGCACTGTAAGGAAGAATGACAAGTAGATACCTGAAGTGGCGAACGAAACAAGTGCATACAGAGCGTTAACACCTGCAGGGTACGTGAACCACAAGATGTGCCAACCCGCAGCTGGTGGGGTTACAAGTACTAGAAGCAAGAAGAGGAATGGAATCACTGTTCCGACCACAATTGCGTTACGAGGTGTCTTGTGCTTCGCAGAAACCTGCTTGATTGCATTGCTTCCCGGAAGCGCGCCATCACGAGCTAAGGCAAAGGCCACTCGAGCTCCCGCACCCTGAACAGCAGTTCCACAACTGAAGAACGCAATGATCACCATTACCAGGAAGAAATCCTGCAACCAGCTTGGTAGTGCACCAAGAATTAGTGGAATACCACCCTTTACGACTGCAGCGATTCCTCCCATTTTTGGAGTTGCGAGAAGAAGTCCAAGAACCAGAACAAATGAGGCAATGCCACCGTAGAGAAGTGCGTTGCGCATTGAACGTGGAACTTGACGGCTCGCTTCTTTTGTTTCCTCTGAAATGTCGCCCGCAGACTCAAATCCAAAGAAGATGTAAACGTTGGCGAGCACAGCTACGAGAGCTGCACCAGTCCACCAGCTACCACCGAAGTTGACTCCGAGTGGATTAGTGCTGGCGTTCTGCACACCTTGTGTGGTGAAAATGAAGCCAAGGCCTTGGTGAAAACCCTTGATTGCAAGTGCAATGAACACACCAAATGTTCCAATGGTTTCAACGTAGACACCAAACCTGGCGACATAACCCATAATCTTTGCGCCCACTGAGTTCAGGATCGCTGAGAGAAGAATGATTGTTCCAGTAATAGCGAAGATTGTTATGTGGTTCGTTGGATCGATGTGGGTTTTGAACCAAATGTTTGAAAGAGCTGAAACGTAGCCAACTGCTCCAGAGTCCACCGAGGCAACGGTTGCAAGCAATGCGAATCCGTATATCCATCCGACGTACCAACCGTAACGAGGCCCAACGTTGAACTTTCCGTATTGATACAAAGCCCCGGACAATGGATACTCACTCGAGAGTTCTCCAAAGACCAGCGCAACCAGTGTCATTAGACCTACGACGATTGGAATTGTCCAGATGTACCGAGGTCCACCAGCTCCAAGTCCAATTACGTAGAGCGAATAGATTCCAACCATTGGGCTGAGATAGCTAAACGCCACTGAAAAGTTGTCAAATAGCGAAAGAACTCGCGACAACTCCTGTTTATATCCGAGTGCGGCAAGTCGGTCATGGTCATGACCCGCCATGTGTTCTGTAGACATACATCCCCCTTGGTGCGCCATTTGGCAGCAGCCATTTATAACGATAATGATGCTGTCCAGCGAAAAGTGGTTTTATCAAAAATGGCCAAACAGCACAGAATTTTGCCACTGGATGTGGGATTCTTAGATGGTGAGTAATCCAACACCAACGAATGAAGAATACGAAGAAATTATTCGTGATTTGAAGGCAGAAATTGGACGGCTAAAAGAAGAAATTAGAAAAATCCGACGAGACAATAACGAGGTCCCGCCGCACTATTTATAAGTAGATGTGGCTATTTCTTCTTTGCTGCGTTCACTGCACGCTTTAGCGAGATTGATAGTGCACAAACGGCTAGGACGGGAAGCGCGATAACCGCTGCAGTATTCGCACCCGCACCGCGAAGTCCGGCAACCACTCCAATAATCACCAGCGACGAGACAAATAACTCAGGAGTATCACCCACGAGAAAGTCCCACCAAAACATAGCGAAGCCCTTGAGTAGTCGAACTGGAAGTGGTTTCTTGTCGCTCATGCGTGAGCCTCAACTTTCGATTTTGATGTACCCGACTTAGCGAGGCCAACAAGTCCCCATGTCACCAGCGTGTACATGGCTACAAAGAAAGCTAGAAAGCCGTCGTTCCCCGGCCACGTTACCTTGAGCCCCTCTCCTACCCAGAATGTTCCATAACTGACGAGCAGAATACCGACACTCATCTTCATTGCATTTTCTGGGACTGAAGAAAGTTGCTTGGAGACAATTGCGCCCGTAATTGCAACGAGCACGAGTGCAATTCCAGCGGTGGTTGCAGCGAGACCTAGACGATGTGCCGATGTGCCAAGGGTGAGAACTGTAATTACAACTTCGAGCCCCTCGAGAAACACACCTTTAAACGCCATCACAAACGCCAAGCGGTCACGCCCAACGGTCTGACCACTCGCTCTCAGCTCTGCCACCGTCTCTTCATAAATTGCGTCTTCATCATGCTTGGCCTTCAGACCACTTGATCGAAGTACCGCTTTTCGCAACCACTGCATTCCAAAGATGAGGAGTACACCACCAACAATGAGTCGAAGCGTGCTGAGCGGCACATGAATGAGTGCTGGACCAAAAGCAGCCACGAGGGCAACTAGCGCGACGATAGCTGCGACAACTCCTTCAAATGCTGAACGCCAGCCCCGCGTGTGACCAACAGCAAACACAATCGTCAATGCTTCAACCATCTCTACAGCACACGCCAAAAACACCGCACCAACGAGAACAATCACACCTGAAGAAACAGTTGCTGCAAACATTTACATCTCCTCTGTAGTTGGATCAATAGCAAAACATGAAGCTGGGTCAAGGGTCACTTTTATGTTGACGCCTCGCTCAAAACGATGTTTTGAATAAACCTTAGTTAACATTTCAGATTCACCCACTTTTACAACGTGCTCGTAACCACGACCGTTAAAAGCAACGTCTCGGATTTCTCCAGGAATTCCTTCTTCATTAGTTTCAGGAAAAATAGAAACTCCAGCAGAACGAACAAACAAACTTGCGTTGGCGTCCTTTGAAAGTTTACCAATCTTGGTTGCTTCGACAGTGATGTCAGGTGCAAATGGTAGATACGCTTCAACGAGTGAATCTCCCATTTTCTTAAATTGCTTGATTGCAAACTCACCAGATACTCCTGTAAATCTAGTGACGAACGCATTGGCTGGACTCTTGTAGATCATCTCAGGTGTATCGAGTTGAATTAGCTCACCCTGCTTAAGCACACCAACTTTGTCAGCCAGCGCGAAGGCTTCTGACTGATCGTGAGTGATATACAGAGCGGTGGCACCTGACTCACGAGTCAAGGTTGCAATCTCAATACGTAGCGATTCGCGACGATCAGCATCGAGGTTAGAGAGAGGTTCGTCGAACAGAATCAGGCCTACTTCTGCTGCTAGCGCACGAGCTAGCGCGACTCTCTGCTGCTCACCACCAGAGAGCTGATTTGGATATCGCTCAGCCAAGTGGGCAATACCCACTCGATCAAGGAGGTTTCCGACACGCTCGGTGCGCGCTGTCTTAGATAGCTGCGAATTATTTAAAGGGAAACCAATGTTCGCACGAACTGTTAAGTGGGGCCACAAGGCATAGTCCTGGAATACCATTGCCAATCCACGTTTTTCAGGCGGAAGGAATCCGCCTTCACCAGCAACTGGAGTTCCATTAATGAATATGGAACCTCGACTAGGGCGTTCAATACCTGCCAAACAGCGAAGTAGCGTCGTCTTACCTGATCCTGAAGGCCCTAGAAGAACTAGGAACGTACCGGGTGCAATTTCAAGGTTGACATTATTGAGTGCATCCTTTTCACCAAACGTCTTTCCAACATTTTCAAAAAGAACCGATGATGCTTTAGGCGCTGTTGCGTTGCTCACGACTGAATTCCTCTCCATCCAATTCTGCGCCAACCCCTAGGAGTGACCAGACGATAAATACCTAAAGCAATGACAATGATTCCAAGCATCTCTAGAAGTGTCATGACTGTCATTGCTGTTCCAGCGCCAGTGTTGAAATTAGCCAGGTAATTCTGAATAGTCACTGAAGCGGGCTCTTGGCTTGGGGGGAACAGAATTGTGGCAATTGCGAGTTCCGAGATGGTTTTAGTAAATGTCAGTAGCCATCCCCACAGCAACACACGTGACATAAGGGGCAAATTAGTTGTGCGCCATGCTTCAAAGCGACCAGCTCCGTGCACCCGCGCCGCTTCAGAAAGTGAAGGTTGAATTTGACTTACGGGACCAGCCATAAAGCGAGTCTGTCCAGGTAGTGAAGAAGCAATTAACGCAATCACTAATAGTGGAAGCGTTTCATAAAGGTTGATTACATGGTGGGTAATAAAACTCAAGTTATAAAAAAAGATGTAACCGATCGCAAGAACGACACCGGGAATCGCAATTGAACCGAGAAGAAATATGTCGGTAATCCTTTGGCTTAGTCCACCAACTTTCGTTACAAGTCGACGGGCCATTACTACTGCGAAAGCACCTGTGCATGATGCAACGACAAACCCCAATTGATCAGAAAGTAACAAGGGTGTTCCTAAGCTTTTGCCGGCTGAAGGTGGATTAAAGATTTCGCGATAATAAAGCAAAGTGAGATGAAGATGGCCACCGTAAAAACTCTGACCGCTAATGAACGAGGTCATTACAGCACCAAGAATTGGAACTCCGATTGCGACTACAAAGACTGTTGCGACAATTGACGTTGCCAAGGCACGAGGTCCTTTGCGGAACTCTCTGACCCTTGGTGTGCGCGTACGCCCAGAAAGCACTGCGAATGTGTTCTTCCTCATAACTCGAGATTGAAGAGTAATTGGTGGAATTATCGAAAGAATCAACACCGCGGCCACGACAGCAGCAGCAGAAAAATTGGCTGGATAGCTCGAAATGGCTTTAAACAAAATAAATGTAGCAAGGGGAAAGTGCGCGTGATAGCCCAGCGTGTCAGCAACACCAAAGTCACTAATTGTTTCGGCAAAACTGACGGCGATAGCACTAAGAATTGCTGGTGAAATAATTGGAAGCACCGTCTTAAAGGTTTGGACTTTATTTGCCCCATGAATTCGTGCTGCATCTTCAAACTCAGGGCCAAGGCCCTGGAGTCCCGCAGTAATAATGAAATAGGAGAACGGTAATGCTGCTGTTGTCAGCACCACCACGATTCCCAGAGGTCCAAAAAACTCATGATAGAGGTATGAACAGTTAATTCCTAGGGCCTGGAGACCACCAACTGGTTGTAGAAGATCAGTCCATCCAAGTGTCATCATCCAAGTGGGCAAGAGGAGGAGGAGCCACATTGCTACTGCCCAGAATCGACGAGCTCCAATATTCGTTCGGTGAATTACCCAGGCCATTGAAGTTGCAATAGATACCGCAAGGATAGACACAACAGTTGCTACCCAAAGAGAGTTAAATATTGCACGTCCAGCAAATCCTTGTAGAGCTTCATGAACATATTTCAGCGTGAACCATTGTGGCCCTTGTTGGAAAAGGCGTGGGCTGACTCCCAAAGTGAGAAAACAGAGAACCGGGGCGCCAATGAGCAAGAACAGTGCTGCCCACACTCCAATACTTCCGAATGAGAACTTACGGCGAGTATCCAACCCGTTCTCAGTGAAAGACTTTGTCTTTAATACGTTCATTATTTTTCTAATTCCTGTATTAATGACTTAACGCCGCGGACTAATTCCGCGGCGTTAAGTCATTAATACTTGCAAGTAATTATTAACCTACGAAGTTACTGTCGAACCAGTTGTTGATCTGAGTTTCGAAAGGGGCCCATGTGTAAGGGTTAATTGCGTATGGGTGGGTTGTAGAGATGCTTGGAATAATTGGATTTGCAAGAGTCGAACCGACTACTGGCCAGAACAGTGAGTCTCCGGTTGGGTCACCAGTTCGCATTGCCACCTGACCAGCAGGCGTGTAGAGCCATGCGACAAACTTCGCTGCATCTGCACGGACGATTGCAGGCATCTTCGCGTCAATTCCAATTACACTAGGTAGCTCGATAGAAGCATCGAGGTACTTTTCACCAAGAGTCTTGTAGCTGCCGAGTGACTTTGAGTAGCAGGCTGAACCTTGAATAGTAGCCATTCCAACTGCCTGATTCTGCATTGCGCCAAGTGTCACACCGTTAGTTGCATTCACAACAAGTCCACCCTGAGTCTTCTGCGCAATGTTTTGATAGAACGCTTCACCCTTGGTGATTGCAGCCTTTACCTGAGCGGTTGTTGCATTGAATGGTAGGTTGCTCAGTTTTGAGAACACTCCAGCAATAAGTGGGAATGTTGGACCAGAAACTGATGGGTCATTCATTCCAAGTGCGTATTGAGTTGTAAGAAGATCAGTCCACTTCGAAGGCAGGTTTGACGCACTGACTTGTGCAGTGTCGTAGCAAAGTACACCAGTCTCAGTCACACCAGTTGGTGAGAAACTGCCATCAGCTGGAAGATTCGCCTTTCCGAGTGTGTTGAATGCAGCCTTCGGCGCACTGTTCTTCACAAGCATGCCAATTTGGTCAAGGTGAGCAAATGGGATAGCACCATCAACCCAGAGTGCACCCCACTTAGGGTTGTTGCCTTCTGCTTGCACGTCAGTAAGAAGGGGACCTGTTGAGTCATCCTTCAAAGTCACCGTGAAGCCGGGGTGTGTTGCGTTAAAGGCATCAACAGCTTGCTGGTCATAACCCTGAGCCGAGTAAAGAACAAAGCCTGGATTAGAGGCAGCGCCAGCCGTCAAGCTAACAAGGGATAGGGACGCTACAGCAACTGCTGCAGATACTGCAATGACCTTCTTGCGAAGTTCACCTGTTTTGAATGTGGAAAGTTTCATGAACTAGTTCTACGCTTCGTACATTTCCCCAATGTGACAGAATGCACAGTCCGGAATGAAAAGAACCGAAAACTTCTGTGACGTTATTTATCGCGACGACGAAGTTCGTCTTCCAACGCAGCAGGATCTAAGCCCCTGCTCTTAAGAAGCAAGAGAGTGTGAAACCAAAGGTCTGCGGCCTCACTGATGACCCGCTCGTCAGTTTCGCTAAGAGCAGCAACAGCAAGCTCAACCGCTTCTTCGCCAACTTTTCGTGAAATCATCGGGGTGCCTTCAGTGAGCATCTTTGTCACATAGGAATCTGGCGAAGCTTCTTCAGCTCGTTGAAGAATTTTGCGCCATAGCCATGGTGTGAAGCAGGATGTCGCTCCATCGTGACATGTTGGACCATCAGCATTAGCGCGCACCAAGACAGCGTCTTCATCACAGTCAAGAATCACTTCAACCGTGCGAAGAGTATTGCCCGAGGTTTCACCTTTTTTCCAGAGTTGCTGGCGTGATCGAGAAAAGAAGTGAACAAATCCCGAGGACCTTGTGAGTGCCAATGCTTCCTCATCCATCCAACCAAGCATCAAAATGCGCCCAGTTGCGTCGTCTTGGACAATTGCGGCACGTAGGTTTTCACTCATACTTTTTCCTTTAATGGTCGAAGGGTAATTCCCAATGATTCAATTTCCGCTCTCAGGCCTTTTAACCCTGATGGATTTTCATGCACAATTGAGGCAATAAGTGCTGCGTCAGTAATTCGCAGTGCGTCTACAACATGCTGGGCGTTTCCAGCTCCCCCTGAGGCAATGACTGGGATTGAAATAGCTTCGCGAACTTGTCTTGTTAGTTCAAGATCGAAACCTGTGCGCTGTCCATCTTGGCGAATAGACGTCAGAAGGATCTCACCAGCTCCACGACGTGCTGCTTCGATGGCCCAAGGGACCGTTTTGATCTCTGTGGCATTACGCCCACCATGGGTGTGCACCACGCCATCTCCAGCGTCAATTGCCACAACAACTGCTTGACTTCCAAAAAGTTCGGCGATCTCACTAATCAGCTCCGGATTACTCAGTGCTGCTGAGTTAAGTGACACTCGGTCAGCGCCTGCTTCAATAATGCGAGATGCATCATCAACTGTTCGAATTCCACCACCAACAGTGAAAGGAATTTCAAGGACGTCAGCAACTTGCGCAACTACTGACGTCATTGTCTTGGCGCCTTCTGGAGTTGCGGTGATGTCTAGGAAAACAAGTTCATCTGCACCGCCATCGCTGTAAAACTTTGCCAGCTCTACGGGGTCACCAACGTCACGAAGACCAACAAAGCTGACACCTTTAACTACGCGTCCATTCGCGACGTCAAGACAAGGAATTAGACGAGAGTAAGGCATTGCTCTAAAAAGTTGAGTCCTGCGTCACCACTTTTTTCTGGGTGAAATTGAACGCCGAAGAATGATCCATTTCGAACAGCAACGCAGAAGCCGTCAGAAGTCGCAACGGTATCTGGAGACTGGCCAACAAAAGAGTGCGCAAAATAAAAAGACTCATTCCAAGGATCTACGTTGGCCCATCCGAGTCGTGGCACGCGGTCAGCCTGCAAACGACGAACGTCGCCTTCAAGTAGTCCTAGGCAAGTAACGCCGCCATCTTCTTCACTGGTCTGAAGCGCTAACTGCATGCCAAGACAAATCCCAAGTGTCGCTCCACCATTGTCGAAGCGTGTGCGAAGCGCATCAGCAGCACCGGTTTGATTGAGGTGTTCCATGGCGCTTCGAGCTGAACCAACTCCAGGTAGCACCACGAAGTCTGCAGCAAGGATGGCCGTGGGATCGCTAATGACAACACTCGATTTACCGAGGTGCGTTAATGCAGCGCGAACTGAACGGGTATTACCCGCTCCGTAGTCCACAACCACAACATCGCTCACAGCGAGCCCTTTGTTGAGTTGATCTGCGTTCCGGTCTTTACGAGTGCTTGAGCCATGGCACGGCCAACTGCTTTAAAGCAAGCCTCAGCAACGTGGTGCGCGTTTTTTCCTGAGGCTGTCACGTGCAGCGTGATTCGTGCAGTTTGTGCGAGGGACTCAAACGCGTGTGCGGCCATTCCCGGATCTGGGTCAATAGAAATGTTGGCTGTGGCGCGCCCCGATAGGTCAACCACTGCGTGCGCAATAGCTTCGTCCATTGGAACTCTGGCTTCGCCGTAACGAGCAAGACCCTTGCGGTCACCAAGAGAAATGTCGAGAGCTTCGCCAAAGGTTCGCATCATGTCTTCAACAACGTGGTGCTCGCCCGTTTCTAAGTCACCAACGCCTTCGAGGCGTAGATCCATGCCTGCGTGGAAAGCAAGTGCGTGCAACATGTGGTCATAGAAACCCTGTCCTGTGTTCACGTACACACGACCTTCTCCAGGTATGCGCAGGCGCACCGTCAGAAGTGTTTCCGCAGTTGCGCGACGATAACGAAGTGGCGATGTTTCAACGTCTTCACCCTTCAGGACTGCGCGAAGAGCGCTTAGCAGCATGTCATCATCGATCTCGTCACGGATGCTGATTCGAAGCCCACCCTTGAACGCGCGAACAATTGTGCCGTACGGCATCAACTTGTCAACAAGTTCTTGCGGATTCTCCATGGGAATAAAGAGAAAGTTCGTGTACGACTTCGCTGGAACGAGACCGAGCGCTGTGAGCTCTTTCACCATTCGTTCGCGCTCAGCTATTTGCCCTTCAATGTTGAGAGGAACCGATATCGCTGCAAGCGCTAGAGATGCCGAAAGGGCAGACACCGAAAGAGGTGCCTGTCTCGAGGTGATGACTGCGGTCAATTCTCTGTTCGCAATTGCGTAGCCAACACGAGCTCCAGCGAGACCGTAGGCCTTAGAGAATGTACGAAGAATAATTGCGCCATTTTTAACTTCATCAAACGCATCAACTCCTGCGTAGTCGGCGTACGCCTCATCAATTACGAGTTGGCCTGGCACCTTAGGGATGTCAGGAAGCTCCCCCGTTGGATTGTTTGGTCGGCAAACAAAGACCAGGTCAGCCTTCTCTGGATCATCAATGACCGTGGCGTCAGCCATGATGGCGGCGTATCTGTACATTGAGTATGAAAACGCAGGAACGCTCGCGACAGTTCCACCTTCAGCGAAGATACGTGTGAGCAGAACAATGAACTCATCACTCCCCGCGCCAATGGCAACCTGATCGAGATCTACTTCGTGCTTATCTGCAATCGCTTGGCGAAGCGACTCGTAACGTCCACGGTCGTATTCATTTATGTCAGCTAGCGCTTTTGCGAGTGCAGCTGGTCGTGCCGTGGCGGGTGGCGTCGCTGGAGTATTGCCATCAAATCGAATGATGTTGCGTGGATCAATCCCTACTGAAGCCGCAATCGCTTCATTCGAAGGGGGCCACTGGTATGCCTCGAGGGCTTCTGGCCTAGTCACGACGTGCCGTGGCCTTGTGACTTGGAAGACCTTCTAGTTCTGCCAGTGCTTCGATTGTTGGTGCCAATTTCTCAAGCCCTTCTTTGGTCACACGCTGAACGGTGACTGTTTTCATAAAGCTCTCAAGGCCAAGTCCGCCAGTCGACTTAGACCATCCGCCGGTTGGAAGAACGTGATTTCCGCCCGTTGCATAGTCTCCGGCAGGAACTGGTGAATACTTACCAACAAACACTGAGCCAGCATTTCTAATTCGTGGTGCCAGTGACTCAGCTTTTTCGCCAAGCAAGAAAACGTGCTCAGCCGCATACTTTTCAACTTCTAACAGTGCAGCTTCAAGATCGTTGCCCACGCGAACAATGAATCCTCGTGAATCTGGACCGTGCTCCATTTGTGCAGCCATTTCTTGCTCGACGAGTGTCTCATCGACTCCATCATCTGCGACCACAACAATTTCACTCGGTCCAGCTGGAAGGTCAATTGCAACATCGCGACTAACTAGCAACTTTGCAGTATTGACCGCTGCGTTGCCTGGTCCAAAAATCTTGTCAACCGGAGCCATTGATTCAGTGCCGTACGCCATGGCGGCAATTGCCTGTGCCCCGCCAATAGCCCACACTTCATTAATGCCAAGCAGTGCTGCAGCAGCAGCTACTGCGGCCGCGCCACTTGGCGGAGTGCAGACAACAATGCGCTCAACCCCAGCAACTTGTGCCGGGATGCCAGTCATGATCAGTGAAGAAACAAGGTTTTTTGGCACGTAGAGCCCCACAGAACGCAGTGGTGTCCAACGACGCTCAAGAGTTACACCAGGAGTTACTTCCATCATGATGTCCTGGGGGCGCTGCGCCGCGTGCCAGGTTCGTACGTTTTCTGCAGCCGCAAGAATTGCTGCCGTTGGAATGTCTCCATACGCTTCAGCACGCTGAGGCTTTTCGTAGTTCGTGCCATCAAAGAGATTGGTCCACTCAACTACCGCAGCATCACCGCGACTTTTGACGTCATTAACAATGTCTTCAATGGTGAACTTGCGGTCAACTTTTACTTGAGAACTCATCGGACCATTCTTTCTACTGGAAGGGTAAGGATTGAACTTGCGCCACTTGCTTCAAGCTTTGGTAGCAGTGACCAGATGTCGGCTGCAGGTACGAGTGCGTGAACAGAAACCGTGCTGCCGTTAGCGAGGTCCATGATTGTTGGTGAACCCTTGGTAGGTAGCAGTGCGGTGACCTTTTCAAGGTTTGACTTTTCAACGTTGCACATGAGATACCTGTTTGCACGCGCATTGATGACTGAGCCGAGCACTGTAGAAAGGGTGCGAGCCGCTTCAAGGTTTGCTGAACCAACTCGACCAACGAGCACTGCTTCAGATTCGAAGATTGTTCCTATTGAGCGAAGTCCATTCGTGCGAAGTGTGCTGCCCGTCGAAACAAGGTCAATAACCGCATCAGCTAATCCGAGGCGAGGTGAGATTTCTACTGAACCAGATACTTGAACAATCTCTGCCTTTATTCCAAGTTCACCGAGCACTTTGGCAACAATGTTCGGGTGTGACGTTGCAATACGGCGACCATTTAGGTCTGAGATTTGAGTTGCCGAGTCTTCCATTGGAACTGCAGCCTGGAGCGAGCACGTTCCGTATCCGAGGCGAAGTAGCACTTCGACGTTGCTGCTTCGCTCTGCAACCAGATCGAGTCCAGTGATGCCACAGTCAACGACGCCATCTTGGACATATTCAGGAACGTCGTCAGCGCGAACAAAAAGAAGATCGATGTCAGCATTACGGCAGTGTGCTTGGAGCACGCGCTCTCCTGGTTCTTGAGGCGAGACGCCACTCGCCTCAAGCAGTTGCCATGATGGTTCGCGAAGGCGTCCTTTTGACGGAAGCGCCATGGTTAGTCGATTCATTTGCGACCTTTCTTAAGTACAGCCTGATAACCGCCCTCACCGTGGTGTAACCACTGTGCGACTCGAGTCACTGTTGCAGTTGACGCACCGGTGCGTCGTGAAATTTCTTGATACGTAACACCTTCATTAACGAGTCGAGCAACTTGTAAGCGCTGCCCCATTGCGTCAAGCTCAGCGCCAGTGCAGATGTCTTTTAGAAAGGCTGCAATAGTTTCTGGGTCACGCAGTCGTGCGAAGGCAGCAACGAGTTCGTCGAAACGCTCGCCCGTCTCTGCCTTCTCGGCCGCTGGAATTACTTTGCCAGATGTCATGATGCTATGCTAGCATGCTAACACGCTACTATGCAAATAATCCCAGCCCTTGATCTCCTTGGCGATAACGCCGTACGCCTCGAACAAGGCGATTATGACCGCGTCCTTTTCCGCCAGCCCATTGAAGAATTCATGGGGCGCATTGTCGAAACAACGCCTGAACTCATTCACGTAGTCGACCTTCAGGGTGCGCGTGATGGGGCCTTGCGCCTCGATGTCGTCAAGCGGTGCTTGGCTGCAGCAGAAGGTATCCCTCTCCAGGTTTCTGGTGGTATTCGCTCAATTGACGCCGCCAAGGCAGCTATCACTACAGGTGCTGCACGAGTGATTGTTGGTACTGCTGCATGGGCCGAGCCAACGTCGCTAAAAGAATTTGCCGATGCACTGAATGAACAATTAGTTGTCGCACTTGATGTTCGAGACGGTGAAATAAGTGTTCGGGGATGGCTGAGCTCATCAGGTGTCAGCGTCGATGACGCAGTGGCCAGATGTGTTGATGCTGGAGTAACTCGTCTTCACGTAACTGCAATTTCACGTGATGGCACCATGCAAGGACCGGACCTTGCACTGTATGAGCAGGTGTGTCAAGGTGGAATTCGAGTTGTCGCCGCAGGTGGCGTTCGAGACGAAAAAGACGTTGCCGATCTAGAAGCAATTGGCTGCGAAGCAGCAATCATGGGTCTTGGTTACTTGAAGCGCTTAGGCATAACACTGCCTGAGTAGTTCCGCCTTAGTTGCCTGCCACAGTCGGTAGCGAACGTTTCTTGCCTTAATACATCGACTGCAATCTGTTCAACAATTGCCTAAAGACTTTTACTCTCCCACTACCAATGCCGTGGCGCCTGTCATTCGTTGTAGTTCGTCAAACGTCGTCGGATACACCGCGTGAGGGTGTCCTGCCGCCGCCCAGACAACGTTGTAATCATTAAGTGCCACGTCGATAAGCGTTTGTGGCTTGGATAACCAACCAACTGGACTAACGCCACCAATCGTGAAGCCTGAAACAGTTTTTACGTAATCAGCATCCGCTCTGAGTAATTCTGCAATCCCTAAGTGCTGAGTGATCAGTGTGGTATCGACACGGTGCCTTCCACTCGTAATGACCAGAATTGGAGAATCATCTGGAAGGCGAAAGATAATTGATGCCGCAATTTGACCAACTTCAATACCAAGTGAGTCCGCAGCTTCCTTAGAGGAACGGGCCGAGCTCTCGAGAAGTTTTATCTCCCTCGTGTTTTCGCCTCTGGCAAGAGCACTCCGAACTCGCTCAACAGCTGGTCTCAGGAGTATTGGATCAATGCTCATTGCTTGAAAAGCCTATTTTGTCGGACCGATGAGGTCCCACTTGTTTCCATAAAGGTCCTTAAAGACCACCACCTGGCCGTATGTTTCACTTCGCGGATCTTCAGTAAAGGTAACGCCATTGCGTTTGTATTTTTCGAACGTTGCCTGAAAGTCAGAAGTGTTCAAAAAGAATCCAACGCGACCACCAGTTGCGTTGCCTATTGCGAGTTCTTGCGCAGGAGTGCTGGCACACGCGAGAAGTAGTTTTGCACCACTCTCTCCGGGGGAAACGATGACCCAACGTTTCTCTTCAGTCAACACGGTGTCTTCCAGTAATTGAAAACCTAAATCACCTACATAATGCGAAATTGCTTTGTCGTAGTCATCAACAACAATTGTGATCATTTCAAGTGAGAGTTCCATTACTAATTTTTAACACCATTCGGTCGCAGAAAAATGAAGGAAATCATTTCCTATTAAGCGCTGTTAAACCTACAGTGCGTCAATAATTGCGTTAAGCGTTGACGATGGGCGCATTGCTGCGCTTGCTAGTTGAGGATTCGGGTGGAAGTACCCACCCACGTCAGTACTCTTACCCTGTGCTCCGAGAAGCTCATCCAGAATCTTGTCTTCGTTCAAGGTCAATGCGTCAGCGACTGGTTGGAACGAACTGGCGAGGGCGCCATCTTGGTGACGGGCCAGCTCCTGTGCCCAATATTGGGCGAGGTAGTAGTGACTTCCGCGATTATCAATTGTGCCGAGCTTGCGTCCAGGTGAACGGTCTTCATCTAGGAATCGACCCGTGGCACGATCCAAAGTGTCCGCCAACGCCTGAGCACGAGCATTGCCAGTTCGCTGTGCGAGGTGCTCAAAACTCGAAGCAAGAGCCAAGAATTCACCGAGTGAATCCCAGCGCAAGTAATTTTCCTTAAGGAATTGTTCGACGTGCTTTGGTGCAGAACCACCAGCTCCAGTTTCAAAGAGTCCACCACCAGCGATCAGAGGAACTATGGACAACATCTTGGCACTGGTCCCGAGCTCCATGATGGGGAAAAGGTCCGTCAAGTAGTCACGCAGAACGTTTCCTGTGACCGAGATGGTGTTGAGACCGCGGCGCACTCGCTCCAAGGTCTGGGCCATTGCGCGCGCGGGAGACAGAATCTGAATGTCGAGTCCCGTAGTGTCGTGCTCAGACAGGTAGCTGCTGACCTTTTTAATTAGTTGAGCATCGTGAGCACGATTTTCATCAAGCCAGAAGATTGCGGGATCCCCACTCAAGCGTGAACGACTAACAGCAAGCTTCACCCAGTCGCGAATTGGAATGTCCTTGGTCTGACACATGCGAAAGATGTCTCCTGCGCCAACTGCGATTGCGAAGACAACCTCACCAGAAGAATTTGTGACCCGCACCGTTCCGGCGTGAGCAATTTCAAAAGTCTTGTCGTGACTGCCATACTCTTCTGCTGCTTGCGCCATAAGTCCAACGTTTGGAACTGAGCCCATAGTGGTTGGATCAAATGCTCCGTGACGTTGACAGTCCTCAATCGTTACTTGATAAATGGTTGCGTAACTCTGGTCAGGGATAACTGCCAAAGTGTCATCTTCATCGCCAGCAGCGTTCCACATGTGTCCCGACGTGCGAATCATTGCTGGCATGGATGCATCAACAATCACGTCGTTAGGTGCGTGCAGATTAGTGATTCCCTTAGAGGAATCAACCATGGCGAGTGATGGTCCACTCGCCAATTCCTGATCGAAACTTGCACGAATTTCGGCACCATTCGCCAATGCATCAAGCCCGGCGAAAATTCCAGCTAAGCCATCGTTCGCACGTAGCCCCGCAGAAGCGAGTTGCTCGCCATACTTCTCGAAGGTTGATGGAAAGAACGAAGTGACAACGTGACCGAACATAATTGGGTCTGAGACCTTCATCATGGTGGCCTTTAGGTGCACCGAAAAGAGGACTCCAAGATTCTTTGC
>DAIQPM010000057.1:0-6966 GCA_036787355.1 Acidimicrobiales bacterium
ACACAGTCCATGCCGGCTTTTGCGGCGTACGCAGCAGCTGCAGCCGAGGTGTTTCCAGTAGATCCACAGATAACAGTCTTCGCACCCTTGGCCTTGGCTTGGGTTACAGCGTTAGTCATTCCACGGTCTTTAAAAGAACCAGATGGGTTAAGTCCTTCGAACTTCAGCCACACGTCTGCTTCGAGTCGTTCTGAGAGACGGTCGGCACGAATAAGCGGTGTGTTGCCTTCTTGAAGCGTGACAACTTCTTTCACTCCTTCAAGGTTAAACCACTCTGAATACTCATTAAGGAGTCCGTTCCAACCTGGCATTACTTCACTCCTTCGATAACGCGAATGCAATTTCCAATTGAGTCAACTGAACTCAATTTTGCCAGGTCGCTGATCGTTGCTTGTACGTTCTTTCCAAGTGCTTCGTGCGTCATGAATGAGATGCGAGCTTCATTGCTGACGCCGTGCTGTTCCATAGAACGAATTGAAACATTGTTCTTTCCGAAGACTCCGGCAACCGCAGCAAGTACTCCAGGTTCGTCTTTCACATCGACACTTATGTAGAAAATGCTTGAAGTGTCCCCCGCGTCGATGTCCTTGATCTCTGGATCAACACTGAATGGAACCTGGTGACGCTTGTCAACGCGATTGCGTGCAGCATCTAGTACATCTCCGAGGACCGCAGTCGCTGTGGGCCCACCACCGGCGCCTTGTCCGAGCCACATAAGTGGACCACTATTCACGCCTTCGACAAATACTGCATTCATTGCACCATTTACTGAAGCGAGCGGGTGGCTTCTCTCAATTAATGCCGGATGAACGCGACGAGAAAGTCCGTGTGCCCCGTGACGCTCAGCAACACCTACGAGCTTGATGACGTATCCAGCATTCGTGGCAAAGTCGACGTCAACAGAACGAATGCCAGAAATTCCTTCGCGAGAAATTTCTGTGCTCTTCATCTCGGTGCCAAAAGCGAGTGAAGAAAGAACCTGCACTTTTGCCGCTGCGTCGAATCCTTCAACGTCAGCAGTCGGATCGGCTTCAGCGTAACCAAGAGCTTGTGCTTCTTTCAGCACGACGCCGTAGTCACTTCCCTCACTAGTCATCTTTGAGAGAATGAAGTTTGTTGTTCCATTCACAATTCCCATGACGCGATTAATTCGCTCTCCCGCTAGTGAAGTGCGAAGAGCGCGAATGATTGGAACGGCCCCACCTACGGCAGCTTCATAAAAGAGGTCACAGTTATTTGCGCTAGCGAGACGTGCAAGTTCAGTTCCACAGTCGGCCATGAGTGCCTTGTTTGCAGTAACAACCGAAACGCCATTCTTTAGAGCTGCTTCAACGTAGCTTCGAGCTGGTTCGATGCCTCCAGCGAGTTCAACCAAAATGTCAAGATCTTGACGACTGGCAAGTCCTGCAGCGTCAGTAGTTAAAAGGTCCTTCGAGATAGATCCGCGATTCTTGGAGATGTCGCGAACAGCGACTCCCACAACTTCGATAGTTGCCGTGGCGGCGTCGAGCAATGCGTCGTTACGTGAACGGTCATTGAGTAGCTCAACCAGGGCGCTTCCTACAAAGCCAGCCCCGATTACGCCAACGCGAATTACGGGTGAAGTCATTGGCTAAGTCTAGGGGAAGGGGGCTCAGACTTCGAGACGAGCTAAGTCGTCAAACGTCTCACGACGCAGTACTTCACGGGCTTTTCCGTCTTTTACGAAGATCACAGCTGGTCGTGGAACTCGGTTGTAATTAGAAGCCATTGAATAGCTATACGCCCCTGTTACTGGGGTGGCAATTAGTGCCTCAACGCCAGTTGTTGCTGGAAGCCATGCTTCGTCGATCAAAATGTCGCCACTTTCACAGTGCTTTCCGACAAGGCGGACACTTTGTGTTCGAGGTGCCTTGGGATTTGAAACATCAAATGCTTCATAGCCAGATCCATAGAGAACAGGGCGTGGGTTGTCACTCATGCCACCATCAACTGCCATGTAGGTGCGCTCGGCCACTGGCTTAACTGCTCCTACGCGGTACAACGTAAGGCCAGCTTGGGCGACGATTGCGCGACCTGGTTCAGCGAGAATACGTATCTTTGGATCTAGTCCAATGCGCTTTGCCGCTTCACGGATTGCACTTCCCCACTCAGTAATAGATGGTGCCGATTCGCCTTCGACGTAGGCAACGCCAATTCCACCACCAATGCAGAGTTCGTCAAAGTCATCATCCTTGGTGAACGTTGCGAGAATTTGCATTGTTTCATCAAAGCCAGAAGTTTCGAAAATCTGCGAGCCAATGTGCGCGTGCACTCCGTGCAGCGTTACGCCAGGCAGTGCATCGACCGCGTCGATTGCCTTTCTGGCATCACCAGAAGTAATTGAGAAACCGAACTTGGTGTCTTCGGTGCCCGTCTTAATAAATTCGTGCGTGTGCGCTTCCACGCCGGGGGTCACACGCACTAGACAGTGCACATCTGAACCGCTGGAGGTTAGTGAACCAATTCGTTCAATTTCAGAAAAGTTGTCAACAATGATTCGGTGCACACCGACTTCGATGGCTCGCTTCAGTTCATCTAATGATTTGTTATTTCCGTGGAGAATGATTCGATCTGGATTAATTCCGGCACGTAGAACTATGTCGAGCTCCCCGCCAGTTGAAACATCAATGCAGAGGCCTTCTTCGCTGGCGAGCTTGGCCATTGCCCCACAGAGGAATGACTTGGAGGCGAATGCAACTCCATCGTCAAAAATCTTGGCTGCTTCGCTACAACGTGAGCGCAGGGTCTGCTCGTCGTAGACAAAGAGGGGTGTGCCGTAGGTGGCTGCGAGTTCACTAAGTGAGACGCCACCAATGGTGACGTCATGATCACCAACAACGGCAGTATCTGCCAGTAGTGAAGTTGGTAGTGCTTTGGAACTCATAGAAGAACTTTAGATGAGTCCAGTAGCCTGATATGTACGCTCCCGTAGCTCAGTGGATAGAGCATTGGCCTCCGAAGCCATGTGCGCAGGTTCGACTCCTGCCGGGGGCACCAATTGAGGTTTACCTCGCAACAACCATGCGAACGGTGTCAGTTATTGAAGCGCCGCCTTTTGAAGAACCAGCCATAATCACAATGCGGTCCCCGGTCTTAGCGATGCCGGCAAGCTTAAGTTGCTGCATGGCAAATTCGCAGAGCTCATCAATTGCCGTTGCCTGTGAGATGAATGTTTCCTGCACACCCCACGAGCTTCGAAGTTGACGAGCAGTTGCTTCGCTCGGAGTGATGGCAATGATTGGCATTGGAGGACGGAACCGCGAAATTGCACGAGCAGTCATTCCAGATCGTGTGCAAGCAACAATCGCCACAGCTTTTTCTTCCATGGCTGCTCGCCACGCAGATCCAGTCATGGCCGCAGTAATGCGCGCAGGGTCGTGAGGGTCAGTTATGCCCTGTTGGAGACCAAGACCCGCTCCCCACTTCTGGTAGTCGAAGGATTCTTCGGCACGCGTCACGATGCGGTCCATGGTGACAACCGTGCCAATTGGATCGTCTCCGATTGCAGTTTCACCAGAAAGCATTACCGCACTGGCCCCGTCAAGCACCGCGTTGGCAACGTCAGTTACTTCAGCGCGTGTTGGAACTTGGGCATGCGTCATTGATTCAAGCATTTGTGTTGCGACAACTACTGGTCGCGCGAACTTGACACCTTCATGAACAATTGTCTTTTGAAGGTGTGGGACATCTTCGATTGGCATCCGAACTCCGAGGTCACCACGAGCCACCATGATCGAATCTGAAACTTCAATAATCTCAGAAAGGTTTTTAATGCCTTCAGCGGTTTCAATCTTCGCCATCATCATCACATCGTTTCGCCCAAGTACCGTGCGAACTGAAACCATGTCAAATGCTGATCTCACAAATGAAACAGCAAGAATTTCAAATTTTTCGCTGCGAAGCGCTTCCAGACGTTCGCGGTCATCAGCGGTTGGAAGCTGGTCCGCAATGATTGAAGATGGAAGCGAAAGTCCAGGCTTGCCCATCACACCACCACCAGAAACAACCACCGTCATTACAGTCTTTCCCGTTGAAGTTACTTCCAATGAGGTTCCGCCGTCGCCGAGGTGTACGCGGTCACCAGTCTTAAGCATTTGAAGTACGTCGTCACGTTCAACAGCGATTCGAGAGCTTGTTGAAGCTTCACCAAAGGCTTCATAAAGTTCAACTTGATCGCCAACGCTCAGCTGCACCGGAGTAGTGCCGAAGGATCCTGCTCGAATCTTCGGGCCAGGAATGTCAACCATGATCGCGGCGTCAGGAGCGAGTGCTCTCAGGCGGCGCAGTCGCTCAATGTTGGAAGGTATGTCGCCGTGGGCGAAAGAGAGACGGAATACGTCAACGCCCGCGAGGACGAGACCCTTGATGACATCATCACTTTCAGATGACGGTCCAATGGTTGCAACTATTCGCGTACGGCGCAAGGTGATTCCCTTCGTTGTACTACTTAGTCTAGGTGCTAACTAGGAACGCACCGGAACAACAACGTCTGAGCCATCAACATCAACAACGCGAAACTGCATGCCATACCTACTCGCGAGTTCAGGATCTCTAATGATCTCGTGCGCTGGTCCATCAAGAACAACTTCAGATTTATCAAGCAACACCAATCGGTCAGCAAACTGTCCAGCAAGGGTTAAATCGTGCAATGTCGCCAGCACGGTGAGTCCGCATTCAGCTACTTCCTTCTTAAGTAGCTCCAAAAGTTCCATTTGGTGGCGAAGATCAAGTCCAGTAATTGGTTCGTCAAGGACAACCACCATGGTTGATTGTGCGAGTGCGCGCGCAATCACCGTGCGTTGACGCTCTCCACCTGAAAGAACAGAGATGTTCTGCTTGGCGAAGTGCTGAAGCGACAGTCGCTCTAACACTGAATCAACAACTGCTCGGTCTCTCGCTGAAGGAGCACGCAACATGCCGTGATACGAAGTTCGCCCCAGCGTTACGTAATCACGCACACTCATGCCAGCTGGGACCAGCGGATTTTGCGGTACGAAAGCGAGCAAACGCGCGCGCGCTCGCTCATTACGTTGAGCCATGTCTTGACCACTGATCTTCACCGAGCCTGATCCAAATTTTCTTATGCCAGCGACTGCTTCAATAAGTGATGTTTTCCCTGCACCGTTAGGTCCAATAATTGTTAGCCAGGAACCTGCTTCGACGTTAAGCGTCACATCTGACACCAACTTCTTTGATCCAGCGCTGACCGAGAGATTGTTTATTTCAATAGCGTTCGTCATGAAGACTTCCTAAAGCTAAGAATCAAAACGAATACTGGCGCGCCTACGGCTGCAGTAATTACACCAATCGGAAGTTCAGACGGAGCAATTGCAGTTCGCGCAATCGTGTCGGCAATCACTAAGAACGCTGCGCCAAGAGCAGCCGAGATTGGCAAGATTCGACGATTGGAAATACCAACCAGAAGTCTCACAATGTGCGGAACAATAATTCCAACGAATCCAATTAACCCGACCACAGAAACAATCGCCGCGGTGCCAAGTGATGAAGCGAGGATAACTATGAAGCGAATTCGCCGAACTGGCAGTCCGAGTGATTTCGCCTCATTTTCGCCAACGCTCATTACGTCCAATGCGCGACCACAAAGTATGCACACTGCAATGCAAACAATTACGTAGGGAAGGATGAGGTTGACTGATGACCAGTTCGCACTTGCGAGTGAGCCAAGTAGCCAGATGTAGACACGAGCAATTGAGTTCGCTGAAGCTTGTTGTTGCAAGAACGTCTGCGCGCTTGTTAAGAGTGCCGCAATCGCAACACCAGCGAGAATGAGTGTCCCCTCGTTTGAGCGGCTACCTCTCCCACCAATTGCCCAGGTCGCCCCAACCGCCACAAGTGCACCGATAAACGCAAGTAGTGGAGTCCACGTTGGCGTGTTGAGCCCATGTCCAACGTCCATAATTGCGAACGTTGCACCAATGCCCGCGCCCGCTGCGACTCCAAGCAGATACGGATCAGCGAGTGGATTGCGAAACACACCTTGATAGGAACCTCCAGCCACCGCCAACATCGCACCAGCTAAGAGTCCCAGCACTAAGCGTGGCGCACGAAGTTGCCAAATGACTGTTGTCTGCATCTGGTCAAGTGTGCTGTGGCCAATACCAATGTGGGCAAAGAGTGATCCGAAGATTCGAGAGTTGCTCACCGAAGTTGGACCAACAACTAGCCCGCACACCACCGCAATGACGAGAAGCGCCAGCGTGAAAACGCTGACGACAACGACTCGACGGGTGGTGGGCGGACTAAGTGTCATTTAGTTCCAGAGCATCTTGTTATTGAGCGCTGCTCTCACTGCTGAGGCCAGTGACTTCATAAGTTCAGGTAACTGCGGACCCCATTCAGATGCGACGTTTGGGTTCAACGAAGCAACTGCTCCATTAGCGGCTGCACTGACTTTTGTGAATCCGGTGCGAGCATTCACCTGTGACTTGGTTTGTCCGTCTGCGGTGAAAATCAGCTTTGGATTTGAACTCAAAATGTATTCAGCGCTTAAAGATGGATACCCCGCATCAGCCGAGGTTGCTACTTCGTCGGCGATGTTTACTGTGCCGAGTGACTTCAGTAGTGATCCAACAAATGTCTGGCTCGTTAGTGAGTAGTAGGGTTTCACTCCTACTTCATAAAACACCGTGAGTTTTTTAGAAGGGTGAGCTGGAATTGAAGCAATGGCAGCTTTGATTGCCTTCTTCATGGACGAAGTCAACTTTGCTGCTTCGCTGCTGTGGCCCGAGAGCTGTCCGAGTTGGGTGATTTGTGAATAAGCACCATCCAATGTTGACGGTGCTGATTGAACAACAACGTTGACCCCGAGCGCCATTAACTTTTGCTGAATGCTGTTGGCGTTATAGGAAATCACCACTAGTGATGGCTTTGATTTACCTGGACAAATTGAACCAATCGCCTCAGCACTTGGATTTAGTGGATTGA
>DAIQPM010000004.1:0-32364 GCA_036787355.1 Acidimicrobiales bacterium
GTTGCGATCAACTTCCAGGATTTCGTATAAATCTGAACTAGTCAATTTCTTCTCCACCAAAGTGTTGTGTGAGGTGCTTTGAAACAGTTTCTGCTGCAATCATCGCTTCGCGGTATTTCATTCGTGTTGGACCAAGGAGACCAACTGCTCCCACCGAATTTCCATCAATGGTGACTGGTGCCACGATCACCGAAGCCGCAGAAAGTGGCTCGTAACCATTTTCGGATCCGATGGAAACTGAAATGTCTTGCTCGAGGATGTCTTGCACCAAAGAGACCACGAGAAGTTCCTGCTCCAAGATGCTCAAGACCTTCTGTACTGTCTCTACCCCATCGAACGATTCAGCAACCTTTGAAGAGCCGCCAATGTAGACCTGCTCGCCATCAGTGGTTGGCTTTTCTTTGTGCAGGACACTGGCAGCGTCTCGTACAAGTACTGCGACGTGGTCCGCGCGTGAAGGGACTTGAATGCTTTCACCGAGTGTGGTGCCAATCAGAAGCGCATTCAGCTGCTTCGAGGCTTCTGCAACTTCTTCATGACTTGCATCAAACGTCGTCATAACGCTGTTCTTTAGAACAAGGCCGTCTGAGAAAACTGTAACCAGCAGCTGATGGCGAGCGTCGAGATTGACGAGCTGCACGTTCAAAATCTTTGCCTGACTGTGACCAGCTCCCATTACGACTGATGTGTAACTTGTCATCTTTGTCAGCAGCGTCGAAGTTTGCTCTAAAACATCTTCAACTTCACCTCGAACATTGGCGAAGAAGTCCTTCACCTGATGTTGCTGTGCTTGGCCGAGTACGCCGGACTGAAGGTGATCAACGAAGTAGCGATATCCCTTATCGGTTGGAATGCGTCCAGCCGAGGTGTGAGGTTGTGTGAGGAATCCCTCTCGCTCGAGCGTGACCATCTCTGAACGAACGGTGGCCGGAGAAACGCCGAGACCCGGTGCGCCAGCCACAGACGACGAGCCAACTGGCATTGCGGTATCAACGTGCTCAACTACAACTGACTCGAGAATCTTGGCTTTGCGCGCGTCGAGGTCAGTAGGTGTCGAAATAGGTGCTTTTGGTGAGCGACGAGCCATACTTTCCCCTTTGGCACTCAATTCTACTGAGTGCCAGATAGAAAGGGTCAGTCTTCTAACTTCAAGGCAGCAACGAATGCTTCCTGGGGAACTTCAACTCTTCCCAGGTTCTTCATACGCTTCTTACCTTCTTTTTGCTTCTCGAGGAGCTTGCGCTTACGGGTGATGTCTCCTCCGTAACACTTGGCCAAAACGTCCTTGCGGCGAGCCTTTACGGTTTCACGAGAAATAATGCGACCACCAACTGCGGCCTGAATTGGCACATCAAACATCTGGCGTGGAATGAGTTCTTTTAGACGCTCAGACATACGACGTCCGTAGTAGTCCGCATTGGACTTGTGAACAATTGTCGAGAAGGCATCAACTGGTTCGTGGTTGATAAGGATGTCCACTCGAACAAGTTGTGAGGTGACGTAACCACTCGGCTCGTAGTCAAGACTCGCGTATCCCTTGGTGCGACTCTTTAACGCGTCAAAGAAGTCAATAACAACTTCAGCGAGTGGGATTGAGTACTTCAGCTCAACGCGCTCAGTTGACAGGTAGTCCATCTTGATCATTTCGCCACGTCTGGTCTGGCAGAGATCCATGATTGCCCCGAGATACTCCGTAGGGCTCAAGATTGAAATGTCGAGCATTGGCTCATCAATGTGATCGAGTCGACTCGGGTCTGGAAGCTCCGTTGGATTGTCAACACTTATTTGACTGCCATCAGTGAGAAATGCTCGGTACACAACCGAAGGGGCCGTTGCGATGATCTCGAGATTGAATTCACGCTCTAAACGCTCACGAACAATTTCCATGTGCAAGAGCCCAAGGAACCCGCAGCGGAATCCAAAGCCCAGTGCGTGTGAAGACTCAGGCTCGAACGTGATTGAGGCGTCGTTTAACTTTAATTTGTCCAGAGCGTCACGCATGTCAGGAAGATCGTCACCGTCAATTGGATAAATACCGCAGAACACCATTGGCTTGGGATCCATGTAACCATCGAGTGGTTTTTCTGCAGGTCGCGCTGAGTCAGTGATTGTTTCACCCGACTTAGCACCACCAACGTCCTTGATTCCCGCAACTATGAAACCCACTTCTCCAGGGCCGAGTTGCTTCACGGTGAGAAGTGTTGGCGTGCGAATTCCGATTTCTTCAATTTCGTGGTTCGTGCCGTTTTGCATCATGCGAATTCTCATGTTGTCTCGCAAAGTTCCGTCGACAATTCTGATGGAACTGATTACACCGCGGTACTGGTCGTAGTACGAGTCGAAAATAAGTGCACGTAGCTCTGCTTCAGGGTCACCTTGTGGAGCAGGAATGCGCTCGATGATTGCGCGAAGTAGTTCTGGTACCCCTTCACCAGTCTTTGCAGAAATCGAGAGCACTTCGTTTGCCGGAAGTCCGAGCACGCGCTCGAGTTCTTCTTTGCAGCGATCTGGGTCTGCGGCGGGAAGGTCAATCTTGTTGAGCACCGCAACAATTTCTAAGTTGTTCTCAATGGCTTGGTAACAGTTCGCGAGAGTTTGAGCTTGAATACCTTGGCTCGCGTCAACGAGAAGCACAGCTCCTTCGCACGCCGCGAGTGAGCGAGAAACCTCGTAACCGAAGTCAACGTGACCCGGTGTGTCGATGAGTTGGATGATGTGGCCTTCGTAGCCCACACGAACGTTCTGAGCTTTAATCGTGATGCCGCGCTCACGCTCAATATCCATTGAGTCGAGATACTGCGCTCGCATGAGTCGTGGATCGACTGCTCCAGTGATTTCTAGGATTCGGTCAGAAAGGGTCGACTTACCGTGGTCAATGTGAGCAATGATGCTCAGATTGCGGATTTTGCTGAAATCAACGGTAGTAATTTGTTCGGCCACGGTGCATCAAGGCTACCCGCCAGACCAGAGAATTCCTCGTTGTTGGCCCTACTTCGCCACTCTGCTAGCCTTATTTAGCCCGCCGGACAGTTTCGGCGCACTGATAACGGAGTTTTTTGTGGCAAATATCAAGAGCCAAATCAAGCGTAACAAGCAGAACGAAGTTGCACGCGAGCGCAACAAGTCGGTCAAGTCTGAGATCCGCACGCGTACCAAGAACGCTCTTAGCGCTGCTGGTACGGAGAACGAAGAGTCAGCTCTTCGTGCTGCAATGAAGCGTATTGACAAGGCTGCTGCCAAGAAGGTCATTCACAAGAACCAGGCTGCAAACAAGAAGTCTGGTCTTATGAAGCGCATCAACGCACTCAAGACCAACGCATAATTCACGGGCTACGCCCGTTTTCTTTTCAACAAACTTTTA
The DNA here is from genome assembly GCA_036787355.1 of Acidimicrobiales bacterium. Taxonomy (GTDB): domain Bacteria; phylum Actinomycetota; class Acidimicrobiia; order Acidimicrobiales; family RAAP-2; genus RAAP-2. The sequence continues at coordinate 3,362 of DAIQPM010000004.1, forward strand.
ACGTTAATTCGTCACGTCTTAGCGACGCCCAGCACCCGACATTCGCGCCAGTCGCGCCACGAGTACCTCAATAACTGTTAGGTCAGTTACGTCAATGTCGGTGTTGAGATCTTTTCCGCCATAACTAACGCCACCCTTAAGCGAAACATCTGCTTCTCTCACCCAGTGCACAGCTTGAGTGATCTTTTGTTGACCGAGTCGTTGCGCAGTCTTCAGTGCTTTACCCGCTGGGTAAGGGCTCATCGAGAGAATGGAGCCTGCTTCTTCTTGGCTAGTAGCGCCACTGCCCTCGAGTCTCGCCATGGCTAAGTAGTGACGTTGCAGCATATTTACAATTTGAAGTCCTGCACGTCCTTTGGAGTCGAGCATTCGACGAGCAACAACAATTGACTTACTGGCATCACCTGAATCAATTGCATCGGTGAGGTCCCACGCCGGAACGTCACCGGCTTCTCCTAAGTACGGCTCAACATCTTTAAATTTGAGCGGAGCTGATCCATAAATGGTCGAAAGCGTTCGAGCAGTTGAATCTATGCGCGCAACGTCGTCTCCCACGAGCTCAGCAATGCGCTGCGAAGCGGTGCGGTCAATGGTGACGTTGTACTCAGCGAACTTGGCGGAAACAAATGCTGCGCGGTCCTGTGCCCTAGAGCCAACATTCGTCTCAACTACTTCGCCAGCAGCTTTTACGAGCTTGTTGGCCTTGGTGCCAACTACTCCGAGAATAAGAGTCACCGCAGGTGCCGGATTGTCTATCCAGGCAATGAGCTCTGCAACTTCATCAGTTAAGAGTGACTGTGCATCTCGAACAACGACCACTCGCCTTTCAACGAGAAATGGCGGGGTATTGAGTGCTTCTATAACTCTCGACAGAATTGAATCTGAACTGCTTGATGCAGCATCTTTTGCCGTGAAGTCCTGAAGAGCGAACGACGGGTCGAGGTCTCCGAGGGCGCTTTGGAGAACATTGTGAAGCGCGTCGTAAACCATGGTGGCATCAGTGCCAACAACACAGATAGTTGAACTACTCAACTCGCTCCAATCAAGTGCTCCATTACGTCTCTGACTCTCACCGAGCCAGCAACATCATGTACACGAAGAATACGACATCCCCCAGCGATTCCGAGGGCGCTGGCTCCAAGTGAGGGCTCGCGTCGTTCGGTGACGGGAAGATCAAACATCACCCCGAGGAATGTTTTGTTTGAAGCAGAAAGAAGTAGTGGCGAGCCGAGTTCTGCCAGCACCGAGGAGTCCCTGAGAAGTTGTAGCGACTGCGCGGCAGTTTTACCAAGGTCGAGTCCCGCATCAATGATGATGCGGTCATGTTCAATACCTGCATCAAGAGCCCACTGACGTCGTTGCACGAGAAAATCTTTCACTGTCTCTGTGACATTGTCGTACTGGGGAGTCGGGTCAGCGACGCGGGGCTTAAGGCGAATGTGGGTTGCCACAACACTGGCGTTGGCAACAGCCGCAACTTTTAAATACTCCGGGTCAGCGAATCCACTGATGTCGTTTCCGACACTCGCCCCTTCAGCGAAACAAGCCTTCGCCACCGATGCTCGCCACGTGTCAATACTTAGTGGCACATCAAAGCGTTTTTTGAGTTCACCAATAACTGGAACAACTCGCTCGAGTTCTTCTGCTTCGGTGACTTCGTCACCAGGCCCAGCCTTCACTCCACCTACGTCGAGAAGATCTGCCCCTTCGTTAACGAGCTGCTCTGCTCGTTGAAAGAATGCATCAAGGTCGTACGTCGCGGCGGGACTGAAAAAAGAGTCTTTGGTTCGATTAAGGATGCCCATTACAAGAGCCCTAGAAGTGACGTCAAAGCGGGTCTCTCCGAGGCGAAGGCTGATCGAATGGCCAGGTTTAAATACCTGCATTAGAGGGCCATTTTCGTGAACACGCTGGTCAGCCTAACGGTGTTGGGACCTGATGGAAGGGTGCTCTGACACTGTTATCCTCGGCGTCTATGGGAAATGACGTAATTGGAATCAACGCCGACAACGTCACTACGTGGATGGCAGACAACGTAGGCGCTGTTGGGCCTCTCACTTTTGAACTTATCGCTGGCGGTCGCTCAAACCTGACCTACCGCGTCACTGACGCGACTGGAAAGCAATTCGCGCTTCGACGCCCGCCAACCAGTCACGTGCTGCCAACGGCGCACGACATGGTCAGAGAGCACACCATCATCACGGCACTTCATCCGCAGGGGATCCCTGTCGCTACTCCCCTAGGGCTTTGCATCGATGAAGCAGTTAACGAGCGTCCGTTCTACGTAATGGAGTTCGTTGAAGGCGCGATCCTTCGAGACCGCAAGGATGCGGAAAACGCATTCGATGTTCCAACCAGAGAAGGTATTGGAGAAAATCTCGCCTCAACGCTGGTTCGACTTCACGAAGTGGACATTGAAGAAGCTGGCCTCAGCGGTCTTGCTCGTCACGACGGATACATTGAACGTCAGTTGAAGCGCTGGCGCACACAGTTCGATCAAATGCAAGTTGAGGGTTACGGCCACGGTGGACTCGTCGAAGCAGTCGGAGCACAACTTGCCGCGTCGATTCCTACGCAGCAGCGAGTTTCCATTGTTCACGGTGACTACCGACTCGACAACACGGTGCTCGACGAAAAAGGCCGCGTGAAGGCAATCCTCGACTGGGAGATTTGCACGCTCGGTGACCCAATGGCTGACCTTGGTCTCCTTCTCGTTTACTGGTCGGAGCGCTCTGATGCGACAGCTGCACTCTTGGGTGCTGCTCCTACAACCGCCGAAGGTTTTGTGGGCCGTGCTGGAGTTCTCGAGACGTACGCGAAGCACACGTCACTGGACGTAAGCCATGTTTCTTACTACCAAGCATTTGGTTACTGGAAGCTTGCGTGCATTTTGCAGGGAGTCTTCGCTCGCTACAGCGCCGGAGCAACTGCAGGCGACACTGGAAGCGTGAGCGAATTTCCAACACACATCACCATGCTGGCTGAACTTGCGAAGCAAACCTTGGAGCAAGGTTGATGGACGACGAGATCTACGACCGCATAATTTTTCTTGCTGATCCAGAACTAAACGAACCAGTTCTTGTTGTCTGCCTCGACGGATGGATTGACGCAGGAAGTGGAGCCAGCACCGCTCTCAGCACCATGCTCGACACCATTCACACTGAGGTACTAGCGACCTTTGACACTGAGTTCTTTATTGACCAGCGTGCACGTCGCCCAGTCGCTCGAATCATTGACGGAATTACCACCGAGCTCACCTGGCCTGAGATCCAGTTGCGCTACGGAAAAGACGGCGATGGCGCAGACATGCTGTTCCTCATTGGACCAGAGCCTGACTTTCACTGGAGTGACTTCATTGATGTGGTCACCGATGCAGCTGGACGCTTCGATGTTCGACTCGTTGTAGGCCTTGGAGCATTCCCAGCTCCAACACCTCACACTCGCCCAGTTCGCGTTATTGGTACTGCACCGATTGCGAGTGCTCACCTATTGCCACTCGTTGGCACCGTTTCTGGAGAGCTCGAAGTTCCTGCTGGCATTAGTGCGGCGCTTGAGCTTGGTTTCGCCGAAGTAGACATGGACGTCATTACCCTCTGGGCACGTGTTCCTCACTACGTTGCTGGCATGCCCTATCCCCAGGCCGCAGCCGCTCTCATTGAAGGACTTGCGCGCATTGGTGGACTCACACTTGATGCCAGTCACCTTCGCGCTTCTGCAGACGAAGCTCGCCAGCGCGTTGATGAGCTTGTAACCAACAACCCTGATCACTCATCAATGGTTGAAGAGTTAGAAGAAGTTGCTGACGAAGTAGAAGGAACGTCACTAGGTGAAGAACTGCCTAGTGGTGATGAACTTGCTGAAGAGCTAGAGCGCTTCTTGCGCGGTGAAGCGAGCTAAGCAGTTTCTACGTCTGCCTCTTCAATTCGAAGACCCAGCCCCAGCGCGTAACCCTCGAGGTAAAGCTCACTGTCATCTTGACGAGGGTGGCGATTAGCAATTTCGTAAAACGCTGGAGAGTGGTCGGCCACCTGTAAGTGCGCGAGTTCATGAACCAGCACTGCATCAATGACCCACTCTGGGCATTGTCGAAGTCGACTCGAAACTCGAATTTCTTTTGTGCCAGGTGAACATGATGCCCAGCGTGCTTGCTGATTGGTTACCCAGCGGACTGAAACTGGTTCAACCCCGTCGTTGTACTGTGCCGCAAGCAGACGTGCGCGCTCTTCGAGCATTCCGTCACCAGCAGCGACTTGTGGACGCTGCGTCAATAAGCGCTCTACGAGCTCATCAACAAACATTGTCCTGTCTTTCCCACGAACGTTTGCTGGAATCTGAACAATGATGCGACTACCCGACCAGTGAGCAGTTCCCGTTTTCTTCCTGCGCGCAGACGATTGAATCTCTACTTCAGGACGGTCAAAACGTGGTGGCTCAATCAATACCGTTGTGTCACCGGTCTTAGAACTTTTTGCCATTAGATAATTATGTTCACCAAACGTGGCGGAACGCAGACAATTCGCTTTGGCGTAGCTCCACCCAGGGCACTGATTGTTTCTAGGTCACTAAGAGCTGCGGCCTGCGCATCGGCCTCGCTGACGCTTGGTGCAACGTTCACTCGTGACTTCACCTTGCCATTGATCTGCACAACCATGACGACCGTTTCTTCAACCGTGAGAGCAGGGTCAGCAACTGGCCAGCTCTGTAAGTGGACTGACTTCTCGCCCGGAAGACGCTGCTCCCAGAGCTCTGCCGTGATGTGTGGCGCCATTGGAGCCAGCAACTTCAACATGGTGTTTAGCGAATCGTCGAGCGTTTCACGGTGCGCGCCATGATCCGAACGTGCTTGCTTTGAAACTGTGTTGAGTAGTTCCATAAGTGCTGCAACGGCGGTGTTGTAGCTCCAACGCTCGAGGTCACTGGTAACACGAACAATTGTGCGGTGTACTGCCTGCTTCACTGCAAGGTCGGTGTCATCAAAGGTGTCGTGGAAGTTAACTTCGTCGTACTGGCTAAGTCGCACAATGCGGTCAATAAACCTGGCGCAGCCTTCGATAACGTCTTCAGTCTGCTCAGTCCAGTCAACATCATCGGCTGGTGGTCCAACAAAGAGGTGGAACAAACGAAGTCCGTCAGCACCCACGCGGTCGTAGTACTTCTCAGGTGCAATCAGGTTGCCCTTGGACTTAGACATCTTTGAGCCGTCGAGTCGAATCATTCCCTGGGTGAAGAGACGCTTAAAGGGTTCGCGCGGAAGACCTGGGGCAATACCTACATCAACTAGAGCTTTTACGTAGAAGCGTGCGTAGAGCAAGTGCAAGATTGCGTGCTCGATGCCGCCAATGTACTGATCAACTGGCATCCACTTCTTAACTTGCTCCGCATCAAAAGGCTTGCCCGTAGAAAACGGATCAGCGAAACGAAGGAAGTACCAAGAAGAGTCTGTAAAGGTGTCCATGGTGTCGGCTTCACGTCGTGCGGGGCCACCACAGTTGTGACAGGTCGTGTTTCTAAAGCCTTCGTGTGTGGCGAGTGGCGACTGGCCGCTCTTGTCCATGTTCACGTCGTCTGGAGCCACAACTGGAAGTTGTTCTGCAGGAACAGGCAACATTCCGCACTTGTCACAGTAAATAATTGGAATTGGACATCCCCAGAAGCGCTGGCGAGAAACGAGCCAGTCACGAAGTCGGTAGTTGACCTTTACGAGTCCACTCGCCTTCTCTTCTAAAAACTTCGCAGCAGCCTTCTTCGCGGTCTCTACGTCCATCCCATCCATGAATCCAGAGTTGATGTGAAGGCCGTCTCCCGAATAAGCGCCATCTTCAAAGTCAGCTGGTGTCTCGATAGTTCTGACGATTGGTAGACCGTGGACTTTCGCGAATGCGAAGTCGCGCTCATCTTCTGCAGGAACAGCCATAATTGCGCCAGTGCCATACGTTCCAAGTACATAGTCAGCCACGTAGACCGGAACTTGTTCGTTATTGAAAGGATTAATGACGTAGCTACCGGTGAAGGCACCACGCTTATCGAGTCCGGCTCCTGCATCAGATGATGTAGTGCGCTCGAGTTCGCTCGCGGCATTTGCACGCTCCACCAGTGCCTGCACATTGGCACGCTGATCATCTGTAGTGAGCTCACCAAGAAGTGGGTGCTCTGGCGCAACTACGGCGTAAGTCACACCAAATCCAGTGTCTGGTCGAGTTGTGAAGACACGAAGTCCCTTAGAGGGGTCACTCGCAAGTGCGAGCTCGAACTCCACTCCTTCAGATCTTCCAATCCAGTTGCGCTGCATTGTCTTAACTCGCTCTGGCCACTCAAGAGTGTCAATGTCATTAAGAAGTTCTTCGGCGTAGTCGGTGATCTTAAAGAACCACTGTTCAAGATTCTTTCGCTCAACAAGATCACCGGAGCGGTCACACGTTCCGTCAGCGTTCACTTGCTCGTTAGCGAGCACTGTTGCACAACCTGGGCACCAGTTCACTGGTGCATTTGCGCGGTACGCGAGTCCGTTCTTGTAGAACTCAATAAAAATTGTCTGAGCCCACTTCATGTATTCAGGGTTATGACTGAATACTTCTCGACGCCAGTCATACACTGCGCCAAGGCGGTGAATGGAATTCTTAAGTTCCTTCATGCGCTCATCGGTGAAGATTCGAGGGTGCGATCCTGCTTTAATGGCAGCGTTTTCTGCGGGAAGTCCGAAAGAGTCGAATCCCAGCGGAGAGAGAACTGCCTTTCCGAGCATGGTTTGGTAGCGAACTAGAAGGTCACCAAAGGTGTAGTTGCGCACGTGGCCCTGGTGAGCAGCTCCTGATGGGTACGGATACATGCAGAGCGCATAGAAACGCTCGCGTGGGTCATCGTTATCGACTTGGTACGTGCCCTCTGTAAGCCAGCGTTCTTGCCACTTGGACTCAACTTGGGTTACATCAAAGGGACGGGCCATTTATACATTCTAGGGAAATTTGAGAAGCAGCCTGACTTCAAGACAGATAGATTCTTTTCATGAAACCAATTCACCCATACCTTGACAACGCAGGACGCGATGACGTTATTGATGGCGGAACGAAAATGATCCCCATCAAAACCGAAAAAGGCACATTCAACGTCTGGACTAAGCGAACCGGCAACAATCCTGCTGTCAAAGTTCTACTTCTCCATGGTGGGCCCGGAATGTCTTGTGAATACCTCGAAGCATTTGACACGATTTTTCCAGGGGCAGGTGTTGAGTACTACCACTACGACCAACTCGGCTCGTACCGTAGCGATCAACCAAGCGAACCATCGCTCTGGGAGATTGACCGTTTTGTTGATGAAGTGGAACAAGTACGCACTGCGTTAGGACTGACGAAGGATAATTTCTTCCTCTACGGCAGTTCCTGGGGTGGTTTGTTAGCTATTGAGTACGCGCTCAAATATCAACAGAATCTAAAAGGGCTCATCATCTCTAACATGATGTCGAACTCTCGCGCATACAACGAGTATGCCAATAATGTTTTAATGCCACAAATGGATCAAACAGTTCTGGCAAAAATTAAAGACTTTGAAGCGCGTAATGACACTGATAACGCAGAGTACGAAGAACTACTGATGGAGCACCATTATGTGTTGCACGTTCTTCGCGCACCATCTGACCAGTGGCCAAACTGTGTCCTTCGAGGAATGAGCCGCGTGAACAAGGACATCTACGTCCCGCTCCAAGGGCCAAGCGAACTCGGCATGAGCGGAAAATTACTCGACTGGGACCGCACCGAAGACCTAGCAAAAATCAACATCCCTTCGCTAGTCATTAGCGCCCAGTACGACACAATGGATCCGGCATACATGGAGAAGATGTCAAAAATTCTCCCGAAGGGTGAACTGCTCTACTGTCCGAATGGAAGTCACCTCGCAATGTACGACGACAGAGAAACCTACGCCGAGGGAATACTTAGCTTCCTTGCCAAACACCAGTAGGTCAACCTGTTGCTTAGTGACTACGCGAACGCTTTTCCATGTAATCGGCGTAGCCAACGAGCTCGGGGTCAGCGGCAAACGCTGCAGCGAACTTCTCTCGAGCCTTCGCACGCTTTTCTGGGAAGTAGTCAGTTGGCCAGAAGCCTTGGTGAGGCTCATAACCCTTAAGCACATTGCGCGAAACCGTCACCTTGTGGACTTCATCAACGCCGTCCATCACACTCATGGTTGGAGCGCCGGCCCACATGGCTTGCAGTGGGGTGAGATCAGTAACCCCGAGTGATCCGAGCACGTGAATTGCACGGTAGGAAACTTCTCGAAGAACTTTGGCTGCGGTGTATTTGCACATGGCAATTTGTGTGCGAGCTTCTTGCGTGCTCGAGTTGTCAATTGTCCACGCCGTCCAGAGCACGAGTAGTCGCAACTGGGCAATTTCTGCGTAGGAGTCAGCAATTGCAGCCTGCACCATTTGGTGCTCGGCAATTACCTTGCCGTGACTTTCGCGACTAAGTGCGCGCTCACACATCATGTCAAAGGCACGCTGGCACTGTGCAATGGCACGCATAGCGTGGTGAATTCGTCCACCACCAAGTCGACGCTGCGCCAAAACCTTGGCCCCATCTTCTGGTCCAAGCAAGTGGTCAAGCGGAACACGAACGTCTTTGTAAATAATGTGATTGTGAGTGCGTGGGTAGTCCTTGATTTCAACACCAGGAGTCTTTCTTGGAACAATGAATATTCCATTGGTGCACATCACAAACAAAATGTCAGCGTTACGACCATTTGAGGTGTACCACTTTTCACCATTGATGACCCACTCTTCACCGTCGCGAACAGCCTTTGTTGTGAAGAGGTTTGGGTCTGATCCACCTTGTGGCTCGGTCATTGAATACGCCGAAAACATTTCTTGATTCATTAGTGGGTAGAGCCAGCGCTCCTTCTGCTCTTCAGTTCCATATGCAGCCAGGATTTCCATGTTGCCTGTGTCTGGAGCTTGACATCCGAATAGTGCTGGAGCCATTGAGTAGCGACCAAGTACTTCATTTAATAGTGCGAGCTTTAGTTGTCCATAACCAGGACCACCAAGTTCCTTGTCGAGGAATACAGCCCAGAGGCCTTTTGCCTTGATTTGATCTTGTAGAGGCTTAACGAGAGCACGCATCTTCTCGTCACGTACATATGGTGCATACGGAAACACGAGCTCCAGTGGTTCAACTTCGTTCTTGCAGAAGTCCTTCACCCAGTCGAGTAGTTCCTGAAATTCTGGCTCTGTTGAAAAATCCCACGACATAGTCCCCACCTAAACATTGAATTGAATTTTCAAAAGACTACCTATTCCATCTAGGAGTCGTAAACATCAATAAATAGAGGCAGGAATCTGACTGCTAGCATCAATAGTTCCTTGGGGGTATAGCTCAGTTGGTAGAGCACTTGCATGGCATGCAAGGGGTCAGGGGTTCGAATCCCCTTACCTCCACCAATTTCACATTCTTTTTTTAACAAAGAACCGAAGAACTGACATCGCAGAGATCAGGGCTAAAAATGAATACGCCATGAGACTGCCACCAATTGTTGCGCAAACGAGAACTCCAAGAGTCAGAGCAATCATTAAAACTAAAAAAATAAATACACTTTTCAATATCAGCATTGATTACACCCGAACTGACTGGTTCCATTCACATACGCATTCATCCAGTACAAATAATTTTGAGTTAGTAGTATTGGCCCAATTTGTAATGTGATTGTAAATAAGTATCTTTCAAGTGCGTAGGCGTTTGGGTACCCTGAACCGCCGTTATAACTCCATCCACAGTATGTTCCTGCGTAGCTGTATCCATAAAAAGGAGTAGAAGTGGGCTGACAAAATTGACTTGTTCCGATTGCGCTTGAGCCATTGTAATTCCACCAACCCTGAAGCGTTAGATTCACAATGGTTCCGCCACCAGTTGCTGAAATTCCAAAGTTGTTTATCTTTGTCATGGAAGCATAAGACATTGTTGATGGAGACATTGCCGAATTTGATTTGAGGGCGAATTTATTTGAAGAAGAAATCGAACTATTTTTCCAACCTCCACAGAGACCAGAAACAAATTCAGTTATGGTTTGTTCAAGTGTGGTCGATAAAGTTCCAACAGGCTGGGCTACATATTGCGTTTCAACATTTGCAGTTACTGTTGACTCACATTCAGCGAAAGTTGAATTATTCAGTGCTAGAAGCGCTCCACTTGCTGGCCCTACCAGAAGGTAAGGAAAGATCAAAATCACGGTCACAGCCAAAACCGTTTGACTTCTTTTATATATTTTCACGTAATCCTCCACTGAGCTAAATGAAATTCGTGCGAGACCGAGGTGAAGAAAAAATAATCTAATGAAACTTTATCGATCAAAAATCGAGTGTCCGTCCGCTGAATTGTGACATTCATCCCTAATTCACACTTCAGGGAATACACGAAATCAAATTGTTCTTAACGCCAGATTTTCAGGCACTCTGAGGACTTGTACGAACTTCTATGACTTGATGGCCCTTGGAACGTAGTTGTTCTGAACTTGCTGTCAACGAGCGAAGTGCCAATTAACGGCATGCAAGGGGTCAGGGGTTCGAATCCCCTTACCTCCACCAGAACCTTTAACTTTTACTAGTACTGAACAATCGCAGAATAACTTGAACGTGCAGTGGGCAGATTTGTGCTGATCGCAGAAATCACACAGTGAACAGAAGTCCCAATATCTACCCTCAACAATTTCACAACAGCTGATGCTCTTGCGAGTGCCAGAACCGTGTTTGTTGCAGTTCCGCCTACAAAGCTTGTTGTGCCAACAACGTTGACTTTCGTAAGTTGATTCGCAACGACGTATTTTGCAATTACTGCAATCTGCTTGACGGCTGAACTTGTCAGAAGTGACTTATTGAAAGCAAACAAGACTGTCGCCGACTTAGTAAATCCAATAATGGCATCCGAGTTCACAACCAGGCTCACCACAGTTGTTTGACTCGGATATCCATTTGCAGCAGCAACGATGTTCAGGGAATAGGTTTTTGCCGGCCCACTTAAGGGAACGCCATAAAGAAAACCGTTTGAGCTATTAAGCGTTAGCCCTGGAGGTAGAACGCTTGTGGTGCTGTAGGTAATTGGCTGCGACGTTATTGTGAAGTTCGTCCGGGCAACAGCAGAAATGTTGTCACTGTAAAAAGTACCAACTACAGCATCATTCAATGTTGCATCGGTGAACGACAGTGAGTAGTTCGTAACGACTGCTGGGAACACGCTCAGACTTACTGTGCCGGTTTGAGTTATGTATCCCACAGCACTTGCTTGAAATATGAAGGAATAGTTTCCCGGTGAAACACTTCCCGATATGACACCCACAATTTGCCCATTGGTTTGATTGAGTGTCAGACCGTTCGGCAACGCGCTTACAGCAGCATAAGAAACCACTTGATTAGTAGGCGTTGCATTGCTGAGAGTCACTGCGGCGACAAAGTCACTGTAAGGAGTTCCAATTGTTGCATTGGCTAATAATAAATCAGTGAAGCTGATGCTTAGCGTTGGTGGAATCGTAATTGGAGGGAGAACAGCGAAACTCACGATTGCTGTTTGACTCGTGTAACCCGGTGAAGTGGCGGTAATGACCAATGGATAGGTTCCTGCAGCCACCGAGCTTGCGGCAGTTCCTGTGACGTAGCCCGTTGCGGCGTTGAGACTCAGTCCCGTTGGTAGTGCACTTGAAGTTGAATACGTAACCGACTGACCCGATAGAGCGCCATTGCTGAGAGTCACTGCTGCGATGAAGTCACTGTAAGGAGTTCCAATTGTTGCGTTTCCAAGAGTTGCGTCAGTGAAGGAAACACTGAGCGTTGGGGCAACAACTGCAGCGATCACCACAATGTTGACTGTTGCTGTTTGACTCGTGTAACCCGGTGAAGTGGCGGTAATGACCAATGGATAGGTTCCTGCAGCCACCGAGCTTGCGGCAGTTCCTGTGACGTAGCCCGTTGCGGCGTTGAGACTCAGTCCCGTTGGTAGTGCACTTGAAGTTGAATACGTAACCGACTGACCCGATAGAGCGCCATTGCTGAGAGTCACTGCTGCGATGAAGTCACTGTAAGGAGTTCCAATTGTTGCGTTTCCAAGAGTTGCGTCAGTGAAGGAAACACTGAGCGTTGGGGCAACAACTGCACATGAAGATGACGGTCCAACTCCATGAATCACATCACCGGCACCAAAGGTGAGTGAACCTGTGACTAGGACCTGACCATTCACTACAGCTCCAGCTCCAAGAGTTGTTGCTCCATTATCTAGAAAAGTGCCTTGGACGTTAGACGAAGCACCAATAGTTGTGGCCCCAGAAATTGCACCCCCTAGCCAGTAAACATTCGATGCTTGCGCACCATTTGTGAGAAGAATTTGTACGCTTGCGCCAAAAGTAATTGCTGCCGAAGCTACAAAGATGAAGGTGGCATTTGAGTTTCCCCCGCCGTTTAGGGTGATCGACTGATTTGCCGCGACACTGATTGCAGCAGATGAAGTGTAAACACCTGGACCAAAATTACCGGCCGCAAATCCAGAGGTGTAATCAGTGGTGAGGTCCGTAGTCTGTAGAAGCTGCGTAGCTGGCGTAGAAACAACGGTTGCAATGTTTCCAAGCAAAGTTGTCATCGCGGAGCTAAAAGCAGAAGGACTTGTCTGCAGTGCGACAGTATTAAATACATTTTGAGAAAATCCATTCAACTCCACCTGTGAAGAATCACCCACAAGTGCACCTGGAAAAGTTGAGGTGATGGCGACGGATGCGGCATTTGTCAAGGAATTAGCCAAAACAAGATAGTTGGTAGTTGAACAGAACGCTGGAGCAATAGACGCCCCGGCCGACGATCCCAAAATTGAAATCGATGGCGAAAGGATTGCAAAAGTCAGAATCAGTACTATTTTTCTCTTTAACTTCATGAGTAGCCCTTTGAGAGTCGTTGAATGGCAAGGCTAGGACTGAATTTCTAGACATGTCCGTACATGTCTGTCCATAATTGACGTTTGTCACAATTGGGATGCACTCAAAGTGGCTAGGTTGTGTATGAGACCTCTAGCTAAAAATCAACTAGCGATTACCTCTCGATAGGAAGGTTTCAATGCAAGCAGAAAAAATTCTTGCTCTTTCTGGCTTTCTTGCAATGTCTCCCAAGTCCTATAACGAAATTGCCCAATTTCTCGTGATGAACACATTCTCTGAAGAAAAGTTCCTCCGCATCTACATGGGTGAAGTTCTTGAAACCGGCGTTCTGTGCGCCATTGGCGGATTTGGATGGGAATCGGGCCAATTCAGCGCAATAGGTGAAATACCACTTCAAACAAAATTGCCAATAACCGACGCAATTAATTCGAGCAAAGTACTTGTGAAGCAGTCTGGCAATGATTTTGATCTATCCTTCCCTATCACTGAAGAACTGGGCATTCCTAAAGACTGGATTTCTGAAGTATCCGTGCCCATCTATCCCATTGGTGGCATGACACTTTACTCATCAATAGAGATTGAACTAAGTGAAGCCATGGAGATCTTCTTTGTAGCCGTTGGATCACTTCTGGGACTTTATGCCAGCAGATTGCCTGAGGCACTTGTTGAAGTTGCAAGGGCGGTGAAGGAAAAGATTGATCTCAATCAGGTGCCGCTCAGCGACAGACAATATTTAATTGCTGGCCTACTGGAGCGAGGTTTCAATAACTCCCAGATTGGACTTGAAATTGGGTTTAGCGAATCTTTGGTAAGGCAAGAATCTGTCGTCATCTACAGAAAGCTGCAAGTATCTGGCAGAAAAGCAATGCAGGCAATTCAGTCGCTTCGATTGGAAGACGAACTCAGCAACATCGACGAATAAAATAGCTTGAAGTCGCTTTAGATTTACCATTTCTGAACTCACTGCTGATTATTTGTACGCAGTGCGAATGATATGCGAGGAGTCAGGAGTTCGAATCGCCTTGCCTCCATCAGGCTTAGGAAAAGTGCAATCCTGTGAACTCGCCAGACTCTCGCCACGCTTTGCTGTAAGCAAAATATCCAATTGAGCCAGTGGGATAATTTCCCATAGTTCGAAGTTGTCGAGCGTCAGGTCCTTTGCCCTCATTGTTGTAATAGCCAGGAGTGCAGTCAGGGCTGTTCATCACCGTGCCGGTAGCCATTGCATACTGCGCAACCCAAGCATTCACGGCTTCAGCGTCAGGCTCAACCAAAGTGGCACCACTGCACTTCACGTGATCGATAACGCTGGCGATGTTTCTTGAGCTTTCCACGTGGTTATGAGTGATGTTTGAAATCAAGTTTGCTGCTTGGCTCGGTTGCATTAGAAATAGGTTGGGGAAATCCACTACGTGCATGCCGTGAAGTGTTTCCATTCCTTCAGACCATTTTTCACTCAAGGTCAGACCGTTTCGTCCAACTATCTCGAAACCAGTTCGACGAGAGAGCTCAGTGCCAACTTCAAAGCCTGAAGCGAAAATCAAAACGTCAAGGTCGTAATGGACACCCTGGACCCAAACCCCAGTGGCATCAATCCGCTCAACTCCTTGGCCATTGGTATCAACAAGATGAACAGAGGGTCGATTGTAGGTATCGAGATACTCATCATGAAAACAAGGTCGCTTACAAAGCTGTCGATACCACGCCTTTAAACCTTGTGCAGTGTCATGATCTGAAACCACATCATCGACTCGTGCGCGAATTTCTTCCATCTTCTCGTCATCACAGGTCTCGTAGGCACTGCGCATGATTTCTGGAGTGAAATTGCCCTTTGCTTCTTCGATCACCCGGTCACGAATTCGCTTAGAGATATCTGTCCAGCCGTCTTTTACATAGTCAACGTCAGCAAACCCCATGTTTTGCAGTGTGCAAAAGTTCAGCAACCATTCTTCTTGCCACCCCGGACTTAGTTCGCCAACATTCTCTTTGCTCAGAGGATGATTGTTTCGAAAGTCCACGCTTGACGGCGTGCGCTGAAAGATAAAGAGTTCCTGCGCATCGCGCCCGAGGTGAGGTATGCACTGGATGGCTGTTGCGCCAGTTCCAATGATCCCCACTCGCTTGGTGGCGAGTTTGTTCATCGGTTCCAGTGGACTTCCGCCAGTTACCGAGTACTCCCAACGACTGGTGTGAAACGATTCGCCTTTGAACTCTTGAATGCCGGGAATGCCAGGAAGCTTTGGGCGGTGAAGTGGACCAGTTCCAGCAATGAGAAACCGTGCACGTAGTTGATCACCACGGTTGGTTGTTACGAGCCAACGTTGGCTGGCATCGTCCCAGCGAACGCCTTTCACCTGAGTGGAAAAGAGCGCCTGATCGTAAAGCTCGTACTGGCGCGCAATGCGTTGCGCGTGGGCAAAGATCTCTGGGGCCAAAACATACTTTTGTGTCGGCAGGTAGTTCGTCTCTTCTAAGAGAGGTAGATAAACCATTGCCGCGGTGTCACACATTGCTCCGGGGTAACGATTCCAGTACCACACTCCTCCGACGTCCCCACCGCCTTCAATGATGGTGATGTCTTCTACTCCCACGTCGCGAAGACGGGCGCCTGCGGTAAGTCCAGCAAAGCCACCACCAATGATTACAACTTCAGCATCGCGTAGGACCGGCTCACGTTCAACCAGAGGGGTGTAAGGATCGTCCTGATAGTGGCCGAACCCTTCAGTGATTTCGATGTACTGCTCGTTACCGTCACTACGAATACGCTTATCGCGCTCTTCTTTGTACTTACGTCGTAGGAACTCAGTGTCAACGGCCATGGCTTATCGTACCGCTCTCGTGCGTTTCTCTTTTTGTGAAATAGTCATGGGATCTGCAAATAAATACTCATTCAAAAGGAAGTTAATTTCTTGAATCGAGAGTGCTTCGGTGTAGGCCGTATTCAAGAAGAATCTAGAGAAATCAACTGCCCTCAGGGCCTCAAGCGCGCGGGGGTGTTTGAGTTTCAGGAACATTTGTGTCGTATTGGGCTTTTTCTCGAACTCAGTCTTTACCGTCCCACACCCATAGCCAAATAATGTGAGTGAAGCATCAGCTTCTTGATACTTACATTTCTCAATTATTCCCATGTCTCTTACATAGACGAGGTCACGAAGCACATCAGACTTTTTCCAGTACTGCACACACGTGCGTAGATACTTATTCTTTGACAATGGTTCGCCACTGGCATCTACGTAGTTAATGTTTAAATCATCTTCTCTCACGAGAGTGAAACGACGATCAAGCTTGTTCTGAACCGTCCACTTGCGCCACGACCTAGGCACGATGAAAACAATCAAGTCCGAGTATTCAGCAGCCTTATTAAAGAAAGGGATTGACAACGCATTGTTTCTTCCAAACGGTGGATTGCTAACGGTCACACAGTTGCTGTGAGGAATCTTCTTCTCTAGAAAGTTTCCTTTCGACACCAGTGGGTGGTGGGGTTCGATGTCGAAGCTGAGGACTTCTGTGAAGCCGCTCGCTAAAGCTTCGTTAATGAATGTTCCGGTTCCTCCAGCAGGTTCTAAGAAGACCTTCTGCTCGAAGTCCTCCACAAGGTCGACAACAACTTTCAAGATGTCTTGTGCCACCTGAGGCGGTGTGTAGTACTGCTCTTTACCCGTGACGCGAGTGTTTCCTAGTTTCACTGGCTTGATTACATCTGCCATGTGACCTTTCTAAGTGACTAGGACAATCTGCCCTCACCAGAGCTACGTTTCAATTATATCCGTACAAACAACAATGCCCCTCGGAAAAATCCGAGGGGCATTGTTGAAGTAAAAACAGTTAGTTCTTGGTGAACAAAACTTGGTGAGCGTGGCTCACGACTGGACCAACGTCAATGCCGTGGTTCTTGTTAACGATTGCCACAATGATTAATGCGCCACCGGCAATTGAAACATTCTTCAGAAATGAAATCATTTCCATTTGCTTCGAAGCAGCGTCAGCAGCCCAGAAGTTGTGGAAAATCACGCCTGATAGAAGGCAGAAACCAGCAATGAGTAGTGCTCCGAGGTCAATCCAGAGTCCAAGGATGATCGATGCTGCGCCAGCTAGAACAACAAGTCCTGAGAGTGGCACGAGCAATCCTGGAAGAGGCAACTTCTTCATCTGAGCGTAAGGAATCGTGTCCTTAGCCTTGACGATGTGGTTGATTCCTGATCCAATAAAAATGAAGCTGAACAAAATTCGTCCAATAAGTAATAAAACACCCATTTTTTTTCTACTTTCTTCGGTTGGGCCATAGAGGCCGTAGGTAAATAATTTTACGATTGCGCTCATGCAAATTGAGGGATACACCTTTCAATTCACCTACTCGTGAGTAACGCCGATAACTTTAGGGAATGGCACAACAGGACAAGGCTCGACCCAATGGACTACTGCGCTTAACACTGCTGGGAATTTTTATTGGAATTTTCGTTTCTACAACCTTGATTGCGGAAGTAACAACTCTGACGTACCGACAAGCGGTTGCTGCTCCTTCAGGACTCAGCTACGTGAAAACAAATGGATACGAAACTCGTTTTGCACAATGGGGAAAACCATCACCTCACCCAATAGTGCTAGTACATGGCGCTTTTGAATCAGTTTATATTTGGCAGCCCGTTGCCAAGATTCTCGCTCGCTCGTATCACGTAGAGGCTTACGACGTAAAGGGCTACGGTTACACCACGCACGTTGGTCCTTACACTACAAAAGCACTCGCCCAACAACTTGCGACCTTTCTCGTTGCCCGACATCTAACCAGTCCAATCTTGGTTGGACACTCACTCGGCGCAGGAATAATTGCACAGTTTGTTTTGGACCACCCAAATGTTGCTGCAGGCATTGTGTTTCTTGATGGGGATGGTCTCAGCATCTCGTATCCAGGGACTGGCATAGTTAGTTCGATACCAAACCCGTACCGAACTGCGCTCTACGACACAGCTGTTCACAGCGGCACTTTCATAAAAACAATTTTTGAAGCAGCCTGCGGAAAGGGATGCCCGCCATTCACCCCAGAGGACCTAACTCAAGTACAGCGACCACTAGAAGTTAAGGGCGCTGAAGAGTCACTTCTTTTTTTTGCATCTCGGGCAATTGTCGGAGTTACGAGCAGACAACTAGACCATCTGCGGACTTTTACAATTCCGTCGATCGTGATCTTTGGATCTAACGACAGCGAATTCTCAGCGAACGCAGCTTACGTAACTGCCAAGCGCATTGGCGCGCCTTCACCAGTAATCATTCGCGGTGCTGGACACTTGTCAATGTGGTCACGTCCGTCAGAAGTCGCCTCAGCAATTTACGCTTTTGCGGGCAAAATAACACGCTGACCACAGTGATTGCCTAGCCTTGCCGAGGTGTAGCCCGAGAGTCTTTACTTCTTTTTCTTCATCGCGTTTCGCTTTGCTGCAGCTTTAATCAAGGCTTTGAATGCTGTTGCCTTGATTTTTTCACCTTCAGCAATGTCGATTGCACGTCGAACATTTCCATCGAGACTGGAATTGAAAAGTCCAGACGGGTCGTCGAGCTCCGCACCATTTGCGAAGGTAACCTTCACGACACTTTTGTAAGTTTCACCAGTGCAGATCATTCCGTCGCTGTACCAAACCGGTACTCCACGCCACTTCCAGTCTTCGGTGACATCTGGCAGGGCTTGCTTGATGAGTTCACGGACTCGAGCAAGGGTTTCACCACGCCAATCCCCTAATTCCTTGATTCGACCATCAATCAATTTTGATGCGGAGATTTCTTTTTTTGGACTGACATTTGACATTGCCTAATTCTACAGAAGGCGATGTTTTCTAGCAGGTGATAAGTACTCCAGAGCAATAGCAAAGCATGCGAGGATGAATGAGTGAGTGCACTTATTGCAGGATTCTTAACCGGGCTGTCGCTCATTGTCGCCATTGGCGCTCAGAATGCCTACGTGCTTCGCATGGGGCTCAGCAAACACCACGTGCCAGTCGTTGTAGGTATTTGCACTGTCTCTGATATCACGCTCATTCTCTTAGGAATTGGCGGAATTGGCGGCATAGTAAAGAGCGCTCCGAGCTCGCTGCAAATTCTTAGATGGGTTGGAGTTGTCTATCTTTCCTACTTTGCGATTCGATCATTTATGAAAGCAATGAAGCCTGGATCGCTTTCACCATCAGACGCAGATAAGCCATCTTTACGAGTTGCGGTAGCAACAACACTCGCATTCACGTTTCTTAATCCCCACGTCTACATCGATACGGTCTTGCTCATTGGCTCACTTGGCAATCAGTATGGTCACTCACGGTGGATCTTTGCGACTGGTGCTGGAATCAGTTCGGTACTGTGGTTTTCGTCGCTCGGCTTTGGTGCACGCTACGCATCACGCTTTATGGCAAAGCCCATTACGTGGCGAATTCTTGACAGCGCAATTGGCGTTGTGATGGTGCTCATTGCGCTGAAGTTGGCGATTACACCAATTGCAAATTAGCTAACGCTGTAAGAAGTCATGGAGAGTGACCCCATGACGCAACCTTCAGCAAAAACATTCACATTGCTTCCAGTTGAGCCAGCAATTCCCGCAATGTACGCCAGCGGCAAAAAGTGCTCTGAGGTTGGAACTGCGAGGCGAAAGTCATCGTGGTCGTTTAGTTCAGCGAGAGTAAGTGGGTTGCTCTTCATAATTGAACGCGCATCATCATCAAAGCGGTGCGCCCAGTCAAACCCCTCGTTGGTCGCTCCCCAGTTCATTGCTCCTAGATTGTGCACCACGTTGCCACTGGCAACAATCAAGATCTCTTCATTCATTAGTGGTGCGAGCTTGGCACCCAAATCCATGTGATACGAAATTGGCTTGCTTGCATCAATGGAGAGCTGAACTACCGGGACATCGGCTTCTGGGAACATGTGCGCGAGCACCGACCATGTGCCGTGGTCTATCCCCCACGTCTCATCGTCAAGGCCTACCCATGTGGGTTCAGCCAAAGTTGCGAGTTGGCGAGCAACATCAGGAGAGCCTGGTGCGTCGTATTGAAAGTCGAAGAGCTCTTGTGGGAAGCCGTAGAAGTCATGGATGACTCGTGGCTTCGCCATAGAAGTCACCGCAGAGGCGTTGATGAACCAGTGGGCGGAAACTGCGACGATTGCGCGCGGCTTTGCGATAGAGCTCGCGAATTCAGACCAAGCATTAGTGAAACGATTCGTTTCCAGCGTGTTCATTGGACTTCCGTGTCCAATAAATACTGCGGGCATCTTTGCCATACGAATCCTTTACTCCAAGGATTCCAATGTACCTGCTTTTCAAATAAAAACGCCCGCTCTCTGGATCTCACCAAAGAGCGGGCGTTTTGGATCTACTAGAGATTTTGTTCGAACTCCATAAGCACTGCGTGACGATCTTCCTTGGTTGGAAGGTTGAAGTAAGGGCTTCCCTTAATCCAGTAGTACGTCATTGGAATAATTCCGAGTGCAACGGCTCCCAGTCCAACTACCTTCGTCGTGGTGTTCAAGTTTGGAAGAGCCTTCGAAAAGATGAAGACCATAAACCCTGCGCCAAGGAGGGGCCAAAGTCCCATGAAGATGAAGTTGCCAACAGACTTAAAGAGTTGGCGACGGTACAGAACGACAACCGACAGACCAGCGAGTCCGTAGTAGATGCAGATCTGAAGGCCGATTGCGTTGTAGCCATCAGTCAAGATGTTGGAAATCGATCCAACGTACGAGCTACCGATGAAAAGCAGTACCGAGAATGCTGCTGCAACAAATGTTGCCACGAGCGGAGTCTTGCGTATCGGGTGTGTGTGACCTAGCGCTGAAGGAAGTGTGCGGTCACGTCCCATTGTGAAGAACGTACGAGTTACCTGGATCAGAGTTGTTTCTAGAGTTGCAACTGTCGACAGGAGAACCGCAAGCACAATGAGCTTTCCTCCAGTTCCGTGCCAGACGGCTTGACCTAGAACTGAAAGGATGTCGGCGGCATTGTTCGGATTGTTCATTTGTCCTGATGTGAGAACCATGTTTGAGCCGATGGTGAAGATCTCAAATAACAAGAAGACGATCAAACCTCCAAGTAGGCCTCCAAGACCTGAAGTCCTTCGAGCGTTCTTCGTCTCTTCATTGAGATTTGCAGTTACGTCCCAACCCCAGTAGTAAAAAGTCGCGAGCAGGGCACCCGAAGTGAAGGTCTTCATGTCTGGGAACACAGAAAGTGAAAGCCAGTGCCATGAGAATTGTGTGGCGTGGTGCGCATGGAAGATAGCAAGCAACGCGAAAACGAGAAGAAGAGCGACTTCGATGCACGACATGATGATCTGCACGGTGACTGTAACTGTTACTCCTGCTGCAACAGCTGCAACCATTAGTAAGAAGAAGACCGAACCAAAAATGGTGACCAGCGTCTTATTTGAAGCCGCCGAATGTGAAAAGAGGTCAAGAATTGTCGATCCTGCTGGGAATGTTGCAACCACCATAAAGATCAGGGCAGAAACAATCAGCGACCATCCGGCTAAGAAACCAAATGCTGGGTGAAGTGCACGACGGACCCATGAATATGTTGCACCAGCGTGACTATCTGACTTAGAGAGATAGTTGAAGGCAAACATGATGCCGAACATGAAAATTCCGCAGTAGAGCAGTGCGGCGGGACCACCGAAACCAACGGCGGCAAACAAAGCGGTAGTTGTTGCGGCGATTGAATACGCAGGCGCGGAGCCTGCAACCGCCATAACGACCGAGTCAAAAAGACCTAGAACTCCTGATCTGAGTTGATTCTCTCCAGAATTTGTTCCAAGCGTTGTCGGGGTGTCGGACATGACTACCTCTTTCTTGTTGTGATTATCACCTTCAATAGTTAAAACTTCAGCAAGAAACTAACACGGACAATCCATACAAGTGGCGTTTTCCCAAGGCAATTAGGTGGGCGTTGGAATTTAGCGGTGTTGAGCCCCGCTACTAGATGGCATAAGTAAAGTTGTCTTATCTTGTTCATTCAACAAGCCCTTACTGAAAGTCACTGCGTGAACACCCTTAAGCGATTTGATCTCGATGGAATGACCGAAATTCCGGATTCAGAGTTGAACAAACGTTGGAAGAATTTCTTCTTCGAAATTCGATTGCACTCCAGCACCCCCTTCGAACGCGCGATGCATCGACTTTTCGGTGCGGAAGATGCTCTTCGCCACAAAATCGCTCAAATACCTGGCAGGCAAGTGCTCAAGTTGGCACGCGCAGTTCGTGGCCCTAAAAATGTAGAAAACCAGCCAACAGCTCTCACCGAATTCCCTATTGGTTACTCCACCTCGACAGACAGTTTTGATGAAATTGAAGCGCCTGACTCACTCATATTGAACAAAGTTGACGTCTTCGTTTTCAATGAGGCAGAAGCTTCATCTGCTGAGACAATAAAAAACCTCAACGAAAAGATTGCTAATTCGAATGCCACATGGCTCTTCATCGTTGACTCATCAATCGACGAAACAGCAAGAGCATTCTCACTTGCTCAACTTCTCAAAATCGCTGAGGTCGCAAGCGACGTGGTCTTTTCAGATGAGACGAACTTCAATCCACGTTTTCCTATTCTGAAGCCAAGTGCAGTCGGGCCACACACACTTCTCAGCTACAACGTTGTTGGTCGGCCAGCATTGTTAAGCATTGCCAAGCTTCGTATGTTCGGGGGATTTTCAACAACTGCTGGCTGGGCATTTGAACACGATTTTTATTTACGACTCAGCGAGCAGCGCGGAATCTTTCAGCACGTTCCAATAATTTTGCCCGCAGGCAGAACGCAGGTCAGCCTGAGTGCTGAGCATCTGAACATTGACACCTGTGCTGTTGTGAATGCAGCACTCGCAAGGAGGAAGTGGGATGGTGAAGTTGCGCCAGGTGCCTTACCTGGACTTGTTGAGTGGAAATTGTCTCCACCATCACCACAACCATCAATTGAGATAGTCATCCCAACTAGAGATCGGCTTGAACTTGTGCTGCAGTGCATCGCCGCTGTCGAAGAGAAAACTACTTACACGAATTACAGCATCACTATTCTCGACAACGATTCAAAAGAGCCGGAAACACTCGCCTATTTCTCTTCAACCTCGCACAAAGTAGTTCCATGCCCCGGACCGTTTAATTATGCGAAAATCGTTAATAAAGGGATAAAGCTTTCTACTGCTGAATTCATAGTCACTTTGAACAACGACGCAATCTTGCAAACGCCTGACTGGCTTGAGCGAATGGTGGGAATTGCATCACTCCCAGACGTTGGCATTGTCGGTTCGAAACAAGTTGAAAGCAGCGGACTCTCTGAACACGAGAGTGTGGTCATTTCACCGTATCCACAACATTTGCGATCTGATGGAAATTACCCCTATCGTGATCACTTCATCTTGGCAACAAGAGATGTCGCAGCGGTGACTGGTGCAGTACAGATGTTCCGACGTAATTTCTGGGAGTCAGTCGGGGGCATGGATGAAGAGTTGACGGTTGTAATGAACGACATTGATATTTGTCTGCGAGCACAGCTGGAGGGCAGAAATGTTGTGTACACCCCCGACGTGGTTCATACGCACAACGCTGGTTCATCACGTGGAAAACTCGACCCTAAAGCTGACAGAAATTATTTCTTGCGCCGCTGGGACATTTTCGGCACCTTCCAAGACCCGTACTTTCCTCCTCGCCTCAAATTATTCGGTGAAACCTTTTATTACCTAGGTCCACAGGGATCCCCCAATCAATAACGTCTTGTAGCCTTGCGAGGTGAGTTCTATTTGGAGGAAGTTAGTTGAGAAAATTCAGCGACTCCCTGCACCGGCCACGCCAATTTTCCTGATAATTCTGGTTGTCTTTTTAGGCAACTTTATGTATCTGAGCACGCTTGCAACGAGTGATCCGATCTCTTGGACAGCGAACATTTCTCACTTTCTATGTCATGTGGCGTGTGGGCGCCCAATGATTGACCCCAACGTTGGTTTTATTACTCAACCGCTCGGGCACTTGGCTGCAATGGATCTGCTCCATGGGCATTTTCCGTGGTGGAATTACTTCCAAGGTTTAGGGCAGCCACTCGCTGGGGAAATGCAGTCTGCAGCGTTATTTCCGCTCACCTTGCTTTTTGCTTTGCCGAGCGGCCTTCTTTGGTTCCACATTTCTCTAGAAATTATCGCTGGTGTTTCCACGTACTTTTTTGTAAAGAAACTTGGAATTTCTTCATTTCTCGCTACAGCCGCGGGCATGCTGTTCTCCCTCAATGGAACTTTCGCATGGCTTGGGAATGCTGTTCTCAATCCAGTTGCTTTCCTGCCAATGCTGCTACTCGGCATCGAACTAATCATTGAAAAGTCTCAAGAATCAAAGAAAAGTTACTGGTATCTTGCCGCGATTGCTCTAGCGCTGTCTCTGTATTCAGGATTCCCAGAGGTTGCATACTTCGACGGGCTCTTCTGCATTGCGTGGGCAGTCGTACGTCTCTACAATCTCGAATCAAAATTTAGACTCCGCGCCCTCAAGCAGTTGAGCATCTCGGGGGCTATTGGAATAATTCTTTCACTTCCAATTTTGATCCCATTCTTAGATTTTTTAAAAGTTGCCGTGGTTGGCGGCCACTCTGCCGCAATTGATGGAGTCTCAAAGCTCTCATCACACTCGATTGCAATGTTTTTCGATCCATATATCTACGGCACTTTGTTCTCAAACCACGCTGTGCAAAACATATGGGGGTCGATTGGGGGTTACTTCACAATCAGCGTTACATTTATGGCGTTTGTAGGATTATTAGGCAAAAAATTTCGCGCACAAAGGCTGCTCCTCGCCTTTTGGATACTTGCAGGCATGTTCGGTTCATTCAACACATTGGGCATGCGAAATGTCTGGAACTTAATTCCGTTTGTATCAGCAGCGTCATTTGCAAGGTATGTAGCACCAAGCACTGAGATTGCAATGATTCTCTTGGCTATTTTTGGCCTGCACGATTTCATTACTTCTACCCTCACAAAAAAGAGGTTTGTCTTAGCTGGCGCCAGTTCATTTGTAGTCCTTCTCTTTTGCCATTGGCAGGCACACTCACTTAATCAAGGTGTTGTTCTGAGCAGCAAAGCAAGAATCGTTTTTATGGTGCTGCAAGCAATTCCATTTGTGGCAGTCGCGCTACTGACGCTAGTAACGTTGTTTGCTGATAAGAAGTACGCGTCAAAACTACTTGTCTTAGTGATTGTTGGTGAATCACTTCTGTACTTCATCGTCCCAACGGCTGAAGCACCAAAACAAATCACAGTTGATAAGGTTCCAATTGCATTCCTCCAGCAGCATGAAGGTAGTTATCGCTACCTCGATTTTGGAGTTCTGTCACCGAACTGGGGCACGCAATTCGGTCTAAATGAACTGAGTTCGATTGACCTACCTTTTCCAAAACTGTTCTCTCAATACATCCAAAGCAATCTCTTTCAAGGAATGAGCCCCCAGAATCAATTCATCGCTAAAAACGGGACTGACGGGATGTTGCTTTTCCAGCACGAACTTGCCATCAACTTCAACTCGTATGAAAACTCTTCAGTGAAGTTTCTACTAATGCCGAAGGCCGTACCTCTGATCGAAGCACTATCGAAGCTTGGTGTGGTGAAAGTCTTTTCTGACAACACGGTGAACATTTATCAGATGCCCAATCCAAGGCCATTTTTTAGCACCAACACCAATTGTTCTGTTACACAATTAGGGAATGACACGGCAACTTTTACCTGTGCGTCGCCATCAAAAGTAATCAGGACTGAGCTCTACATGAAGGGCTGGAGTGCCACTGTCAATGGGCAACCAGTAACAATTACCAAGACGTGGAATGTCGCACAAACCGTTGAGGTCCCCGCTGGCACATCAACAGTAAAATTCAACTTCACACCCCCCCATGAAAAGGTTGCATTAGCTGCAGGCTTCGTAGCGTTTCTTTTTATGTGTGGATCCTGGTTTATATCGCAGCGTAAGAAGAATCCATTCGTTGAGATTCCGCGCGATAGCTAGTGATCAAAAAGTCAGTTGCTTCACTACTGCTTGTTACATCATTGCTCATCAGTGCTGCTATTCAGCCCGCTAGCGCGACAACCAACACCATGAAACCTTCTATCGGGGTTTCACTCAACAGCCAGATGAGTGCAGTATGGACTGAAATTCTTTCAGACTCATTAAATGAAGCACTTGGAAATTTTTTTCCTAGCTCTGCATACAATCAAATGAAAAAAGGTGTGCTGAGTAATCCTTCTGCTGACTATTCATCAAGACTTTTGGCATTCTTCAAACTAGATTTTTCTGCGTATCACCAACTTGTTGTAACTGGTGGCCCCAGCACATTTCTCGGAATTCGAGTGAATCCTTCTCAGGTTTCATGGATCCAGGTTGGGGCTTGCGAAAACAAAATTGGGTATTGGCATCTCGGGCCAGTGCGTGTTGTGTACGAGCAGGCCGGCATCGTGAAATCATTCGCAATTGCTTCTTTGATTTCGTGGAACGGCGTCTGGAAAATAATTCATCTTGGGCCCAATCCAAGACTGCACAACATTGGCACCGTTGATTCGCCCTTGAAGGGTGCTGGTAGTCCCGGGCCCGGAGGTGGTTGCTAATTCAGCAACTTAGATGTAATCAATCCATTCGGGCTGATTACTGGGGCACGTGGGCCAAAATCTTGTGAAGAAAGCGTATTCACAAATGTTGCTGATCTATGTGACGAATCAATACTTGGCTTTCCCGTTGTGTCAAGAAGCACGGAGCTGAATGTTCCACTAACGAACGAACCTGACTCACTCAGCGTGACTTTCAGGATCGCGCTGAGGTCAAGGTTTCCGCTCGTTGCAAAGTTATGAAAATTCGCAAAATCTCCGAGGCTGTAGTCAATTAGGTGCCCCCGGTACACTTCCATACCTCGAAGAACGTGTGGCCCGCTAGCTATAACAAGGTCGGCACCGTCATCGACAGCTGCGTGGGCAAAGGCGTAAGGGTTCCCACGATTTTCACCAAAAAATGTCTCACTCGTCTTTGCAATGTGGTCTGCACTACTCCCCTCTGCGCCTGCGTGCATGTACACAACAACAATGTTTGCTTCACTCTTAGCCTTGGCAATTAGCTGTGCAGCTACAGGAAAATTCAAAAGATTATTCGTGTTGTAATAAGGAGCAAAATCAACAAACGCCACCGTAACGTTGCCTTGCTTCACTACAGCTATCTGTCCAGGAAGCCCCGCTTGTGCAATTCCAGCTCTGGTGAGGGCAGCAGTTGTATCGATGCGGCCCTGTGAACCAAAGTCGTTGCTGTGATTATTGGCACTATTTAGGACATTGAACCCAACTGTTGCAAACGCGTTTGCGAATGCGGGAGGATTGCGAAACGCGTAACAGTTAGTTGAACTTTGCCCGCACTTTGAAAGAGTCCCTGACGTTAGCGTTCCTTCAAGATTCCCAAACTCAATTTGCGCTTTTAATGCAGTAGCAACATTTGAAAAAATTGATACTGGACTTGATGGTAGTTGAGGTGTTGATCCCAGTTCCATGTCACCAACTGCAGCAATAGTTACGGTTGGCGGAGGAGCGAGCGTTGTTGGGACAGTAGTTGTTGGTGTCGAGTTCTTCCTCCCTGCAAGGAGCGTTGAACCAACAACCACAAGAGCGACTACCAACAAAAGTACCGCAGTCAGTAACTTTTTACTTGGTTCTTTTTTGTGACGCGCCTTCACCATGGTTGCGACTCACCCGCGCTCTTCGAGAGGAATACTGCAAAGAAATCTTTGGTGCTTGGATACAGGAATCTTGCAGAGATCTGGTTAGGGTTCGGAACAAAAAGAGCAGGTCCTGTCGCACCACGATTGGCGTACGTAACAAAAATTGGCCATTCAGGATTTATGTCTAGTTGCATTGCTCGAACCACGTGCAGCTTGCACAATATTGTTGCCAAACTCTGTGAAGTCTGTGCTGGGGCGGCAACATACATGAGATTTCCTTGCTCATCGACACCTAACGCAGTTCTCCACACAGCTGCAACACCATGAAGTGTTAATCCCCACAGCACGTTGTTTGAGGCCTTCGCCGTTGGCAGTGAATTGTCGACTAAGAGTGAAAGATTTTGACGTGCCATTAAAATGTCTGGCCCCGGCCTCTTGCCACCGTCCCAAGCTTTAATGTCCACGACACCACTCTTGTAGCGAACGAGCGTTGCTAGCCCTCTCACCATGGGGTAGTAGAGAGTGTTGTTTGTAAAAAAACCAGCAGCCGAATCAGACTCGTAAAAACCTGAGTTAAACGTTGCAAGAAGTCGAGTGCGTGCTGTCAGCGGCACCATCTCTGGACCTCGCGCCAATGCGGAAGGACCTGGTCCTTTGTAGCCGGGATAGAGCGCAATGTCTATTGCTGAAGACTTAATCCACGCTACGTAGGCGTGAACTGCTGGCTCGGATGTGAAGGGTGTGAATACGGTTGTCATCACCATTGGCGCTTGGCCCGCCCACGAGTCAGCAACCTTCCATGTCGCACAGTTCAAGCCATTGCAAATCGTTGGTGGAGCTGGAGTTGTTGTGGTTGTTGTGGATGTGGCAATTGTCGTCGTCGACAGTGCTGAGGTGTGGTTTTTTAAATAACCGTAGCCAGTGACGCTTAGGGCTACTAAGGACAATAAAACCAGAAGAATTTTACGCACAAGCCTCAATTAACGAATACTGCAATCTTACGGACTTGCTGGTGAATTTATGGGAATTCTCACAGGTTGCAGATTGGTGCTCATTTTTCTGAAACACTGTCAAGATGACACAACGCTACGGAGTAACAATCCCATTCGACGGCGTCACTCTTCCTGAACACAAAGAGTGGTTCCACATGCTCGCCGACATTGGCTACACCGATGTATGGACTGCAGAAGTAGACGGTACTGATGGTTTCACACCACTTACTCTTGCAGCAGCCTGGGAGTCACGACTAAACCTTGGCGTAGCAGTGCTACCGGCCTATACCCGTGGAGCTGGACTACTCGCAATGAGCATTGCGTCACTCGCGGAGGCTTCTGGTGGTCGCTTCACAGTAGGTCTCGGATCTTCGTCAATGCCTGTAGTGCAGCGATGGAATGGCATTGAGTTCGACAAGCCGTATTCA
>DAIQPM010000058.1:0-6772 GCA_036787355.1 Acidimicrobiales bacterium
CTGTAGCGGTTCCTTTTCTGTCCTCAAGTCGCCCAATCGTTGTTAGCGTCACTTCCCCACTTCGCTCGCGAGGAGTTTCGACAAACCTGCTGGTTTCAAACCCGTTGAACAAAACCTTGCTCTCTACTCCCACAGCTTTCTTGATTGTCTTTTCGGCCTGCGAGCTCACGCTGGCGCAAACATCCAAGTATTTTGAAAGCCACTTGAGGAGTGGTGAGGTGAGACTAAATGCTGGGCCATCGCCACTTCGATGAAACGTGGCCACTGACGGTGCTGAGTGACTTTGCAGTACTGACCAGCCAACTAACGGTGCGAAGGGTTCGTGAAAATGAACGATGTCAGGCTTGAAATCACTCACAAGTTTTCGTGCTTTGCGTGCTGCTGAGAAAGACAAGGTGATTGGTGCACGTGAACCATTCGCCGGAATCGAAATCAGTCGACCGAAGTGAGCAATTCGTGCAGTTGTTTCATAGTCAGATAGGTCTGAATTATCGGGAGAAACAATCAGGACCTGATTCCCACGAGCGCTTAGTTCACGACTCATCGCTAACACTTGCTCTTGAACACCGCCATAAATGGAGAGGGCGTAAGGACAAATAATCGCGATACGACGACTCACGCAGGAAACCTCGGCTGCAGCACATGCCATTGTTCTGGGGCACGACGAATAAGTCCTTCTAACTCGTACGCAACTTGTTGGGTCACGCGAGTGACGTCTTCACGAAGTTTCCCTTGTCGAACTGCCTCGATAGGTGGCGTCACAACGGCGTAGTGGTCATTTCCTGGACCGCTGTAACAAGCACAGGCCACGAGTGTCGCACCCGTGCGGAGTGCCAATGTCGCAGGGCCTGCCGGGATTGTCACCATTTCACCAAAGAATTCAACCTCAATGCCGTTGTTTTGAATGTCACGGTCACAGAGAAGTCCAACGACTCCCCCGTCTTTCAATGTCTTGAGTAGTTCAGATCCAGCATGTTCATTCAGTGGAACAATTTTTAGACCCATGTCTTCGCGCTTCTTCTTGAACCATTGGAACAACTCAGGTGGATCAAGCTCTTCTGCAACTGCTGTCATGGTCATGCCAATCTGTGACCAGAACGTGCCACCCCAGTCCCAGTTACCAATATGAGGAATCGCAATAACGGTTCCCATTCCACGTTCTTTCGCGGCGAGCAGGTGTTCGAAGCCCTCACCAATAATGAATCTCTCGGAGATAGTTGACGCAGCAATTGCGGGAAGCTTTGCGCTCTCAGCCCAGTACTTCCCGTAAGACATGAATCCACGATCACAGAAATCTTCGAGCAAATCACTATCGACATTCTTTGACTGATCGCTGAGCGCATGACGAATGTTCACACGCAGATTTTTACGAGCCGAGGTTTCGCGCCTTCCGACTAAGCCAGCAACATTCTCACCGACCTTTGAAACAAGCGAAAGCGGCAAGGTTTCAAGGATGGTAGCCAGGGACTTAAAAAGCGCAACGCGCGACTTGTTTGACACGATTAGCGACGCGATGCGCGACTGAGTCCTCGACGACGACGAATTGAATTCTGAAGATCACTAAGAGGACTGTTTTCTTGAGGTGGTGGACTTGCGGCCACTTTCCAAACACGCATGAAGCGACCGAGCGCAGTCATCGTTGTTAGGACCAACATCAGCCACAACACTGGAATAAAGATTGGCTTAGCGAGCAGGGCAACGCCCATAAGAATCATTCGCTCGGCGCGTTCCATTAAGCCACCCTTTGCCGTCAGCCCCAAGCTCTCAGCTTTTGAACGCTGGTAGGAGATCAGGAATGTGGACGTAAGAATTGCGAAAGGAAGAAGCACTAACTGACCACGGTGGTGAGCAGTTAGGTAATACGCAGCACCAATCAAGAGTGCAGCATCGGAAATTCGGTCAATGACAGAGTCGAAGAAACTTCCGCGCTGGCTTGCTCGGTCAGAAGCCTTGGCAACAGCGCCATCGAACATATCGTGAAACCCAGTTGCAATAAGAAGAACAATCGCGGTCCAGTGGTGCCCGGAACCAATGGCCCATCCGGTTGCGACGGCAAATACAAGCCCTAGCGCAGTGAGGACATCTGGAGAGAAACCAATTTTGACGAGAAAACGTCCAAGTGGTGCTGTACCCGCATCTAAAGACTTACGAAACTTACCGTCGAACATTGAGCCTCCGGACTCTTACCTACAAGTGTAATGGGCTAAAAGTTGCCCACTGGAATTAAAGATTTGCGTGAACTTTCTGCCACGTGGACTGCAGTGATTCAGGCAAGACTTTCGTTTCACCAATTGAAGCCATGAAATTTGTGTCACCGTCCCAGCGCGGGAGTGCATGGGCGTGCAGGTGTTTTGGAATGCCCGCTCCCGCTGCACGGCCCAGATTCATTCCGACGTTCATGCCATCAGCTGCATACGTTTTTTCTAGGGCAACGACTGCGCGGCGAAGTGTCAAGTAAAAATCTGCGTACTCATCGTCGTTCAAGTCACCGAGTCCTTGTAGGTGTCGAAGTGGAAGGACCAGAAGATGGCCCGATCCATAGGGATAAGCGTTCAGAGTGACGAATGAAAATTCTGTCTTCAGAAGTACTCCAGACTCCACGCTCACGTCTTCAGCACTCAGTGTGCAAAAAACACAACTCGTGTTTTCTTTGGAGTTATCAAGTGCAGCGCTGCTACTGACATAGTCTTCACGCCACGCCGCGGAGAAGCGCTCTAAAGGCATTTAGTTCGCCTCAGGAGAACCGTGACTTGCGATTTCTGCGAGCAATTTGTCTCGGAACTGTTCACGAGTTACACCGCGTTCTGGGTCGTTTGTTCCACGAGCATTGACGCCGAGAGTTCCATTGGCAACATCATCGTCACCGACAACAACAATGTAAGGAATCTTTTCCAGCTTCGCACGACGAATGCGACCACCGAGCGGTTCGTTTGCAGGATCAACAATCGCACGAACACCATCAAGCTTTAGTGCATTAGCTACTTCATATGCGTAGTCATCGTGTGCGCCGCTAACACCAAGTACTCGAACTTGTTCTGGTGCAATCCACGTTGGCATGTTGCCTGCGTAGTGTTCAATCAAAATAGCCATGAATCGTTCGACCGAACCGAAGAGTGCACGGTGAATCATGATTGGTCGTTGACGTGCATTGTCACTTCCGATGAAGCTGGCATCGAATCGCTGTGGCAACTGGAAGTCGAGCTGGATAGTTGACATCTGGTGAGTACGACCAATGGCGTCTCGAGCCTGTACTGAAATCTTTGGCCCGTAGAACGCTCCACCAGCGTGGTCCATTACGAGTTCAAGCCCTGCTGCATTTGCAACACTCGCGAGTGTTGATTCTGCTTCGTTCCACTCTTCGTCGGTTCCAACCGCCTTGCCTTCAGGGCGGGTTGAAAGCTCGAGATAGAAGTCATTGAGCCCGAAATCACGGAGAAGGTCAAGAACGAACTTGAGCAGACTTGTTAGTTCATCAGTCATCTGATCACGAGTACAGAAGATGTGAGCATCGTCTTGCGTCATTCCTCGCACTCGCGTGAGTCCATGCACCGCTCCGGACTTTTCGTAGCGATACACCGTTCCAAATTCGAACATACGAAGAGGCAGTTCACGGTAACTGCGCTGGCGAGACTTGAAAATCAGCACGTGAAACGGGCAGTTCATTGGCTTTAGGTAGTAACTCTGCCCATCGTCAAGTTCCATAGGCGGATACATGCCATCAGCGAACCACTGCAAGTGACCAGAAGTTTCGAACAGTTCGGACTTTGTGATGTGAGGTGAGTACACAAACTCATAACCACCAGCAACGTGACGACTCCTTGAATACTCTTCCATCACGCGTCGCATAGTTCCACCTCGTGGGTGAAAGACCGCAAGGCCGGGTCCGAGTTCGGACGGGAAAGAGAAGAGGTCTAATTCTTGACCGAGACGGCGGTGGTCTCGAAGTTCAGCTTGTTCGAGCTGCTCAAGGTGTGCAGCGAGTGCATCTTTCGATTCCCAAGCAGTTCCGTAGATGCGTTGAAGCTGTGCACGCTTTTCATCGCCTCTCCAATAGGCGCCAGCGACGCGCATCAATTTGAAATGACCGAGGCGTGAAGTTGATGGAACGTGAGGGCCGCGACATAGGTCAACGAACGCCGGCGAGTTTGAATAAGCAGAAACAGCTGTTGTGCTCTGCACTTCATTCAAATCTTCTTCGGTTCCACCGTCTTTAACTGCGTTAATAATCTCAACCTTGAACGGTTGATCTTTGAACAATTTGAGACCTTCTTCGAAGGAGTGCTCAGAACGAGTGAAGGGTTGGTCTTCTTTGAAGATCTTGCGCATTTCTTCTTCAATGCGTGGAAGATCATCGTCAGAGAATCGCGCTCCGCCTGGTAGTTCAAAGTCGTAATAAAAACCGTTTGAAATTGATGGGCCAATTGCGTAATGCGCACCGGGCCAGAGTCGACATACCGCCTGAGCCAAAACGTGCGCTGTGGAGTGGCGAAGTACATCTCTCCCATTTTCGCTCGCTGGCGTCACAATCGCCACTTTGTCTCCAGCTTGAAGAGGAGCACCGAGGTCAGTCAGTTGGCCGTTAACTTCTGCTGCCAGAGCGTCCTTGGCAAGTCGAGCACCGATTTGAGCGGCCAGATCGAGCGCGCTTGCGCCAACGGGAAGAGTCCGTTCGCTACCGTCTGGGAGAAGTACTTGAATGTCCGACATGATGCCTTTCGCTCCCTACAGCGTAATGCCGAGAAGGGCTGCCGCTGAGCCAACGCTGTAGCCAGCGTGAGCGGCGTCATCAATTTTAGTTAGGGCCAGCGGCGTATTTAAGTCATCGTCAAGTGCACTTCGAACTTCATCGAGAACAGTTCCGGTGCGTCCATTCACGAGAGTTGAGCGCCACGTTGCAAGTCTTGACTGAGCAATAGACAGAAGCTCATCAGTCCACTGCCAGTCATTGCGGTAGTGCTGGGAGAGAAGAGCAAGTCGAACCGCTGCCGGTTCAGCCTTTTCTGCCAATGCGGAGACAAAAACCAAGTTCCCCAGCGACTTTGACATCTTGATGCCATCAAGTCCGACGAGGCCAACATGCAACCAGTGCTTCACAAACTGAACACCATTAGCCGTCTCACTCTGTGCAGCTTCAGATTCGTGGTGAGGGAAGGCAAGGTCTCTCCCACCACCGTGCACGTCTAGCGTCGCACCTAAATCGCGTTGCGCCAGTGCCGAGCACTCAATGTGCCAACCCGGTCTGCCCGCTCCCCATCTGGATTCCCACGATGGCTCATCTTCCAGTGAAGGCTGCCAGAGAACGAAGTCAAGAGGATCACGCTTTCTCGAATCCTCGATGTTGCCACCGTGAATTGCAGATAGCGCCAACATTGATTCATACGTCTCGTGACTTACTTGTCCATAGCGAGGAAACTTGGAGCACTCGAAGTACACCCATCCATCAACTTCATAGGCAACGCCCGCTGCGAAAAGCTTGTCAATGAGGGTAAGAATTTCTGGAATCGCTCCTGTTGCACGCGGCTCCGAATAAACAGGAAGCAAATTAATCAATTGCATGTCGCGATCGAACTTCGCCATCTCTTGAGCGGCAAGGTCGAGGTAGTTAACGCCAATCTCTCGAGATTTCTGCAAAATGCTGTCATCCACATCGGTCACGTTTCGAACACAGCGAGTTTCATGACCAGCATCTCGCAGGCGACGTTGGAGAACGTCAAACGTCAAATAGACAAACGCGTGTCCTAGGTGTGCAGCGTCGTAAGGAGTGATGCCGCAGCTGTACATGGTGACGACTGGTCCCGCTTCAAGCGGGAATACACCACCACGCTGTGTGTCATACAAACGCATTAGTGAGCAAGCCCTGCCATCTTCACGTAGCTGTGAGCACGGTGACGAATGTTGATTGAAATGCACACTGCGGTGAATGCCTCGACCGCGCTTGCAAGTGCCATCGAGCCAGCAATGATTGCGAAGAGCCCTGGCATCTCGCTCACGATGTCGTTGATTCGCTTGCGCGATTCTTCATCGTCACCGAAAATCACAACATCTGCATCTAGGCCGCTGTCGAGGTCCTCCATCTGTGCGGCTGGGAGGTGGTGGAAGGCACCAACAATTTTTGAATCAGGTAGTACCGCAGCGATTTCTGCAGCCATTGAACCAAGTGGTGGGTAGACCGGAATCAATTCTTTGTTGCCGCGTTTTAGAGCGTTGACCATAGACACGACAATCTTTCCATCGAGCTTTGACTTCAGTGCGGCTACAGTTTCGACCGCTGAGTCTGATGGAGTGGCCACGATGACAATGTCACACGACGCTGCGTCGTCATTCGTTCCACCGGTAATATTTCCGTCACCACGTACAGCGATGCCAGTCGCGGTTTCACTCGCGCGTTGCGCATCGCGTGATCCAAGCACAACGTTGTAACCCGCACATGCCAGTCGCACAGCTACTCCGCGTCCCGCAGGACCCGTTCCACCAAGAATTCCAATTGATTCCATCATCGTCCTTTTTATTACTTATTGCCAAGTACGCTAACAACTATGGGACTACTTACAAATCACCGCATCCTGATTACTGGCGTACTTACCGATGACTCCTTGGCTTTTGGCATTGCCAAGCGCTGCCTAGAAGAGGGCGCAACTATTGCCCTTTCAGGCGCAGGACGTGGGGTCTCACTCACCCGTCGAGTTGCCAAAAAGTTAGGTGACGTGGGCGAAATCATTGAGTTAGATGTCACCAGCCCAGATCAGATCGCTGCAGCCGTGAAAGAAGTTGA
>DAIQPM010000005.1:0-17521 GCA_036787355.1 Acidimicrobiales bacterium
GCTTGGCGAATCCACCATGTGGCGTATGTCGAGAACTTGAATCCGCGCTCCCAGTCGAACTTTTCTACGGCGCGCAGCAAACCAAACGTTCCTTCTTGAACGAGGTCAACCATTTCAACGCCACGATCTTGGTAACGACGTGCCCAGTGAAGAACGAGTCGCAAGTTAGCTGCGACCATTTGCTTCTTGGCTTCTTCGTCACCGGCGGTAACGCGCTTGGCGAGCTCTACTTGCTCGTCATAGTTAGGCATTGGATAGCGATCAAGATCGCGCATCAAGAGCCCCAACATGTCGTTGGTATTTACGGATGAACGGCGGACGGTGGTACTCACAGCTACTCCTTTTCGTCCCCCCGGACTAATGCCTCAATTGGTATTTCTCCTACCGAGACGTTTTAAAGTTACCACGTAGTAACTGGAGTTTGTCTTCAGATTCGCAGGAAAATTATAAGAATTTGATTAATCGTGAAGTGCACGCTTGGCGGGCTTTAGGCCTTTTGCCTGGTCAACCATGTCAGCGAGCGTAAAACTCGATAAATGTTCACGCATGTGATTTCCCACATCTGCCCATACGCCCAGAAGAACACACTGTCCTTCGTGGTCGCAAGCACCATCCTTATGTGGTTCTCCGAAGTCTCCGGCAACAATGGGCCCGTCGACAGCTGCAACAATCTCAGCAAGGGTAATTGCTTCAATTTCTTTGGCCAAAACGTAGCCACCGCCAACACCGCGCTTGGAGCGAACGAGGCCAACACCTTTTAGGTTAAGGAGAATCTGCTCAAGATAGGGCTGTGGAAGCCCGGTGCGCTCTGCGAGGTCTCGCACGGACGTCGGAGTAGAGGCATCTCCGTGCAGCGCCAGGCTCAAAAGTGCCCGGCTGGCATAGTCTCCGCGTGTCGATACTCTCATTTGCCTTAAGTCTACCGGTGGGCAGAAGCCGGGCAAAGTGCGCAGACGCACCCCTTTGTCTGGCACACTACGTACATGGCAGAAGAGCAAAATTCAAACGAAGCCGTTGGTCCAGACGAGGTTATGAACCCGGGGGAGGAGTCGACCTCAAAGGACTCGGAAAACACAGATTTCATTTCTCAGCCGGCCAAAGTGATGCGGATCGGCTCAATGGTAAAGACGCTGCTCGATGAGGCGCGAAGCGCTCCACTGGATGAAGCGGGTCGAGCTCGTCTTCGAGAGATTTACGAAACTTCTGTAAAGGAACTTTCGGGGGCACTCTCACCAGATCTCAGTGGAGAACTCTCTCGAATGGTTCAGCCCTTCACGATTGATGTGCCTACAGAGTCAGAGCTGCGCATTGCTCAAGCACAACTCGTTGGTTGGTTAGAAGGACTATTTCACGGAATTCAAGCTTCGCTGTTTGCACAGCAAGCCGCAGCGGCGGCTCAGTTGGAGCAAATGCGTGAGCGAAGCCTCAATCCAGGGTCGACAAGCCCGAATGCCGGAACGTATCTCTAAAGGTGTCCCCGTTTTGTAACACGCAGGCACTAGGGTCGAAATTCCAGACTCGCCTCGAAAGGAACATCTCAGCGAATGGCTGAAAGCTTTGTTCACCTCCACAATCACACTGAGTATTCAATGCTCGACGGTGCTGCACGTGTTGAGGAGATGGTGCTTGCCGCCAAGGCAGATGGACAAACCGCGATTGGAATAACCGACCACGGAAACATGTACGGAGTTATTGACTTCTATGAAGCATGTCGCAAGCACGACATCACTCCGATTATCGGTATCGAAGCATATATGGCGGCGAACTCTAGGTTTGATCGCCCACCGCGTCGCGGAAAAATTGACGACACTGGCGGAGAAACTGAAGGTGGGCAAAAGCTCTATCACCACCTCACGTTGCTCTCAACGTCCAATCAGGGCTATCGCAACTTACGCGAACTTTCATCGCAAGCATTCCTCGAGGGTTACTACTACAAGCCACGTCTGGACTGGGACTTGCTCGAGCGCTACAACGAAGGGCTGATTGCGACGTCTGGTTGTCTCGGTGGGGTAGTGCTGCAAGCGCTCATGCAAGACGACTACAAAAAAGGCCTTGAGCTCGCTGGTCGCCTACAGACAATTTTTGGAAAAGAAAACTTCTTCATTGAAATGCAAGACCACGGTCTGCCTGAGCAAATTCGCACCAATCCAATGTTGCTCCAAGTTGCTAAAGATTTGAATGCTCCACTGCTCGCAACCAATGACCTTCACTACGTGCACCACTCCGATGCTGCAATGCACGATGCGTTGCTTTGCATCGGAACCGGATCACTCGTGGCTGACCCGAACCGTTTCCGCTTCGAAAGTGATCAGCACTACTTAAAGACTGCAGCTGAGATGCGCTACTTGTTCCGAGAAATTCCAGAAGCATGTGACAACACGTTGTTGATTGCTGAGCGCTCGAATGTGAAAATTGAGTTCGACAACGATGCGCTGCCTCAGTTTCCAATTCCATCTGAACTGCAGGGGGCTTCGCACAAAGAAGGCGCTAACAAGTATCTGCGCGAGTTAACCCTGCAAGGAGCCCGCGAACGCTACGGAGTAATTACTCCAGAGATTCAAGAGCGCATTGACTATGAACTCGGCGTTGTCGCAGAGATGGGCTTTTCTGACTACTTCCTAGTGGTCTGGGACCTCATTCGTCACGCTCGCGAAAAGAACATTCGTGTTGGACCAGGTCGTGGATCTGCGGCAGGGTGTTGCATTGCGTACTGCCTTCGCATTGTGGAACTGGACCCGATTAAATACGGACTTATTTTCGAGCGCTTTATGAACCCTGGCCGTAAGCAAATGCCCGACATCGACATGGACTTTGACGAGCGCTACCGCGCAGACATGATTCGCTACGCCGCAGAGCGCTACGGGTCAGATCACGTGGCTCAGATTGTTACGTTCTCCACCATCAAAGCTCGAGCCGCTGTTCGTGACGCGGCGCGAGTACTTGGCTACCCGCCAATGCTTGGTGACAAGATCGCTAAATCAATGCCGCCACTCGTCATGGGACAAGACCTTCCACTCGAAGCATGCTTCACACCAATGCCGGGTTACGAGGGCCGCTTCGCGGAAGCAATAGAACTTCGTGAGCTCTACGCCAATGACGCTGAAGTGAAGCACACCGTTGATGTGGCTAAGGGTTTCGTTGACAAGCGTCGCCAAGACGGTATTCACGCTGCTGCCGTGGTGATTACTAAAGAGCCAGTACTTGAGTACGTGCCAATTCAGCGAAAGTCGAGTCCTAACGGAACTGACGAAGCGCCAATTGTGACGCAGTATGAAGCAACGGCAATTGAAAAACTTGGTCTTTTGAAAATGGACTTCTTGGGCCTCAGGAACCTCGCAATTATTGAACGAACCCTGGTCCACATCAAGCGGCGCCACGGCATTCTCGTTGACATTGACAATGTTGCGCTCGACGATCCAAAAGTCTTTGAGATGTTGAGGAAGGGAAATTCTCTCGGCATCTTCCAGCTCGAGGGTGTCAAGATGCGCCAACTCATGCGCCGTCTCGCTCCAACGAGTTTTGACGACATTGCTGCACTCGTGGCGCTGTATCGCCCAGGCCCACTGAGTGAGAACGTTCACAATGACTACGCCGACCGCAAGAACAAGAAGCAAGAGGTCTCGTACGACCACGAAGTCCTAGAAGGCATTTTGGGCGAAACCTACGGTCTCATGATCTATCAAGAAGACATCATGCGAGTAGCCACAGTTATTGCTGGCTTCACAATGTCTGAAGCGGATGACTTGCGTAAAGCCTGCTCGAAGAAGATCCGCGAAATGATTCAAGCCCAGCGCACGAAGTTCGTTGAGGGGGCTGAGCGTGAAGGCTACGGCGCTGCCCTTGGAGAATCAATCTTTAACAAAATTGAACCATTCGCTGACTACGCCTTTAATAAATCGCACGCTTATGGCTACGCACTCATTGCGTATCAAAACTCATGGCTAAAAGCGAACTACCCAGTTGAATACATGGCGGCACTGCTGACGTCATTTAGTGATGACAAAGATAAGGCGGCTGCGTATTTGAACGAAGCACGCCAAATGGGAATCACCGTTGGTGTTCCTGACGTGAATCAGTCTTTTGCTGAGTACGCGCCAAGTCTCACTTCAGAGAACACAATCTTGTTCGGAATGGCTGCTGTTCGAAACGTGGGCGATGCACTCGTTGACAAAATTGTTAAGGAGCGAGAAGCCAACGGGGAGTTCACCTCGGTCTATGACTTCTGTCGTCGTGTTGATCCTGCGGTTCTAAATCGCCGGTCAATGGAATCACTCATCAAGGCTGGTGCATTTGACGCACTTGAAGTTCGCCGTCTTTCATTCTTCTCAAAGTTTGAAGAAATCGTTGAAGTAACGCTCAGTCGTCGTAAAGACCTCGCACTCGGAATCTCTACGTTGTTTGCGGCCCTCGAAGAAGGGGGCACCGACGACTGGGAGGGAACAGAAATAGCACTGAGCGATGTTGAGTGGGACAAGAACGTCAAGCTCGATTTTGAGCGAGAAATGCTTGGAACGTACATTTCTGATCACCCACTCTTTGAAATTGAATCACGACTCCTTACAAAGACGAGCGGAACCCTGCTTTCAATTCGAGAAAACGGTGAAGAGCTTGTTCGAGCTGGTCGGTATGTGACAGTCGGAGGAATTCTTTCGGAAGTCAAAGTGCTTCCAACAAAGTCAGGCCAGCAATACGCGCGCGTCACCATTGAAGACTTGACGGGATCAATGGAAATTAACTTCTCAACAAAGAAATTTGAAGAGTGTGGCGGGTATCTCGTCAAAGACGCCATTGTGCTTATTGAGGGCCGGCTCGATGAGCGAGATGAAGAGATTCGCTTTAGCGCCATGAAGGTTTCAACAATGAAGTTTGAGAATGGAACAGGTGAGCTTCGACTTTCGTTTAAGCCTGATGACTTAAACCCTGCCCGTATCGCCACACTTCGTGAAATTCTTTCTCGCCACCCTGGTCCTTCTGCGGTGATAGTGGAAACCGGCGAGGCTGGAAAGGCATACAAACTAGGTCCAGAGTTCCAGGTGAACATTGCCAACGTCGTGGGAGATTTAAGGTCCGAATTCGGCCTAAACGTCATAAAGGCATAGGCCAAATATGGGGGGTCTGGAACAGTCGTAGAATGTTCCCTATGTCAATGACCGTTACTACGAAGGACACCACCGCCCTCTCAGATGCAGAACTTGCTGAGATGGCCGATCTATGCGTAGATCGTGAGCCGAATTTCGACATTGGATACCTATCCAAGGAGAAGGAAAACTGGGTCCTCGTCACACATTGTCGCGAAGGCAACAAGCTTCGTGGTTATTCCTTCTGCACACTTGAGCGCATTGGTGGAACCCCATCGCTCCTTATTGGACTTCTTCTCGTTGACCGCAACGCCAAGTCAGACCAGACACTAAAAACTATTTTGCATGACCAGTTTCGTCGCGCTCTTCTCGCATTCCCTGACGAAGATGTTCTTCTCGGTTCACGCCTCACATCGCCTGACGGATTCCGAGCATTTGCTGGACTTGAAGACGTTGTGCCACGCCTTGGCTACAAGCCAACCGGTGAAGACCGTGCCTGGGGGCGTCGTCTCGCAAAGCGCTTTGGTTCAGAGAAGTCAATTGATGACAAGACGTTTGTTATGACCGTGACTCCAGGACCAGTTGGTGGACTTGACTACACAACCTCAAAGGGACCAATCCCTGAGGGAGCTGAAACATTCTTCAAGGGTGTAAAGCCTGCGAAGGGTCAGCGTGTCGTTGTCTTTGGCTGGGCAATGGCTGAAGCACTTTCTTCAGGCAAGCTGCCTAAATAAGCAACTAGTTGCGTGGCAGTAGCCCGGTGCAACTCTTGTAACAGTGTCCTTCTACGGGAGCTGACAACGTCGTAAGCACGTACGTTGGTTTAAATCCAAGCGCAGTAGCGAGAGCTTTTCCAGCGAGTGAAGTTTCTCTCGTTGTTTCCATTGTTCTAATGGCGTGCGCATCTTCGCAAAGAAGCCACACATCGTCTCCGGCCCAGCCGAATCTGACCCACGTTGATCCATCGTCAGTTCGGCGCAACAACTGTGGTCCACGGTCTGCGGCAATTAAAGCAACACTCGGACGTTCTCCACGAAATTCCCAGTACGGAGCAGAAGGTCCGCGAAAACCAAACAGGGGACCGTCAGCGGGACTAGCGAGTTTGTCTAACCACTTCTTAACGCGTCGACCCTTATACGAACCAAGCCGACGGGGCAGTCCACTCAGCGTTACCGATTCAGGTTGTGCCAAGTCATTTCGCTCAATGTCATCACTGAGCTCACCTTCAACAACGTCAAACATCGCGAGGTCTGTCTCGTAGCCCTTGGGCCAGGGAATACGCCAGCGCACAATTGTCTGCGAGGTGAGGTCGACAACCGTCGTTGTCTCATTAGTTGATCCAAGCACTAATCCAAAGACTTTGGATCCAGGCGAAAGATTGACTTCAGCACGGTGTGGCGTTTTTTCTACAAGGTTTTTAATGGCCTTGGAAGCGGGGTCTCTGTTGAGGAGTTTCACAGTGCGCCAGCTTCACGCAGTTGCTTGGAAAGTTCATCAATGGAGCTCACCGGAAGTTGGCACACACCAGCTCGACAGACGTACGCCATGCCTGCACTTCTGCCACTGAGCAGTGGAGACGAGCCGTTTCCGGTGATGAGGACGCTTCGAACCATGGGTAATGATCGTACGTGCTCGGAGAGCTCGTTTGGTGCCCCAGGGACAACTACTTCAACACCACTAAGCGCGTAGCCAGCGGCGTTAACTAAATCAGGAACAGAGCCAGGGTGAGTTGCCACGAGCGAACTCGCTAGTTCAACGAGTCGCTGGCTAATGCTGAGCAGATTGTTGTCACCAAGACAGAGTGCGAGGCGAGCAAGAGCGCGACAAGCAACTGCGTGACTTGACGGCGTTGCCCCATCAAAGACTTCCTTTGGACGAGAGGGGAGGTCTTGCACGTGGTTGCTCTGGGTAAAGAAACCCTGTCCGACATTTGGGTTTTTAGCGTTCGGAATTTCACCGTCCCAGTGGTGCTCCACCAGATACGCAGCAAGTTCGCTGGCGAGTGAGGTCCACGCATCATCACCAGTGCATTCAAACGCGTCGATGTAGGCGTCCAGCAACCAGGCAAGGTCACTCGCAGTGGCGTGCGCTTGCAAGTTTTCTGTTCGCCACCACGTCTTGTTAGAGAAGTGTGAAGTTTGTAGCGAAGTGAGTAGCGCGGTTCCTTCTGCAATGAGCGCTGCGTCATCACTTCTAAGACACGCAGATGCGAACATGGCATTCCATTCCAAGATGACTTTTTCATCTCGGCCTGGCTGGATTCGTGAAGAACGAACGCGCCGCAATGCATCAAGCGCTTGGCTAAGTTCCTCTGGCTCGACAAATGGTTCGCCACTTGCTAGTCGTGGGATTGACTTACCTTCAAATAATCCAGGTTCGCTGATGCGATAGCGCTGACAAATTTGCTTGGCTAACGCTTCACTGCCCAGTGCGTCGGTCACTTCGCCTGGAGTCCAGGTCACGTGCGAGCCTTCTTCGCCACCGGCATCTGCGTCGAGTGATGAGGCGAATCCTTTTTCGATCCGCAAATCGTTCAGCACAAAGGAAATAGTGTCAATCGCTACAGCGCGCCATTCGCTCGCTGGTTCGTGCTTGGCTGCTTGCAAATACGCCCTCGAGAGAAGACCTTGGTCGCAGAGCATCTTTTCGAAGTGAGGAACGTGCCACTCGGCGTCAACGCTGTAGCGAGCAAACCCACCACGGAGATGGTCGTACATGCCCTCTCTGGACATGGCGTTCAGGGTCGTAGCGATGACTTCTTTAGTTTCGAGGTCATTGAATTCGAGGAGTGCTTCGACGTACGAGGGGCGAGGGAATTTAGGAGCTCCACCAAATCCGCCGAGAGGATCGGAATTCTTGACAAGTTCGTCGCGGAGTTTCTGGCGGACAACTTTGAGGTCAACTACCGCGTCATGAACTTTCAAGTGATCAACAAATGCAATTTCGCGCTCAAGAGCTTCGGAAAGTTTGTGAGCTTGTTCTTCCACCACCGCACGTTGTGATGCCCAGGCTTCACTCAGCGCAGTTAGAAGTTTCGGAAATC
Source organism: Acidimicrobiales bacterium (assembly GCA_036787355.1). Taxonomy (GTDB): domain Bacteria; phylum Actinomycetota; class Acidimicrobiia; order Acidimicrobiales; family RAAP-2; genus RAAP-2. The sequence goes on from DAIQPM010000005.1 coordinate 8,122, forward strand.
CCACTTGTCCGTGTCGGTCAGTCGGTGGGTAATAGGTGCCGGCGAGAAAGGGTTTGCCGTCAGGAAGCAAGAACACGGACATTGGCCATCCGCCGTGGCCAGACACAAGCTGTGTGGCCGCCATATAAAAAGCGTCAACGTCGGGGCGTTCTTCTCGGTCAACTTTTATGGGAATGAATGACTCATTGATCTGCTGGGCGATTGCTTCATCTTCAAATGATTCGTGCGCCATGACGTGACACCAGTGACACGCGGCATATCCAATGGAAAGAAAGATCGGCTTATCGAGCCTCTTTGCTTCTTCGAGCGCTTCAGGGCCCCAGGGCCACCAGTCCACGGGATTTTCTGCGTGCTGGTGCAAGTATGCGCTGGAAGCGCCCTGGAGTCGATTTGTCACATCCTCAGCGTAGTGAGTGGCCTAATCTTTCACGTATGAGTACAAATCTAAATGGAAAAGTTGCACTAATTACTGGCGCAAGTAGAGGAATTGGCCTTGCCATTGCTCATGCGCTCCATGACAACGGTGCCAAGGTTGTTATCTCTTCTAGAAAAGAGGAAAACCTCAACGAGGCGCTCGCGACTTTCAGCGACCACGAAAACGTGGCGGCGGTTGTGGCGCACGTGGGATCAAGAAGTGACGCGGACCGAGTAGTTAGTGACACGATTGCCAAGTTCGGATCAATCGACATTCTGGTGAACAATGCAGCAACGAATCCATACTTCGGCCCACTAGTCGACATCAGTGATTCTCAGATGCAAAAAACTGTGGAAGTGAATCAGATGTCAATCGTTACGCACACTGCTGCGGCGTGGCATCAATGGATGAAGGACCACGGTGGAGTCGTTCTAAACATTGCTTCTATTGGTGGGCTCATGCCAGAACCTGGCATTGGTTGGTACAACGTTTCAAAGGCTGCGGTCATTCACCTAACCAAGCAGTTCTCATGGGAGCTGGCGCCTAATGTTCGCGTTAATGCAATTGCACCGGGACTGGTGCGCACCGAGCTAGCTCGAGAACTTTGGGAAAAGAATGAAGAGAAGGTCGTTCGCCACATCCCACTGAAGCGCCTCGGTGAGCCAGATGACATTGCGTCGGTTGCGCTCGCACTCGTCAGTGACACAACGTCGTGGGTAACGGGTCAAACAATTACCGTCGATGGCGGCACGACGACGCAACCAACAGGTGGCGTCGTTAATTCAGGTACGTAAGTTCGCTTCGGCGAATCTTGCCATTGGCGGTTCGTGGAATCGCAGCAACGTAACGAATCTCTTTGGGCTTAGCCCAAGGACCAATTCGTTCGCTTGCAATGCTGGTAATTGCGTCATCAATTTTCTGACCGTTCGAAACAACGAGCGCCACAACTCGCTGGCCCCATTCAGGGTCCTCAACACCAGTTACTGCTACATCGTTAATAGCGTCGAGTGACATGAGCACCGCTTCAAGGTCCTCGGGCCAAAGCTTTTCGCCACCCGTATTTATAACAAAGCCAATGCGGCCGTGAATAGAAAGTTTCCCATCATTTATCTCACCAGCGTCTCCCGTCGGAAACCAATCGGTAGCTCCGTCGGGTCCGCTAACGCTTGGTCGTGGGGCGTCGCGATACGAGGAGAACAACGTAGGAGTTTTAACAATGACTTCACCATCAAGTACTGAGAGCTGCACCTCAGGAAGTGCGAAGCCGTCATAGACAATTCCTGAACCTGTTTCGGTCATCCCCCATGTTGTTACAACATTGCTCGGGACTCCCGCTGGTGGGCGAGCACCACCGAGCAGGACTGTTTTGTATCCGCTTAGATCGTGGCGAGCTAGTTGCGTTCTAACAACCGCAATGTGCGTTGCACCCTTAGAGACACCAGCTGATAAGTCATCAACGTCTCCCCAGACAAGCGTGGCATCGCTTAACAGTGCTCGAAGTAGAACCGCGAGTCCACCGATGTGATTGGCCGGCAAACACGGATACCAAACTGGCGGCTCAACACCACGCAGCGTTGCTTGCGTGATGCGAGCACTCGCACGAAGCGCGTCCCACGTGTGCACTGCGGCCTTTGGAGTGCCGCTCGAACCTGAGGTGAGCATTACGAGTCCGGTGCCGTCTTCAACCGATCGTCCTGAAGCAATTACTTGCATTCCATCGCTCGTGAGAACGGAGGTCGCACCTAAGAGAGCTAGATCTTCTTCACGTCTACGTGGCGAAAGGCGTTGATCTAGAACGCAGAATGCTTGTTCTTTGCTCACACAGTCAAGGAGTGCGCGAGCAAGGGCTTTGCCGAGAGGAAGGTCAATGGCTAACAAACTTTGCACGCACAAACCTTACGGGTTCTGAGACTAAGTTATGAACGTCCAAGGGGGATGTGTGGCATCGATTCGACAACATATACGTATTGCGGCAGATCCTGACACGGTGTGGGACATCATCAAAGTCCCTGAGTCGCAACCTGACTGGTTTCCCGGCATCATCAAGGCAACCTATGACCCAGAAACACGAATCCGCGTCATCACTGTTTCAATGGGCGTGGACATGCCTGAAGAAATTCTGACCGTTGACCCGACACTTCGCAGGTTTGCTTACAAAATCACAGCGCCACTGTACAAATTTCACTACGGAATCATTGACGTAATTGAAATCGCACCGAATGACACATTGTGCATTTACTCAACAACCGCAGAGCCAGAAGTGCTCGCGCTTCTCATTGGTGCTGGAACAATGGGAGCACTAGAGAAAATTAAAGAAATCGCAGAGCAGAAAGTGAAGAAGTAATCATGGGACGCAAAATTCTTTTCATTACAACTGACCAACAGCGCTACGACACCGTAGGTGCCAACGGCGGAACAATTGCTCGTACACCAGTTGTCGACAAACTCGCCAAAGAGGGCATTCGCTACGAGCGCTGCCAGCCATCGTCTGTTGTTTGCATGCCGTCACGTGCGTCAATGTTGACTGGCCAATTTCCAACCACACACGGTGCCTGGATGAATGGTGTTGCACTTCGCGTCGACGCTCCATCATTTGCTGAAGAGCTCCATGACGCTGGCTACGCAACTGCCCTTATTGGAAAGTCACACTTTGAGCCTTTCCTTGACGTCTTTGGCCGCTTTGCTGAGAACTCATTTGCGCAACTTGGAATTCCGACGGTTGAACAACCTTGGTTTGACGGACGAATGGGCCCTCACCGTGGATTCGATCACATGGAATTCGCAACTCATGGCATTGCTAGGACCCTTCATTATGGAAAGTTCATCACCGAAGAGCACCCTGAATACCTGGCCAGTTTTTACCCGAACCTCAATATTGAACTGAACGTCAATGACATGGGTGGTGGCGACACCGGTGCAGTCCAAGCTTGGTCAAACAACATTCCTAAAGAGCTGTATCACACCGACTGGATTGCTGATCGAACAATTAACTGGCTAGAACAACAGAACGAAGACTCGGACTGGTTCTGCTGGATGAGTTTCCCGGATCCTCACCACCCGTGGGATCCACCGAAGTCTGAAGTAGGTCGAATCGATTGGAAGGATGTTCCGCTTCCTGAGAACTATCCAGAAGCAGCATCAGAGCGCGAAGCACTTCTAGACCAGAAGGCTGCGCACTGGCGCCTTTGGTACGACGGCAAATTGGTGAGTAACTACGAAGCACCAAAGCACTGGGTGCCCTCTTCACTTACCGCTGATCAACTTCGAGAAATTACAGCGCTGAATGCAGTCGAGATTGAACTCATCGACGAAGCCATTGGCCGAGTTCTGAAAACCATCGAAGCCAAGGGTTGGACTGACGATGTGGACATTGTGTTTACAACGGACCACGGCGAATTAGGTGGTGACTTCGGTCTTCTCTTCAAGGGTGCCTATCACGTTGATGGCCTTATGCGTCTTCCTCTTATCTGGAAGCCAGCGCCATCATCGAATACTCCTCCTGCGGTTGTTGGTGCTCCAGTGAGTCTCGTTTCACTCGCTGCAACGTTTATGGAAGTTGCGGGACTACCGACACCTGCATACGTTGAAGCAGGACCGCTGCCAGTAAATAACGAAGACGCGAAGCAGCGAAACTTTGACGCAACAATTACGGAATGGGACTCAGACCTCTTTGGCGTCTCGGTGCACGTTCGCACCGCACTCACGAATGAGTTCATGCTCACTGAGTACCAAAAGGGAACTGTCCACAACGGCAACGAGGGTGAGCTTTACAACTTGATTGACGACCCGCTCCAGCGTGTGAACCTCTTTAACGACCATGCCTACGCTGGTGTTCAGGCCGAGCTCTCAGAGCGAATCCATAATCACGAGGTTCGCCCTGTAGAAAAGGCCACTCCGGGACTAGTTGTAGCGCCGGTCTAACAGGCAGGTAGCGTGGTCTCTATGTCTGAGACCGTTATTCATGGATTGCCAATTGACCCGGTCGAGCAGTTTCGCTCGGCACCCCTTCCTACATTTGAAAAGAAGGGCGACTACACCGACATCATCTACGAAGTAGGTGAGGGGATTGCTCGCATTACGATCAACCGCCCGGAGCGACGAAATGCTTTTCGACCACAAACGCTGTTCGAGCTAGAGCGCGCTTTCTCTGTCGCTCGTGATGACATCTCTGTTGGGGCAATCATTTTGACTGGTGCTGGACCAGATGCTTTTTGTAGTGGTGGCGACCAGAAGATTCGCGGTGACGATGGCTACATTGGTGACGATGAAGTTGCTAAGCAAGGTGTTGGTCGCCTTAACGTTCTCGATCTTCAGATTCAAATTCGCCGTCTTCCAAAGCCAGTGATTGCACAAATCGCTGGATACGCAATTGGTGGAGGACACATCCTCCACCTCGTATGCGACCTTTCCATTGCCGCAGACAATGCACGCTTCGGTCAAACTGGTCCAAAGGTTGGATCATTCGATGGTGGATATGGTTCGTCGCTGCTTGCTCGCACCATTGGCATTAAGCGAGCTAAAGAAGTCTGGTTCTTATGTCGCCAGTACGACGCACAGACCGCGTACGACTGGGGCCTCGTAAATACTGTTGTGCCACTGGCTGATCTTCAGAAAGAAACAATTGCGTGGTGTCGTCAAATCTTGACACTTTCACCAATGGCGCTTCGTATGTTGAAGGCAGGATTCAACGCTGCTGAAGACGGGCTCGCTGGAGTGCAGCAACTGGCTGGTGACGCAACGATGTTGTTCTACATGTCTGAAGAAGGACAAGAAGGTCGCAATGCTTTCGTAGAACACCGCAAGCCTGATTTCTCGAAGTTCCCGAAGCGTCCATGAGCGAAGCTCCAGGCAGCGTAAAGCGCTGGGCACTGGCAACTCGTCCGCGCACACTGCCGGCAGCAATAGTTCCGGTAGCCATTGGAGCAACATTGGTGCGCCCACTCAGCATCGAATGGGTCAACACAGTTCTCTGCGCAGCGGTGGCACTCGCACTACAGATTGGTGTTAATTACGCCAATGACTACTCAGACGGCATCAAAGGAACTGACGAAGTACGTGTTGGTCCTTTTCGTCTTACTGCTTCAAAGCTGGTTCCGGCCAAAGCAGTACGAAACGGAGCCTTCGCCTGGTTCTTCGTTGCAGCCCTGGCTGGTCTAGAGCTGAGTGCTCGTACATCGTGGTGGTTAGTTCTCATTGGACTAACAGCAATCATCGCTGCTTGGTTCTATACCGGTGGACCAAAGCCCTATGGCTACATGGGGCTTGGTGAAGTTTTTGTAATGGTGTATTTCGGTTTTGTAGCGACTGTTGGAACTGCTTACGCGCAGCACCAAAACATCCCAGCTAAGGCTTGGTGGTTTGGCCTTGCTGCGGGAGCAATGGCCTGTGCGCTGCTTGAGGCAAACAACATGCGAGACATCACCGGCGACCAAGGATCTGGAAAGAAAACACTTGCGGCTCGACTGGGTCGTGACAGGGCCAAGTGGTTGTACGTTCTTTGCGTTTCCACGGTTTTTGATGGTCTCGTACTAGGCGGTCAGTGGATCACTGCGGTAGTGGCGCTTGTTGTTTATTACCCAGCACTGAAGCTGGCATTTTCAGACAAGCATGGTCGAGAGCTTCTTCCAATGCTGATGATCTCAGCTCGTTCTCAACTAATCGTTGGCTTGGTTACGACCATTACGTTTTTTACAACTCTTCGTTAAGGAATTTCGCGACTAGTCTCGCAACTTCTTCAGGCTTCTCTAGATGAACTGCGTGCCCGGCGTCTTCAACGACTTCGAGTGTGCCATTTTTTATGCGTTGCGCCAGGTGATTGCCCTCACCAACGAACTTCTTATCGAGTGATCCAGCTATACAGAGTGTCGGGACCTCGATCTCACCAAGTCGAGGTGACAAGAACTCTTGGGTTCCTGTTCCAGCGCTACGTAATGAATTAGCCATACCTTGCGCATCAGTGCTGCGTGCAGTGCGTTCTGCGGGGTCGAAGGGGAGTGTTGCGAACATTGGCTTTGCTAACCATTCCTCAATGAACTCTTCGCTACCGAGACTGATGATGCGCTCAGCAAGGTCATCATCGCGTTCGCGGCGCTCCTCTCGTTCAACCTTGTCGCCAATTCCTCGTGTTGCACTTATGAGAATGAGTTTTGAAATACGACCGGGATGCTGCAATGCAACATGCAGAGCAATGCGACCACCCATTGAGTAGCCACCGAGAGCGATTGGTTCTGGAGGCAGGATTTCAGCGATTAAATCGGCTGTTTCATTGAGTGATGCGGTGACATCACTTGCTGAACCATGCCCGGGCAGGTCAACGGTCAAGACTTCGTTAGTTCCTGCCAGAATGTATCTAAAGATGTGTGCGGAGTCCCTCGTTTGGGTGAATCCGTGCAACCAGAGGATTGGTTCCCCGGAGCCTGATTTCTGGATACTTAGGAGTGACATTGCAACAAAGCGTACCGACCACGAGCGAGCTCCAAGCGACGTTCTGTGCAACTTTGTTCGATGAGTGGATTGCTAGCGGACTTCGCGACGTAGTTATCTGTCCAGGATCGCGTTCCACACCTCTGGCTCTTGCCGCCAGTGCTCGAAAAGAACTCACGCTCCACGTGCGAATTGATGAGCGAAGTGCTGGCTTCTTCGCAATTGGCAGGGCTCTCGTGACCAAGCAGCCCGTGGCAATCATCGTCACTAGTGGGACTGCTGCAGCTGAGCTGCACGCCTGCGTCGCAGAAGCTGATCAAGCATTTGTTCCGCTGTTGGTTTTAACTGCTGATCGACCACCAGAACTGCACGGTGTTGGGGCGCCACAAACCATTAATCAACACAAGCTTTTTGGCGACATGGTCAGAGAATTTATTGAACCTGGTGTGGCATCTAATGAAATGGTCTCATCGTGGAGGGCAATTGCACACTCTGCGATCACTTCATCACGTGGAGTTAATGCAGGACCCGTTCACATGAATCTCGCTTTCGTGGAGCCTCTGGTTGCTACACCTCTTGAAATCCCACCTCACGTAGCAAGTGAAGCAGTTGTTAGTAAGCCAGTTAGCAGTGAAGCTATCACGCAACAGAAAGTTCTTTGTGTCGTGGGTGCAGGTGGTGCACAGTTCGCTGCGCAGTTAAAAGAGCAAGGCTGGGTTGTGATCAGTGACGTAACGACGCAGAACACTCTTAGCTACTTCGATCCATTGCTTCGATCACAGCAGTTCGTAGAAAAAGTGAAACCTGACTTAGTCCTTCGTGTGGGTGGCATTCCGTCATCGAAGGTTCTCGGTGAAGTGCTCCGCAATTGGAAGGTTCCAGTATGGTCCGTGGGCGAGAGGTTCGTGGCAGACCCCGACCGACTTGTTTCCAAGCACCTCGATGCATGTCCGGTTGCAGAAAAATCGAGTGACGCTGCATACCTTGAGCTCTGGAATGAAGCTTCAACCCGCGTAGGTAATTGGCTCCGCATTTCTGAGACACCATCTGCGCTACTGAGCGAACAATTAGTGGCTCGTCGAGTAGTGCATCACGCAAATGAAAATAGTGTCGCACTCGTGGTTGGATCGTCAATGCCAGTTCGAGATGTTGAGTGGTGGTCAGAGCCTCGACGAGCTCCTACCTTTTCTAATCGTGGCGTCAACGGGATCGACGGAGTCGTTTCCACGGTCCTCGGTGTTGCGAGTGGTGACAAGGCCATTGGTTACATAGGTGACGTCACAATGTTGCATGATGTTTCTGGTCTCGTCGATGGAACAGGGGACGACACGTCCAGCTGTGTTCTCGTTATCTCCGACAACCGAGGCGGAGGCATCTTTAACTTCCTTACACAGGCCCAGACTCTCGACAATGACCAGTTCGAAAAACTCTTTGGAACTCCACGAAGTCACGACCTCGCAAAAATTTCGCAAGCATTTGGTCACCACGGTTCAGATGCCCGCTCACTAGGCGAGCTCGATGAAGCAATAACAGCGGGGCTAAAGCGAAAAGGACTGAGTGTTGTTGTTGCACACGTGCCAGCGCGCACAATCAATGTTTTGGCGCACGAACAGTGGAACAAAGAAGTTGCTGACCTCATTGAGGACTTAGTTTGCTAGCGGTACTTCCAAGTTCAATCATTGCGGCGATGCCGTTTGCGTTTGCTGCGGGCCTTATCTCCTTTGTTTCGCCGTGTGTGCTGCCTCTTCTGCCTGGTTACCTCGCATTCTTAGGTGGCGCCACTGGAACTGTCAATAAGAGCAGTGGACGAGGACGCGCAGTAGTGGGTTCACTCGCGTTCATCTTCGGTTTTGCGGTTGTCTTCGTCAGCCTTGGTGCACTCTTTGGTCAGCTAGGTGTTCAGCTTCGCATTCATCAGCGAGCCTTTGAAGTGGTCTTTGGCGTTGTAACGGTCCTGCTTGGAATGTTCTTTGCTGGATGGTGGCCATCGAATCTATTGCAGCGCGAACGGAGGATTCACTTTCTTCCACGAGCCACTGTTGCTGGTGCAGCACTTCTCGGTTTTACCTTCGCTCTCGGATGGACGCCATGCATTGGACCAACACTTGGAGCAATCCTCGGTCTAGCTGCGTCATCAAGTGGTGCCACAGCATTTAGAGGATCAGTTCTCGCCTTTGTGTACTGCCTCGGACTCGGACTTCCATTTGTTGTAGCGGCACTTGCGACTGAATGGATGGTCGGAGTTTCATCCTGGCTACGGCGCAATACGAAGTTGATTGGCCAAATCGGTGGGGCATTATTGATCCTCATAGGCATCGCTGAAATCTCAGGAATCTGGCATACCTTTGTGCTGTGGCTACAAACTCACTTTCCTTCCTCGAGTTCCGGGTTGTAAGTAATGCTGCCTGAACGTTTCTCAATTTCGTCTCGGGCAATTTGGTCGTTTGTATGGCTCGCAATCGTTTCGGCGGGAACAAATGCATTTGGATCATGGTCTTCGTGGTCTGGATTTAGCTTTGTGGGCCCACTGATTACGCTGATTGGCCTCATTGGCATAGTCGC
>DAIQPM010000005.1:17621-31873 GCA_036787355.1 Acidimicrobiales bacterium
CACCTCGCAACAGACTGGCTCGATCTATTCGCTTGGATTTGTGCTGCAACCTTTTTTTATAAAATTTCACCGTGGTACGCAAAGTGGCTAGCACCGCTTTTACTTCTCGCATCCGCATTCACCTTCATGTATACGTTTGGTGGAACCGATGCACTCTTTATTCCATTCCTCATGCTCGCTGCGTACCGCTGGGATGATTTTGTTCTCCACCAAGGAGCGCGCTGGACACGCTGGCTAGGCCCAGTATCACTCGGGATTGCCTGTTCTATAAAACAGACACCATGGTTCTGCGTTCCATTTTTTATTGTAGGAATTTGGATAGAAGCGTCGCACCACGACCTAGCCCCGCTAAAGACAACTGTGCGATATGCGAGCTTTGTCGCTGGAACTTTTTTTGCGATAAACCTTCCATTCATTATCTGGTCGCCAAGTGCATGGCTTCACGGTGCGCTCCTGCCAATGATTCAACCACTTGTGCCTGACGGACAGGGCCTGGTATCCATAGCGACCCATGGACTTGTGCACGTAGTTCATCCAATGGACCTACAGATTGCTGGATTGCTAGCACTTGTCTCGCTGCTCCTTACTTTTGTCTACTGGTATCCAGTTGCCAAGCGCATCTGGCTCTTCGCGCTACCTCTGGTTTTGTTCATCCCGAGTCGCAGTCTCTCCAGTTACTTAGTTGACTTCGCGCCGGCTGCGTTTGTGATGGTGCTGTCAACAGATCGAGTTCCAGAAGCTTGGCTAAGTCTGAAAAATAAATGGCTGCACTACGGGGCAGTGGCTTTACCTGCCTTACTAGCCGCAGTCTTTGCAGGAGTTGCGTTTGTGAGTGCTCCGCTCAGCATCTCGGTGCTCAGCTATGGCTCTTCATCATTCAATCAACTGATGAACCCAGTGGTGATGAAGATTACGAACAACACGAATACAGCGATTAGTCCTCACGTGATGTCGGTTATTGGTAATGGACACCCGGTTGGCTTTTGGACCACAGATTCTGGGGCGAAGTCCTTCAACATTCCTGCCCACACGTCAGTAATTATCACCATGAAGCCACCTCTACATATGCAGCCACCTTCTTATAAGAAGAGTTGGCTGATGGAAGTACTCACGGACAAACCTGCATCGCTCGTCACATCTGATGTCTACAGTTGGCCTTACGGTCGTGACAGATAAGTGGTCCTAGCGAGTTGTTGCGCTCTTCTAGGATGTGTCTATGAATATTCGTGACGACTGGAGGTTTCGCGGACTTGTCCATCAGGTGACTGATGACGCGGTTCTCGACCGTCTCTCAAAGGGTGGCGTCACGGCATACATCGGCTTTGACCCGACTGCTTCGTCCCTTCACCTTGGCAGTCTCATTCAAATTCTCAACCTTCGCCGTCTTCAACAAGCCGGTAACCGGCCGATTGCGCTCGCGGGTGGGGGGACTGGACTCATTGGAGATCCAAGCTTCAAAGCAGTAGAGCGACCGCTACTTAACGACGAGCAACTTCAAGAAAACATTGACGGCATTAGAAGCCAATTGTCTCGTTTTCTGGACTTCAGCCCAGCGGCCGGAAAAGCGCAAGGTTTGCTTCTTAACAATGCTGACTGGCTGACCAAGCTTTCTCTCACGGACTTTCTTCGAGACACAGGAAAGCACTTCACTGTTAATCAGATGATTGCTAAAGACTCAGTAAAGAGTCGACTCGACCGTGACGATGTTGGAATTTCATTTACTGAATTCACGTACATGTTGCTTCAGGCTTACGACTTCCTTCGACTCAACATTGATCATGACTGCACCGTGCAACTGGGTGGATCTGACCAATGGGGGAACATCACCATGGGAACAGAGCTCATTCGAAAAATCACAGGTAAGCCATCAGGGGCTGGCATCACTTCGCCGTTGCTCCTTAAAGCGGACGGCACGAAGTTTGGAAAAACTGAATCGGGTGAAAACGTTTGGCTCGACGCTGAGCGAACGTCACCATTTCAAATGCACCAGTACCTGCTTAACGCTGATGACGCAATGACCCCACTGTTGCTCCGTTACTTCACGTTCCTCGATCACGACACGATTCGTAGTCTCGATGATGCAATAAAGTCAGCGCCACAAGAACGAGCGGCGCAGCGCACACTCGCAAACGAAGTCGTGGCTCTGGTGCATGGCGAAGATGCCGCCAAGAACGCCGAGCGCGCAGGAGAAGCACTCTTCAGTGAAGAGATTGCGTCACTGGATGAAAAGACGTTGCTACAAGTGGTCTCAGACGCTCCATCATCAAAGATGACGAGAAGCGAACTCAGCGCTGGTATTGACATTGTTGATCTACTTGTGCGCTGTGAACTTGCGAGCTCGAAGGGTGAGGCGCGACGTTTCCTTGAACAAGGCGGCGTGTACATAAACAACCAGCGCGTTGATGCTGCTCAGCCTGTTGATACGACAAGCATTCTCCATGATCGCTACATGGTTGTTCGACGTGGTCGCAAACAAATGCACCTCGTTGTACTTGCATGATTAAGCGGGTAGTTGCGTTACTGCTGTGCGGTGCTGTGCTGAGTGGCTGTGGAACAATCACTCTTAACGCAGCATTGAGCAACTGGGTGAAGCAGAGCAACCTTTCAGACAACCTAAAAACAGTCGTGCATGACGCCAAGGTCACTATCAAGGATCTGGCAAATCCTGCTTTAGGAGTAAATGATTTACACACCGTGTGTGGCGTCTTTTTAACTGACGTGGAATCTGCGAATGCTTCACTTCCGACACCAGATAGTCAGTCAAGCAATCTTCTTTCGAGTGCCTATACAGATTTAGGCGCAGGGGCGAATCAGTGCTACAAAGCTGGAATTAATCCTGCACTTCGTGCGGATGCTTCGACGCTTCTGGCGAAGGGCTTAGCGACGCTGAACGCTGCGACGATTCGCATCAGTGTTGTTACTGGCACACTGCCTTAGCTCTGCGGACGTAAATCAATCTCGAGTCGCAAGATTCCATCTTCAAGGGTTGCAACAGCATCTCCCAACATTGCGTAATCCTGAAAGTCGAGCTTCGCTGCATCCATGAACATCTGGCGCTCGGGGCCTTCCACCGGGGGTAGGCCACGTTTGCGCACAGCCTCAGCCCTCTCACGGAATCGAAGGATCATGTCGTTGGGATTAAAGGCATCGCTCATACATTGAATGCTAGGGGTTTGGAGCCTTCGCCCAGTTGGTATCATGGTTTCTCGGTGTAGTTGGCGCTGCACCGCGGTTACCGCCAGATATGGCCCGTAACCAGTGAGGAGTTGTTGTGAAAAAAGGACGCCACCGCCGTTTTGTAGAGGCTCGCGAACTAAAGCAGTCCACTGGACCTCGTGCAACTAAGTGCGACGAATGTGGTTCGGCACCCGAAGACATCCACGCTGAGTGGTGCATGGCCGAAGAAGATCGATACGACGAAATTCTTGGATCATTGCCACGACCTTCTTTTAACGAAGAAGATCCTCTCGCTGCTGAGGGCTAATTCTTCTTACGAAGAACTGGGTGGGGTAGGAACGTACCCTTAGGTTTTGCAGCGCGGTCATTCATGTACGCAAGTACTTTTGCATAGACGTCTTTGCCAACCATCGCTGCAAGTTCTTCGGCCATTGAATCAACGACGCGAGTCTTTCCTACGAAAGCAAGATCGTCTGCAGTGCACCACCAGTGAAAGTCATCTCCACCTTCGCCCCAGTGACTGCGGTCCCACTGAGCAATGCGCGTCATGATCCAACCATTGTCCATGGTGTCATCATCACGGTGCAGTGGCAGCTGCCAACACACCTCTGGCTTTAGCGGGATGTAACTTTCGCCTGTGTCCATTGAAAGTACGTGGAGCGCACAACCTGGACCACGCTTGAAGTCAGGTCTGTTAAGGAAGATGCAGGCGTTGTCAACGAGACGCGTGACCATCTCACCGTTCTTCTTAGTTTTTGTCGTTCCGTTCTTGCCCTTGGACTTGAACTGCCACTGGTCATCGGTGAGACGCTTCGCTGCTTTTTCAACACGCTTGCGGTCTTTTTCATCACTGAAGTGTGCACCGTAACTGCAGCATCCCTGAACGAGGTTGCTGGCGTCTTCGTCAAGCACACCCTTGCAACCAGAACCAAAGATGCACGACCAGTTGCTTTCTAGAAATGTGATGTCGAACATGTAGATCCGCTTGCGGGTCTCATCTTCAAAGCTGAACCACTCGTGGGCGTCTGTGGGGATAGAAGTCATAAGGAAAACGTTAGTAGGCGCAGGGGTCTGGGCCCGGCACCTCTAGACTGGTGCGCATGACTACAGTCGAAACTTTTGATATCTTGAAGCTCACCGATGAGGCCCGCAACGTGGTCCTCGACGCACTCAGTGCTGAGGGTGATGGCGACACCATGGGACTCTATGTAGAGGTAACAGGAACACGCGGAGCAGGCTACGCCTACGACCTTTATTTCTCTGAACTGAGCGAAGCACCTGAAGGATCAGCCATTGGCGTTGACGGCGGTGTGAGCATTGTGATTCCCGCGAAGAGCATTGAGCGTCTTCGTGGCAGTCGTCTGGAGTTCGCAAGCGAAGGTGGCGGTGGACTTGTTCTCGTTAACCCAAACATTCCGACTTCTGAAGAACTAAACCCAGGCGTTCCTGCGGACATTCTCGCTATTGGACTCGAAGGTCCAACAGCAACCTTCGCTATCAGCGTTCTCGAACAGCATGTCAATCCTTCAATTGCTTCGCACGGTGGTCGTGCAGACCTCGTGGCACTTGATGAAGACAAGAAAATTGCCTACATCAAGATGTCTGGTGGCTGTCAGGGGTGCTCAATGAGCCGCATGACCCTCACCCAGGGTATTGAAGCAACGCTTCGTGACGCGATTCCTGAACTCACTGAAGTTATTGACGTAACTGACCACGCTTCAGGCGTTAACCCCTTCTACTCTGAAGAGTCCTAGGCCCTAGGGCGTTGCCCTAGAATTGTTAAATGTTGCGCTACCTAACAGCTGGTGAAAGCCACGGCCCATCTTTAACGGTCATCATTGAAGGACTTCCCGCCGGACTTCCTGTCTCCATGGAGAAAATCGGTGATGAACTAGCTCGTCGCCGTCTTGGTTATGGCCGCGGACCACGCATGCGTTTTGAACGCGATGAAATTCGAATCACCGCAGGAGTCCGACACGGGCGCACCCTCGGTTCACCGGTGTGTGTGGAAATTCTCAACTCTGAGTGGCCTAAGTGGGAACAGGAAATGTCCGCCGCTCCTGGAACACCAAGTGACAAGCTCACAACACCACGACCTGGACACGCTGACCTCGTTGGTATGCAGAAGTTCTCATTCGATGACGCGAGAGACGTTCTAGAGCGCGCCAGTGCTCGTGAAACCGCAGCACGTGTTGTTGCTGGATCATTCGCTAAGGCGCTTCTCTCAACAATTGGTATTGACATCCTTAGCCACGTTGTGCGCATTGGATCAGTCGCTACGCCAAGTGACGCTCGTCCGATTCCAGGTGACCTCGACAAGGTTGATGACAGTGAAGTTCGTTGTTTTGACAAGTCTTCTGAAGACGCCATGATCGCTGAAATCAAAGCCGCCGCCAAAGAGGGCGACTCACTTGGCGGCATTGTCGAAGTCATTGCCTACGGTTGCCCAGTTGGACTTGGCAGCCACGTGCACTGGGACCGAAAGATGGACGGACTTCTCGCTGGTGCCCTCATGAGCATCCAAGCAGTGAAGGCAGTTGAAATCGGTGACGGTATGGCTCAGGCTTCACAGCGCGGCAGCGTTGCGCACGATGCCATTGCTGTTGACGAAGGAAACGAATCTGGTGGCGGTTACAAGCGAAAGAGTGACCATGCCGGAGGACTAGAAGGTGGCATTACTTCTGGAGCTCCAGTTATTGCGAAGGTTGCCATGAAGCCCCTTTCATCTTTGAATCGTCCAGTTCTTGAAACTGTTGACGTGGCCACTGGTGAAACTGCAGTTTCTTTCAAGGAACGTACTGACGTGACTGCTGTGCCAGCACTTGGTGTTGTTACTGAAGCAATGATGGCGCTCGTGATTGCGAACGAAGCAGTTCGCAAGTTCGGTGGCGACTCAGTCGAAGAGTTCACACGCAACCACGCCAGTTACCTCGCCAACCTAGGTTCTACAGCGTCTAAAGCACGACCGGAATAACCGTGGCACGCCTCGTACTCGTTGGGCTGCCCGGAGTAGGCAAGTCCACCGTGGCGAGAATGCTCAGTGCAGAGTGGAAGTGTCAGCACGTTGACACTGATGACGTAATTGTGAAAAAAGCCGGATGCTCCATTGGCGACTTCATTCGTGAAAAGGGCGAGCCTGCATTTCGTGAACTTGAATTCGAAGCACTAGAAGAAGCTCTTACTTCTGAAGGTGTTGTTTCAACAGGTGGAGGAATCGTCACTTTTGAAAAGTCGCGTACTGCACTGAAAGCCGCCCCCACTGTTTGGCTTGACACTAAGGACGAGCAGATAACTCCTCGTCTCGGGGGCACCGATCGTCCGCTACTTGATAGCAACCCTGGTCAATTACTGAAACTCATGAGAGAAGCTCGTGCCCCCTTCTATGAAGAGGTATCACGCGCACGCGTTGATGCTTCGGGAACACTAGAAGACGTGAAGAATCAGATTCTCATCGTTGCCGGGAGCTTGGCATGAACATCACCGTTGACCTCGGTGCACGCTCCTACGACGTTGCTATTGGCGACGGAGTTCGTAGCGGCCTCGCGGACCTCATCGCCAAGCGTGCGCCCAAGGCACAGGTGGCTGTCATCGTCACTTCGCCTTCGCTTCGTGCTCAGCCATGGTTTGACTTCGAAACTGGCATCACCCAGCACGTTCTAGTAGTTCCTGAAGGTGAAGACGCTAAGACGCTCCAGAGCCTGTCTGTGTTACTTGAAAACATCGCCAAGCTCGGACTGTCGAGGAATGACATTCTCATCGCAGTGGGTGGCGGGGCAATAACCGACCTCGGTGGATTTGCTGCGGCTTCGTATCTTCGAGGCATTGGACTCATCAACATTTCGACGTCAGTTGCTGGACAAGTTGACGCCGCCATTGGCGGAAAGACTGGTGTAAACCTCAGCGCTGGAAAAAATCTTGTCGGTGCATTTCATCAACCACTTGGTGTCTACTGCGACTTTGAAACCATTGCGACGCTTCCTGAACGCGAGCGACTCGCTGGAATGGGCGAAGTTGCAAAGTGCTGGTTGCTTGAAGGCAGGAGCGCACGTGACCTCAGCTCACAGACATCTGCTGAGCTCACCACAATGGCCGTGGCACTGAAGGCACGAATTGTTTCAGGAGATGAACGAGAAGGCGGGGAGCGAGCGCTCCTTAATTACGGCCACACCTTTGGCCACGCCTTAGAAGTTCTCTCGCTCGCGAAGAACAAGGATGCACTTCGCCACGGTGAAGCAGTCGCCATTGGACTCAGTTTCGCTGCCCACCTCGCTCATGCACTCGGCCGAGTTGGAACTGACGTCATTGACAATCACAATGCAGTCTTGGACTTCTTTGGTCTGTCATACGCCGCTCCCCGTGACTTCAGCGTGGATGCACTACTTGAAGCAATGAGCCACGATAAGAAGGCTCACCATGACCTAACGTTTGTACTACTTGGTGCCAAGGGATTTGAAGTTGTGCCGGGTATTGACCGAGATGTTGTAGCAAAAGCCATTGAAAGTTTTCGAGGATAACTATGAGCAAGCAAATTCTTCTTCTGTCGGGACCAAACCTTGACCAGCTGGGTACTCGTAGCCCTGAGATCTACGGGGCGCAGACTCTTAGCGAGCACGTTGCTCGATTCAGTGTTGGCGCCAAGGCCCACGGCTACAGCGTTCGACACTTACAATCAAACTTCGAAGGCGACCTCATTGAAGCAGTGCACGCCGCTCGAAAAGACTGCGACGCAATTGTTATTAATGCTGGTGCCTTCACCCACACTTCGTGGGCGCTCACAGACGCGCTCGCAATGTTCGAAGGCGTCAAGGTCGAACTTCACATTTCGAACCCTGCCGCTCGTGAACCATTTCGCCACGTCGATACGTTGGCCGGGGTAGTAAACGGGACTATTGCCGGCTTTGGCGCAGCGAGCTACGACGTGGCTCTTGATGCAGTAGTTCGATTACTAGGCAAATAGCAATGCCTGGCGGCCCGTTTGGTTGCCTAGAATAGGTATTGCAACTTTTTGAAAGGCTTCTAGGCTCATGGCCGCAATTTCTACCAGTGACATCAAGAACGGCATCACCATCAAGATCGATGAAGGACTCTTCACCGTTATTGACTTCCAGCACGTAAAGCCAGGAAAGGGTGGGGCATTTGTTCGAACCAAGATTCGTAACGCCCGCACCGGTGCTGTGATCGAGCGCACCTACCGCTCTGACGAGCGTCTCGAGCAGGCAATCATCGACAAGCGAGACACACAGTACTTATACCGAGATGGCGATGACTACGTATTCATGGACCAAGACACTTACGACCAGATTCCTGTTTCTTCAAAGAATCTCGGTGAAGCTGCAAACTTTCTTAAGGAAACTGGAAAAGCAATGCTCGTTCAGTTCGAAGACGAAATCATTGGAGTAGAACTTCCTGCTTCAGTGGAACTCACTATTGCTGAGACTGAGCCAGGAATGCAGGGTGACCGGGTTTCAGGTGCTCGCAAACCAGCCACACTCGAAACTGGATTTGTTGTGCAGGTTCCATTATTCGTTGGTCCGGGAGAAGTCATCAAAGTTGACACCCGCACCGGTGAATACATGACCCGAGCCTAGAGTGAGCGAACTTGGTGCGCAGCGCCATCATGCTCGTGAGCGCGCGCTAGAAATCTTTTACGAAGCAACAATCAAAGAACGCACGATTGCTGAAGTTCTAAATCAACTAGGTGTCCGCCCCGACGAATACACCGTGGCGATCCTTGTCTCAGCTGAACAGAATCAAGAAAAAGCGAATGAGCTGATTAGCGAATTCGCTGTTGACTGGACGCTTGATCGCATTGCAATTGTTGACCGCTTAGTCATGACAATGGCGGTAGGAGAGATGCTGATGGAAGATGCGCCTCCCAAGGCCGTTGTTCTCGATGAAGCAGTCGAACTCGCCAAGGTGTACTCAACTGATGGCTCGCCTTCATTTGTGAACGGCGTGTTATCTTCGATTTCGGAGAAACTTCTCAAGTAAGGATCACACATCGTGTTAATGCATGCCCCAACATTTAGCTACACGAATCCCTTTATCGTTTCTATTTTTAAACACGCAGTGTTCATCTCGGCGATTTTCTGGATAATTGGCATTGCCCTTGTTCTGATAGCTGCGTCTTTTGCTACTAAGCGAATTGCTCTTTTCAATCTCTCCGAAGCTGGCCTCAGCGAGCCGCGTGCCAGAACGTATCTCAGGTTTATATTTGGATTCATTTGGCTTGTTGATGGCATTTTGCAGCTTCAGCCAGCCATGCCGCTTGGCATGGCATCAGGTGTTGTGCGACCAATGGCCGAAGGAACGCCAAGCTGGCTTCATTCGTTAATGCTTGATGGAGTCGGTCTTTGGAATATGCACCCAATTGCGCTCGCAGTTGGAACTGCGTGGATCCAAATTGGATTTGCAGTTCTGCTTATTGTCTCAAACGGCAAGGTGAGTCGCTTGGCAGGTGCAGCTTCTGCGACATGGGCTGGGCTCATCTGGCTTATCGGGAATGGTGCCGGTGGAATTTTTCAGTCGTCTAGTTCAATCCTCTTTGGCTGGCCGGGCGCAACTTTGTTCTATGTACTTGCTGGTGCGTGGCTTTGCGTTTCCTATGATCGATTTAAGAGTGATTTCTCTAAGTGGACACTTCGTATTCTGAGTGTCATTGCGGGCCTTGGCGCAGTGCTGCAGGTATTGCCTGGTCGCGGTTTTTGGCATGGTGGCAATGAAAATGCATTGACCGCTATGACGCAAACCATGACGCAAACCCCTCAACCCCATGTGATTTCTTGGTTTGCAACAAAAATTGGAAACCTCAGCGGAACAATGGGTGGCGGATTCAACATCGTGATCATTCTTTGGCTCGGTATTTGTGCATTCGGACTTTGGAATGCACAAAAGAAATCTTGGCAATGGCCAGTGTGGGCTTTCGTTGTTGGTTCTATTTTCTTTTGGTTTACTGCGCAGGATGCACCATTTTGGGGAGGCCTCGCAACCGATTGGAATTCACTTATTCCAATGGCCGCGCTCACTTGGGCTGCACTCCCTAAGTACGAAAACGAACCAGCGCTAGCAAGACGACTGCCCGCTGAGTTGAGAAATCTTTCTGGTGCGGTTATTGCAGCCTTTGCTGGTGCAGCGATTATTTTTTCAATCGGTTCGATGGCATGGGCGACAGTACTGTCTCAGCCGGAAAATGCAATTTTTCTTGCAGTCAATGGACCAGCACAAGCAGTTAAGACTGTGGCTCCGACATTTACCTTGACTGATCAATCTGGCCAGGCCTATTCGCTAAACGAGCACAAGGGCAACTACACCTTGCTTTCATTCTTAGATCCATCGTGTTGGACAGATTGCCCATTGTTAGCAAACC
Source organism: Acidimicrobiales bacterium (assembly GCA_036787355.1). GTDB lineage: Bacteria > Actinomycetota > Acidimicrobiia > Acidimicrobiales > RAAP-2 > RAAP-2. The sequence goes on from DAIQPM010000005.1 coordinate 28,165, forward strand.
AGTTGCAACAAGTTGCCAGTTCACTACCGGCGAAATCCAAGCTCGATATTGTGGCGGTAGTCACCAATAGGTACAGCACTGGCATTGCATCAGTGAAGCACTTCATGAAAATTAGAAATCTTGATTCGATTAAGAATTTCTATTTTGTAACAGGAAATGTTCCTTCGTTGGAATCAGTTTGGAATTCTTACGGAATTTCAGTCTCGCAGAGAAAGACTGACAAGATGAGTGCTCACTCGGACTACGTGTTCATTATTGATCCAACTGGACACCTTCGCTGGGTTATCAGTGATGATCCTCCCGCCAACTGGGCCGGCCAGCATTCTGCAAGTTACGAGCTCATCAGCTTGCTCCATCAGGCTGGCTTGAAATAATCATGACTCCACTAGGCGTAGTTGCGATACTTGGAACTGCACTCTCACTACTCAGCTTTCTTCGTCGCCCGAGTAGAAGGCGTAGAAATCAATTGCAATTCGCCGCTTCAATTCTTTCTTGGGCCTGCCTTTGGTTCGCGACGTCGTCGTCCTTTGCAGCTTCAGGTATGACAAATCTCGCGAACCACATGATTGGTCACGTGATTGTGATGTTTTTGGTTCCCATTGGATTAGTGCTTTCGGGAACTGCTCGATCATGGTGGTGGCTTCTTCCAGTGAACAAACGCCGCCACGTACTTCGCTGGTGGAACATTGATCGCAACCTTCACGTTCCGAAGTTTTTGGTTAGTCCAATTTCTGCAGCACTAGTACTCAATGTCGTGATGGTTACCTCACACCTTCCTGCGGTTTTTGATGCTTCAATGAAGAACCGGTGGGGGATGGACTATCTAATGGAGCCAGCGTTTTTGCTTTCAGGTCTTTTCTTTTTTCATTTCATAGTTACGAGTGCACCAAGAAAAAACAAAGTCGGCATTCGCCTTCAGCTATTCATGGTTCTTTCGACAATGCTGGAAATGCTCGTGATGGCGATGGCGCTTTCAATTTTCTCCAATAGCGCCTGGTATGACGTAATGAAGCCAATGGCCGGCATGGCAAACATGAACATGGCAGGAATGTCAATGCCCGCGACAACCCTTTTGGGTGCATTTCACCAGCAGCAACTCGCGGCTGGTGTTCTGTGGGTGTGTGGAGATTTCTGGGCAGTCCCTTGTCTGATTGTGATCATGAGGAGACTGGCGAACCGCAACGGAGGGTCCCTATTTTTAGCCCTAAACCGTGGCTCAGAAAAGTTGACTGGGGCCAGCAGCTAGTTTTTCTCGTCCTCGTGAACTTTGGCGAGGTAGGCATTCCAGGCGGCGAGTTCTGGGTCGTCAACCTCATTTTGCAAGCTCTGAACGTTCGTTTTTGTGACCTCGCCGCGCTCTTCCTTGAGCATTTTTCGCCACATGTAAATCGCATAAATACCAAGGAAAGGCCATTCAAAGACGTAAGCCCACGAGAGCCTGTTGCCGCCTAGAGCCCTAGAGATCTCGAAAATAAAGGCCGGGACGCAAATGAGTTCAGCGAGAATCAAGCCAAAGTGAATTCGGATTGTGTCTTTTGTCATTACCAGAGAGTAACGGAGTCACCCAGGGTTGAATGCAAACTTAAGACCTTGTTAAGGTGTATCGTCTACTTAAATAAGAAAATGTGAAATAAATCACACATAGGTCAAAGTCCAAAGGGGGACCAATGAACCGTACGAAAGCAATAGGCATAGCCCTTGCTTCGGTGCTCCTCGGTGGTGGTGCACTAGCACTCGCGGGATATTCACTCGCAAGTGCAACACCTCATCAGTCAGCTCTGAATTGTGTACCCAATCCGTCACAGGCTGGTCACTGCACATTAACAATGAGCACGTACCCAGATTCGCTAGCAGGACAGCACGGAAAAGATGGTGGCACCCACCCAGACTGGGTTTCGTACTCGAATCAAAATCTTTCTGTTCCGGCTAACACAACAGTCGATGTTGTAATCAATCAGTACGACGGTGGTGGTTCACTCAACAACACTTTCTTCGATCAAGTGATGGGCACCGTTGGTAACACTGCATCATTCGACGGTGTTGCAAAGACGCACGTAGACCCCACCAACGTTGGTCACACCTTTACTCTTCGTGGCTACCCGGGGATTGACGGACAGTCTGGAAAGAGAATTTTCGTTAACGTTCCGCTTCCTGCGAACCCAGGAACCGACACTCCAGTGACTATCGGTGCTGGTCAGTACCCGAAGCCACTTGTCGTGACCTTTTCATTCAAGACTGGATCAAAGGGTGAATACGAATGGAACTGTGAGTACCCATGTGGAAGTTCACGCGAAGGTCAGTTTGGTTACGCAATGTCGTCGTTCGGATACATGTCCGGCACGCTAACGGTTCAGTAAGGAGTTTTCGTGACTAGTTCTAATGAAAATAAAAAGTCGCTGAAGAGCTTCTATTGGCTGTGGGCAATCCTTACAGTCCTTGGTGTGGCGGTGTCGCTCTACGCGCCCGGATACTTAATGCCAAAGTCAATGAGTCAGACAATGCACTTGTCAATTCTGACAATGGTGGTATTTAGTGTCAGCGCTGCACCAGTTGCCGCTGGTGTGTACGCCGCGACTCTCTACATCATGCGCAATTGGGCTCACAAGGGTGAAGGAGTTCCTGCTGCTGCCCCTGCTGTGCGCGAAAGTGCAAAAACGGTTATCACGTGGACACTCACTTCGGTGATTCTCACCGTATTCCTACTTATCTGGGGACTCGGAGCTCTCGCAGTTGATAGTTCTGGTGCGAGTTCTAATCCACTCGTTGTGAACGTGACTGGACAGCAGTGGGTCTGGTCATTCCAGTATGCGGGGCCAAATGGTACGAAGGTTGAGTCAAACGATCTCTACCTCCCTGAAGGACGCGAAGTTGTTTTCCACGTCACTTCACTTGACGTAACGCATGGTTTCTGGGTGCCGCAAATGGGTGTTCAGATTGACGCCAACGAAGGAACATTTACTGAAATTCACACCACTCCAAACAAGCTTGGAACATTTGATGTGCGCTGTACGCAGTTCTGTGGTCTCAACCACGCATACATGGTGACGCAAGGACATGTCCTTACGCCATCGGCATTTACAACCTGGCTTAATGCACAGCCAGCAAGGTCATAGGAGGAATAATGACGACAACACTTGAACACAAAGCACCAGTGATTAAGCATGAAGGTGGTGGACTCGCTCGTCACCAAAACTTCCTCACTGCCATGATCGGTGGAGTAGCTGGCGCATTCATTGCGTGGGCTATCTCTCACCACCTGCTGGACGGAAATGTTCGCACAACCGGTGACGCCGTTGCGGTGCTTACAGGACTGGGATGGATTGTTGGTTTCTGGTTCGGTATTGGAGCACTCAATGCGCCATTCGCTTGGCTCATTGGTAAAGACCAGAACCGCCAAGACCAGCTCTACTACGCAGGTGAAGATCAAGGAACGAAGCGTTATTGGAAGTACTGCACCGACCACAAGGTTGTAGGTGTTCAGTACATTGTCATGACCATGGTGCTACTCGGTGCTGGTGGAATTCTCGCAATGGCAATCCGAACTGAATTGATTGTCCCTGGTAACCACTTTGTGAACCAGCAGGTTTACAACGGATTCATCGCGGTGCACGGAATGCTCATGATCTTGGCGCTCATTGTTGCTGTCGCTGGACCATGGGGAAACTTTGTTGTTCCAATCATGTGTGGTGCAAAAGACATGGCGTTCCCA
>DAIQPM010000059.1:0-6672 GCA_036787355.1 Acidimicrobiales bacterium
CAACTCATTAATTAACGAGTGTGTTCGGTGTGCTTTGTCGGCGCAGCGTTCCAGAGGTGCTCTAAGTCGTAGTAGTCACGAGACTCTTCATCAAAAACGTGAACGATGACGTCTCCGTAGTCAAGTGCCACCCACTGACCTGAAGTCCAACCCTCTTCGCGTAGCGGCTTAATGTCAAGTTCGACTTCAATGAGACGTTCAATCTCTTCTGCAATGGAGCGGACCTGGCGATCATTTCTGCCAACCGCCACGACCAGTGCATCAAAGGAATCAACGAGGTCGCGAAGATCGAGTGCCGCAGTATCAAGGCTCAGTTTTTCATCAGCGCCGCGCTGGGCTGCATCAATGAGTTTGGCGACGAATTCTGTGTGTGGGCCGCGAGATTCCTCGCCGCTGAATAAGGCCTGGCTCAGTGGGCCACCCCGAGCACAACAACCGCAGCCATGAATGGAAGCGAAACAGATGCGAGACCAGCAATCAGGTAGCGCTGCTTAGAGCGTCGGACATCTTGGCGCCTTAGGGGCGCCGATTCCAGAACGGACAGTCTTGGTGACCTGTGTCCGGATAGGTCATAGTTGCGTACGGCCATCTATGTAAAGACTACAACTAGCGGCCTTCGAAAATGGGAATTACCGGGTCAGGGACCAATTCCTGAAGATTTTCATTGAGATTTGCAGCTTCACGAATGTACGTGCTCGACAAGTCAACCGGGTCCATCGGAACTAAATATGCGTTCCACCCGAGTGGCAATTCTTGCTCTCCCCCAGGTCTTGGAATGACTCCGACTTTCACTAGTGAACGAAGTTGCTCTGATTCGTGCCACGAGTCGAGTTGCGAAGAAAGATCTGCACCAATGAGAAGGTCGACCTGCTCGGCTTCTTTAAGCAATTCACGAACGGTATGGATTGTGTACGAAGGACCATCGCGTTTGATTTCACGGTCTGAAACACGAACACCTTCAATGCCATCAAATGCAGCATGGGCCATATTGAGGCGAACATCTGCAGAATGTAGTTGCACTGAAGAGCTCTTTTGATAGGGGTCACCAGCAACTGTTACCTCAATGTAATCAAACAGATTTGTCGCAATGGCAGCTTTTAATGCAGCAACGTGGCCAAAGTGCGGTGGATCAAAGGTTCCACCGAAGAGTCCAATGCGATCTGCTTTCATGCCATGAGCCTAGAGCGCGATTGCCTTAGAGACCCCCTAGGCCCTACGCTTGTTAGATGGTAGAAGCAAAAAAGCCTTGGACATCAAGCTCATGGCGCGGTCACACCGCGGCCCAGAGTCCTATTTGGCCTGATGAAGCTCACCTCGCACGCGTTGAAGTAGAACTCGCGAAAAAGCCGCCACTCGTCTTTGCTGGTGAAGCGCGTCGCCTCCAAGAACACCTAGGACAAGTCGCTGCTGGCAAAGCCTTCTTGCTCCAAGCTGGCGACTGCGCGGAGTCCTTCCACGAAGGATCAGCAGACGCGATTAGGGACAAACTGAAAGTCATTCTCCAAATGGCTGTGGCCCTTACCTATGCAGCAGGCGTCCCAGTGGTGAAGGTTGGAAGAATTGCAGGCCAGTTTGCCAAGCCACGTTCTGAAAACTTCGAAACAATCAACGGTGTTGAACTCCCTGCTTTTAGAGGACACATAGTTAACGGCGAAGAATTCACCAAAGAAGCTCGCACCCCGAATCCTGAACGACTACTCGCTGCCTACAACCAGAGCACTGCGACTCTCAACCTTCTTCGCGCATTCACTACTGGTGGATTCGCAGCACTTTCTCGCGTTCACGCATGGAACCAAGAATTTGTAGAAAATTCACTTGAAGGAAAGCGCTACTCAATCATTGCTGACGAGATCGAGCGCTCACTTAAGTTCATGAAGGCATGTGGCATTGACATGCTCGATGACCCGGCACTTCAAGGTGTTGACTTCTACACAAGCCACGAAGCACTAATTCTCCCTTACGAGCAAGCACTCACCCGCCAAGACTCACTGACTGGCGATTGGTACGACTGCTCGGCACACATGCTCTGGATTGGCTACCGCACTGCTCAACTCGACGGAGCACACGTGGAGTTCCTGCGCGGTGTTTCTAACCCACTTGGACTCAAGGTCGGCACCAACATGTCTGTTGATGACCTTCGTCGCCTCGCCGATGTTCTTAACCCTGAGAACGTCCCGGGAAGACTGACGCTCATTTCTCGTATGGGACATGAAAACATCGCAAAGAAGTTGCCTGAGCTCGTTGACGCTATGCGCAGTGACGGCCGCAACGTTCTTTGGACCTGTGACCCGATGCACGGAAACACCTTCAAGGCATCTGGTGGACAAAAGACACGTCACTTCGATGACATATTGTCGGAGACTTCACAGTTCTTCTCACTCTTACAGTCACTCGACACGTGGCCTGGTGGACTTCACATCGAGCTCACTGGCGACAACGTCACTGAGTGCCTTGGAGGTGGGTCTCGACTAGAAGAACAACACCTCGATGAGAACTACACGTCGATTTGTGACCCGCGCCTCAATGCCACTCAGTCTCTCGACATGGCATTCCATGTTGCTGAATTCTTGCAGGGCTACTCAGCGCGCTAAGGGCGCAAGATCGTTGTAGCGAAGCAGTCGCTTCCAGCCATCACGAAATTCGATTTCCGTCATTGAGCAGTTCTCGGTCCTGGGACGAAGTCGTTCAGATCCATCTTTGCCGTAGCAAATCTTCAACGCTTGCTCAATAAAACCACCGTGGCAAACAACAACAACCAGCTCACCGGGGTGGCGCTCAACAAGTTCTTCAATTGCACTCTTGGCACGGTTGAAGAAACTCATCAATGATTCACCGCCTGGAGCACAGAGTGCGTGCGGGTCTTTATCCCAGTCAACGGTTCCGTATTTTTCTGTGAACTGCGCCCATGTAAGGCCGTCGCCTTCGCCCACACTGAGCTCACAAAGATTTTCTTGCTGGATGTGTTGCAAAGTTTCAGGAAGCGCACTCGAAATTATCTGTGCTGTTTCGATTGCCCTGGGCAGCGTTGAGCTATAAAAAGCACCGGCAGTGCTGAGCTCTTTGCTCATGAGTAAACGATCCTTGAGCGCATGTGCTTGCGCTTTGCCGAGATCCGTGAGCCCACCATCTCCGAGTGGTCCACCCGCAACACCTAGGGCGTTCGCGCCACTTTCACCGTGGCGGATAAGAAGAAGTCTGGTGCCAGATGGTTTCGGGCCTCGTTGGCGAAATCCATCTGGTGGAAGCAACGCGTCTTCGCTCACGCGAGGTCTCCCACGAACGCTTCGAGTTGGCGAAGTGTTCGACATTCAATAACTTTGTCGCAGTACGGCGCATACTGGCTGATAATTGAGTCTCCTGAGTTCCAGTAGCTCTGTGGTTCTGGATTAAGCCAGTACACGGCCTTGGCGCGGTAGCGGAGGTCAGCAATAATTTCTGAGTGCGACTGGTGATAGTTGTTTCTTGCATCACCGAGGATCAGAATTGTTGAGCGCTTTGTGATGTCCTTAGCGAACTTGTCATGAAAACTTAGGAACGCACGACCGTAGTCCGAGTGGCCATCAAAGGCAATGACGTCAGCTTCGGCGTTAATGCGGTCCACTGCTTCTGAAGGATCATCAACGCCTTCAAAGAGTCGACTCACTTCATCGAGTCCGTCAACAAAAACGAAACTGCGAACCTTTGAGAACTGAGAGCTAATGGCGTGCACAAGGTGAAGGGTAAAGCGTGCGAAAGAAGCAACCGATCCAGAGATGTCAGCGATGACAATGATCTCTGGCTTAGCTGGACGTGGTGGCTTGAAACGAAGGTCAATTGGAATTCCACCTGTCGAAAGACTACGGCGAACCGTCGAGCGAAGGTCAACTGGTCCCCTGCGACGACGCTTGCGGCGGCGTGCGAGTCGTACGGCAAGTTTGCGACTGAGTGGCTTTAGTGCATGCTCGAGTTGAGCCATTTCCTCACGGTTGGCGTGCATGACGTCAAGGTCTTCAGGCAGAGGTTTACGCACAGACTTCGCTAAGGCTTCAGCTCCGCGGTCGTCAACGAGTCGCTCGCGAATGACCTTTTCAATCGCAATCTTCAATGCCTCTATACGAGCCTTGGCTTCATCTTGTGAGAGGCGCTGTCCAAGTTCATCTTCCATTCCAGATTTTTCTTGAGCGCCCTTGGCAATCTTTTGCTCCAAGTCTTCAAGTTCCAAACTTCGAAGGGTGCGGTACAGGTAATAGGTTCCACCAACTGGGCGACCTGGCTCCATACCGGCGTAGCGTGATACCGCTTCATTGGCAGCAAGGCGCATTGCTTCAGCATCATTATCGGTAAGAGCCTTTAGAAGGAGGTCTGACAGTTCTTGGGCGGTCATTGATGGCTGTCCACCACCACCTTGACCCTGCTGTCCCCCTTGACCCTTGTTACCAGCACCACCTTTTTGCCCTTCGGCTTCCGCTGATTCTTCATCAGCGCTGCCGTTTAGAACATCCTCGGCATTTTGCCATGAGCGCGTTGAGAAGAAAACATCAAAGGCAGTATTAAAAACTGGAAAGTGATCGCCATCTTTTACCAGCGTGGCTCCGAGAGAACTTTTCATCTCTTGACGATCACCCATGTTGATGACTTCGAGTGCGCGTGCAGCGTCAACGTGTTCACTCATTGACACTGGAATCCCAGCGGCGCGCAGTTCGGCGATGAAGTCGCCGAGGAGATCAAGCAACAGGCTTCGAGCGACCGAGGAGTTCTTTGGTTGCTCGCTCAATGTCTGACTGGTACTTAAGGAGAATGGTCAATGTTTCAGCCGCGTCCTTGTCACCAATTTCCTTGCGTCCTAGGACTACCAACGTGCGAGCCCAGTCCAGAGTCTCAGACACAGAAGGAGCCTTCTTGAGATCCATTGATCGCAAACTACGGACCACTTGTGCAATCTGTGTTGCGAGAGTCTCCGTGATGCCAGGCACGCGAGAAAGAATGATGTCGCGCTCGCGCTCAAGCTCTGGGTATCCAACGTATAAGTAAAGACAACGACGCTTAAGGGCTTCGGAGAGCTCGCGGGTGTTGTTTGAAGTCAAGAACACCATCGGGATTTGCTTCGCCTTAACGGTGCCGAGTTCTGGAATTGAAACTTGGTATTCAGAAAGAATTTCAAGAAGTAGGGCTTCGGTTTCGAGCTCAACGCGGTCAATTTCGTCAATCAACAAAACAACTGGGTCTTCTGCAGAAATAGCTTCAAGCAGTGGTCGAGTCAACAAGAACTCTTCAGCGAAGATGTCTTCTTCGAGGTGCTTCCAGTCTTCAGCGCCAGAACCTTCTGGGCGCCCAGCTTGAATGCGAAGAAGTTGCTTTCGGTAGTTCCACTCGTAGAGAGCTTTTGATTCGTCAAGCCCTTCGTAGCACTGGAGGCGAATAAGACGCGCGCCGATTGACTTCGCCACTGCTTGAGCAAGGGCAGTCTTTCCTGTTCCGGCGGGACCTTCAACCAAGACTGGCTTGGCGAGGCGGTCTGCCAAGAATGCAACAGAAGCGATTGCCTCATTGCTCAAGTAGTCATTCGCAGCAAGGCGCTCATTGACATCTTGTGGCGATTCGAAACGAGGTGGTGGAACGCTGGTGAGACCGAGTCGTTGAGCTAGTTCTTCGCGGGGGTCAAGAGTACTCATGAAATCCTTTTAATTAAAAATGTAGTTAGTTCAATGTAGTTGAGCGACTAGCCCTGGCGAAGTAGGACTAGATCATCACGGTGAATTAGCACGTCATCGCCATCATTAAAGCCTTCTGAGGAGACACGGATAAGCCCCTTGGCGATGACCTCGCCCTTTGAACTCTTAATTTCTACGGCGTCACCATCCACGAAGCTGCCCTCATGATTGGTTACACCTACCCGCAGCAAACTTCTTCCATCATTAACGAGCGCCTTCTCCGCGCCTTCATTAATAGTGACTGAGCCATTGCTCGCAACTGCAAACGCAATCCAAGATTTACGCGCCGACAGACGTCCAGCACGCGGGTGAAACGTAGTTCCAAAACCTGGTCTCGCGCTTAATGCTTGCGAGAGGGGGTGCTCGCTACGAGCCGGGGCGATGACGGTGGTGATGCCAGACCATGTGGCCATACGTGCCGCCGCCAGCTTCGAAGACATTCCCCCGCTACCTACAGCTGAGTGGCTGGCACCGGCGAGGTTCATGAGATCAGCATCGATGGCATTTACTTCTTCAATCAATGTGGCGCTCGGATCGAGGCGTGGGTCTGCGGTGAGTAGGCCGTCGGTGTCAGTGAGAAGCACGAGATGAGTTGCACCAATGAGGTTCGCTACTAGAGCGGCGAGTCGGTCATTATCACCGAAACGAATTTCTTCGTCAGCAACTGCGTCGTTTTCATTAACAATCGCCACCACACCGAGCGAGCCAAGAGACTCTAAAGTGCCACGAGCATGCAGATATTGACCGCGATGAGAAAAGTCGAGTGGAGCTAGCAGCACCTGTCCGACGGCGGTATGAAATTCAGCGAACGCGTTTCGCCATGCGTGCATCAGCAGTGGTTGGCCAACGGCTGAAACAGCCTGAAGTGTTTGTGCGTCAGTGGGACGAGCTGAGCCCTTGCCCACTTCAGCCCATCCAGCCGTAATGGCCCCAGAAGTTACAACAACGATGTTCCAACCTTCTGAGCGAAGTTTTACAACGT
>DAIQPM010000006.1:0-9533 GCA_036787355.1 Acidimicrobiales bacterium
CTTGTCTAACGGCTTAGCTTCAGCTGCAACATGGGCGAGTGAGGCCAAGCGACTGGTAAGCGAAATGCCTGAAAAGCATCGAGTGACTCTCGAGAAGGCGATTGAAACAGGTGACTTGAGTGGAGAAGCATTCAAAGAAGCAGAGGGTGCCTACTACGACGAACACGTCTGTCGTTTGACGCCGAGACCCAGAGAATACGAAACAACAACTGAGTTCATGGAAGCAGATGGCACGGTCTACTCAACCATGTGGGGCCCAAGCGAGTTTGCTCCATCGGGGTCATTAGTTAACTGGAGCATTGTTGATCGACTCCACAAAATTGTTGCTCCAACACTTGTTGTTTCAGGTCGCCACGACGAGGCAACGCCACTCGTGCAAAAAGAGTTCACGGACAACATCTCACATGCTGAGCAAGTAATCCTCGCTAATTCGAGTCACATGCCATTTTTTGAAGAACCTGAGCTCTACATTGAGACGATTGTTGCGTTCTTGGAAAAGTGCGAATCTAATTGAGAAGTGACAAGTAGTAGTCCTCAGCTGTAGCGAGGTCTTTGATTACTTGTGAGAGTTCAGCGCTTAATTTCTTTTGTTCTTCAACGTCGGCACTGGCCATTATCTTTTCGTTAAGTGATGTGCGACGACGTTCAAGTTTGGTGACTTGTTTTTCTGCGTCGCGAAGCACACGGCCATTGGTGGGCACTTTCTCTGGTTCATCAGCGTCACCGAGATTCGTGCTGGTGATGACACCTGCGGCCCTTGCAATCCAGGCGTCAATACCTCCGGGAATGTCTGCAATTGAACCATCTGCATGAACTTCAAGCAATCGGTCCGTAGTTCGACTTAAAAATGTTCGATCGTGCGATACAACAATGAGGGTTCCTGGCCACTGTGCCAGGAATTCTTCAATTAAACGAATTGTCTCAAGATCCAGATCGTTTGTAGGTTCGTCGAGGAAGAGAACGTTAGGGCTGAGCGTCAGTGCCAGAAGTAGTTGCAATCGACGGCGCTCTCCACCTGAAAGATCACGTGCCTTCGTTTTGCAGAGTGCGCCCGTGAACCAGAAACTCTTCATGATGGCAATGTCTTCAGGTGATCCAGGAATTCCACGTGGGCCAGCAACGAGTTCTTGCACTGTTGCTTCAAGATTGAAGTTGTCAGATCCTTGCTCGAAGTATGAGGTCACGACAGTCGGCCCATGCTTAACGGTGCCAATGGATGGTTCATTTCGAAGAGCAAGCAAGTCGACGAAGGTTGATTTTCCAGCACCGTTCGGTCCAACAATTCCAATGCGGTCCCCGGGCCCGAGCTCAAGATTGATGCCATTAAGAATTTGTCGACCGTTTGGATACGAGAAGGAAACGTTGTGGGCCTTAATAACGGTCTGACCTAGGCGCGGAGTTTCAACGTTGAAGTCAATAGTTCCTTCACGAGCAGCTGCCTCTTTACCACCAGCAAGGAGTCGATTTGCTGCATCAATACGTGCTTGAGGCTTTGTGGAGCGGGCCTTCACACCACGACGCAACCATGCAAGTTCGTGACGGGCCATGTTTTTTCGGATTTGCTCTGCGTTCTGGGCTTGCACTTCACGCTCAGCTTGTGCCTCAAGAAGTGCTGAGTACCCACCACCGTGGACGTAAGTCTTTCCACGGTCGATTTCAATCATTCGTGTCGTGACCTGATCGAGGAGGAAGCGGTCGTGGCTTACCAGGACTACAGCACCAGGAAAGCTGGTGATCTTTTGCTCCAACCATTCAATGGCACTTAGGTCCAGGTGGTTTGTAGGTTCGTCGAGAATAAGAACGTCGTTGTGCTCGGCAAAGATCTTCGCGAGCGCCACACGCTTTAACTGCCCACCAGAGAGGTGGTCAATCTGAGTATCGATTGCTTTGGTCATGCCGAGGCGGTCAATTGCAGCGTCCACTTCCCAGCCACTGCCGAGAACTTCTCGAACCGTTCCCTTCGGAAGGTCTGGAATCTGGTCAAGGTAACCAACGAGTGCGCCCTGTCCGAGACGGATGTTGCCAGAGTCGGGCTTTTGAAGACCAGCAACAATCTTTAGAAGTGTTGACTTTCCCGCACCATTTATGCCAACAACACCAATACGGTCGCCCGTCGAAATGGTGAGTGAAAGGTCTTCAAGGATGGTCCGGTCAAAACCTTCGAGAGTTACTTTTTGGATGTCGATAAGGATTGCCACGGGACTTACAGGCTACACACCAAAAAACTGCTTGAGTTACGGGTGTCTCGCGATGGAGTCAAGGATGCTGGCAACACGAATTGAGTCAGCACTGGACACAGTCCATCCGCTCTCACCTTTAATCACTCGACTGACGTTTTCGACCATTTCAACAAAAGCATTAGTACTAGCGAATTCTTCAACCAAGCCATTAACGAGCAGGGAACTGGCTTCATTCCATGTGGTGAAAGACTCCCCAGCGCCAGTGCTGATCTGGCCATCGGTGCCTGTAACAGTGAACTGCTGATTACTAGGAAGAGCGAATGAGCTCACTGCGTGCGCAGTGACTTTGTTGTTGATGCGAACTTGTACATCAGTAGTCAGGTCAATACCCGTTGGCCCGATGGCGCGCTCGAGTTCAGTGATGGTGAGATCAGAGGCACCCTTGGTGAGCGCAACCCATGCGTGTGCTTGATAACAGCCCACGTCAAGCAATGCTCCTCCGCCCATTGATGGGCTGAGTCGATAATTGTCAGTCATTTCAGAAGTGAATGTAAAAGCCGTCTCGATATGCTCGACGTCTCCGATAGCCCCACTTGTCACAAGGTCAACTATGCGAGCGAAACGTGGGTGCCATCGACCCCACACAGCTTCAATAAGCAAGCGATCATTGTTGGCTGCAGTATCGAACATGGCCGCTGTTTCGGTGGCATTAAGCCCCAGAGGTTTCTCGCAGAGAACATGCTTTCCGGCCTGTAGCGACTTCGTTACCCATTCAATGTGTTGACTATTAGACAAGCTGATGTACACAGCATCAACGTGTTCGTCCGCTAAGAGGTCGTCATAGGTTGCGTGCACTCGCTCTGGTTGAAGAGTTGCAGAACGCTGCTCGTCGCGACTTGCAACGGCGTAAAGAGTTGCTCCGCGCGCTGTATGAACAGCAGGAGCGAGTCCACGACTAGCGACAAAGCCAGCACCAAGGAAGCCCCAGTTAACAGTCACTCGCTACGACCTACGAAGTACTGGTTTTACAGGAAGCGCATTTTGCAAGGCTGATTCTTCGGCGGCTTGCATAATTGCAACAACATTGCGTGATTGCAGCGCATTGACTTCCATTGGAGTTCCATTGTTTAAGTACTCGACAATAGAGCGGTGAAATTCGTGTGGTTGTAGTGGCTGAAGCGGTGCGGTGCGTGAAGTTCCGTCCGCGTGATGCACGGTCAAAATGGCTGGCAAGTCGGCGACTGCTGGCTCACCAGCAGGGTCCCAGTCACCAATGATTGCGCCTTCAGTGCCAAGCACATAGAACTTTGGCTTGCGCGCTGCGGCGAGATCTGAATGGACAAACGTTGCCTGCTTTCCAGACGTGAACGTCATGGTGACGTGAGCGTGGTCCGCGTTAGTGATGTGATCCCATACGCGCTTGTGGTTCTGGCCGCTGACGTGCGCCACGTCGTCGGGCATGATGTTAAGAATTTGATCGATGAGGTGACTGCCCCAGTCAAAGATTGCTCCACCAGAAACTTCAACGTTCGAGTGCCAGTAATCGCATGGACGTGAATACCCACCAACAAAACTGTCGTAGTGATAAACGTCACCGATTTCACCAGAGCGAATGATTTGGCGCATGGTGACAAAGTCGTCATCGAATCTGCGGTTCTGATAGACGACAAGCATGAGGTTCTTATCTAAAGCAAGCGAGATGAGCTCGTCGCATTGATCGGCCGTGAGTGCCATTGGCTTTTCAAGCACAACATGGATGCCGCGAAGCAATGCTTCTTTAGCCCATTGATAATGACTATTCGGGGGAGTGGAGATTACGACTAGATCGAGAAGGCCCGAATCCAGCATTTCTGTTGCATCGCTAAAAGCTGTTGCCTGTGGGGCAAGTTGCAGTGCTGCCTCGACGCGTTCTGGATTGGTGTCACAGACGGCCATAAGTTCGAGGCCGACAGTGTTCTGGACTGCTTGGCTGTGTTCATGTCCGATTGCACCATATGCAAGGAGGCCGACGCGAATAGTGCTTTTTGCCATAAACGTTGAGTTTATTTGTTTTCGTAGAATTGGAAACACAAGCTGGCATCAACAAAGTCAGCAATTGTGCGCGTGACGTTTTTCACCTGGAATGCTCTCCAGTAGCCTTAAGTAGTTGTTGCATCATGATTGGCTCCCGTAGCTCAGGGGATAGAGCATCGGTTTCCTAAACCGTGAGCGCAGGTTCGAATCCTGCCGGGGGCACCAAACCATCATTAGATGATGATGATGTCACCAAACTTGTTGTAAACCAAGAGCTTTGAGTGCTTCCAATAGTGCCCTCTGAATAGGTTGCACCATAAGGTAGGCACGCCATCTATGGATTGGGCAACTCAACTCAAAAAGGCAGCGCTATCCGCATAGAACTTGATTTCGATGATGTTCCCGCTGGGGTCCGCGAGTTTCCCTCCAAGTTTTCCGTTTAACTCAACATCGATATGTTTCTCAGGTTTTGAAATCCAAGCATGCCCGGATGCAGCAACCCGTTGAACAAGTTCATCAAACTCTGTCAATGAGGGAAGGGCGACTCCAAAATGCCGAACTCCTTGTTGGCTGACAGTCATTACTTCAAGCGGTCTCAACTGCAGCGTTAGCTGCAGGCCGTAGAACCAGACATCAAACCAATCTTCTCGCTCACGTCCAATACGACACCCAAGTGTGTGTTCGTAGAAATCCCTTGCGGCATGAAGATCATCCACTGGCAACGAGAGGTGGAGCACTTGTCTATCGGTCATGTGTCAATGATAACTTCAGTGAGCCTTTAGAAATGCGTGATTTAGGCGGTTAGTCAAGACGCCTCTATAAAGTTACAAAACATCCTTGTGCTATCGCTTGTGTTCTATCACCTAGGGGTAGGCAGACCTTTTGTTTCTACTGCCCTGTGTCTATTAGAAGTGAATGTTTTGACGGTTGCGGTCACCCTTTTGTTCATTTGCTAAGACACCTAGGCGTTAAGACGGTTTGTTCTACTGCCTTAGCTCAGAATTTCACCAAAGGCGCAACAATTAGTTCCTGTCAGTTTTTAGTTTTCTAACAGTTGAACGTGGTCTAGAAGTAATGATTGCTGCTAGGTCTTAAAATTCTGTTGGTTATGTGAGAGAAGTAGTTCCAATACAGTCTCGTAGTACTAAAACCGCCTGAGTCGCAATGATTTAGACGGCTTTTACTGTCTCACCAAGCCACATTCTCAGTTGATCCATTTCCATTAGCCAGCTAACTAGTTGGTTCCAACTTAAAAAGCTTGGGGGCACCAACTAGTGCAGAGATTACCCCTCTTGCTTTTCAACATCCTTGCGGTGAAGAACATATGTTGCTGCGAAGCTCAGTACTAATGCTGCAAGTACACCAAGGTTTGCGTATGCCCAAGCGCCAGATTTTCCGCCAAGTCCTAGTGGCTTAAGCAAGTAACCCTGCCAAGTAAGCCAAGAAGCAGAAGAATTCGTTACGAGTCCCCAGCCAATAAAGCTGCAAACAACTGTCGTAATAATTGGCGCTACTCGGACATCGCCATATCGACCGGTTGTGCTGAAGAGATCAGCTTCTGCGTAGTCTTTTTTGCGAAGTGACATGTCCGCGAGGAATACACCACACCACGCTGCAATAAGAACTCCAACAGTGATTAGGAATCCTTCGAATTGGTACAAAAAGTTTCCTGAGACAAAGACAATGTAGATAGTTCCAAGCACCATGATTGTTCCGTCAACACCGGCTGCAGCGAAGCGAGGAATTCGGATTCCAGCTGCGAGCATTGACAGCCCCGAAGAGTAAATGTCGAGAACAGCTCCACCAACGAGCCCAAGAATCGCGACGATTGCAAAAGGCACCAGGAACCACGTTGGTAGCAACGTTGCTAATGCTCCAACTGGGTCAGCACCGACGGCCGTACTTAGTGCGCTCGAAGATCCAGCAAGAAGTAGTCCAAAGAACAAAAGAATAATTGGTGCAACCGATGCCCCGAAGGTCGTCCAGCCCACCACTCCACGAGTTGAAGCCTTGCGCGGCAGGTAGCGCGAGTAGTCCGCTGCAGCATTTACCCATCCGAGTCCGAAACCAGTCATCACGAAGACAAGCCCACCAATTAGAGCCTGTGTGGAGCCACTGTGAATCTGCGAAACGCTGTGCCAGCTGATGTGCTTGAAAGTCAATGCAATAAACACCACTGTGAGGACTCCAGTTACAACAGTGATGATTGCCTGCATGCGCATGATTAGGTCAAAACCCATGACACCACCAGCAATGATGAGTGATGCAATCACAATCATCGCAATAATTTTTACGCCAGTTCCGCCGCCCCAGCCAATGCGAGTGAAAACAGTTGATGTTGCTAAAACGGCAATGACGGTAAGTGCTGTTTCCCAACCAACGGTGAGCAACCAAGAAATTGCGGAAGGAAGTCGATTACCTCTCACACCATATGCAGCCCGACTGAGCACCATTGTGGGCGCGGAGCCCCTTTTCCCGGCCGTTGCAATAACGCCACAAAGCCAGAAGCTAAAGACGATGCCAACAATTCCAATGACTATGGCTTGCCAGAATGAAACACCGAATCCAAGAACGTATGTGCCATAACTCAGTCCAAGCACCGAAACGTTTGCACCAAACCATGGCCAAAAGAGCTCACGAGGCTGCCCTTTGCGTTCAGCTTCGCTGATTAAGTTGATCCCGTTTTCTTCAATACGAAGTACTGAAGAGTCAGTTCCAAGGATTTGGTCAATTTCGTTGCTCATGGCGCTCCTAAAAGGTAGTGAACGAACTGCTTTGTATAGTTCCCAAGCCTTGCACAAGTTTTTTTCAAATTCGTGCATTCAATCGAGAAGTTATGTCGCTAGTAAGTTTTGAAGTGATGAGTACAAGTGCGCAAAAATCCCGTTCTTATGGCGCGTTGCTTGGTCTCGCCATTGGCGATGCGCTCGGTATGCCTACTCAGTCGCTCAGTTTCGAAGAAATTCGAGAACAATTTCACAAGGTAAATACATTTAATGAGCCATCTGCGCGCCACCCCTACGCGGCTGGGCTAAAGGCTGGAATGGTTACCGATGACACTGAACAGTCGTTATTAGTCGCCTCACTGCTCACAAGAAACAAAGGAGAGTTCGATCAACTCGAGTTCGCCCGCCAACTTCTTTCCTGGGAGGACTCAATTCGAGAACGCGGGCTACTTGATTTACTCGGCCCATCAACAAAAGCGGCGTTAGCAAATTTGCAAGCAGGAATGAATGTGTCGCTCACTGGACGAGAGGGCACAACCAATGGTGCTGCGATGCGAATCTCACCCGTGGGGATACTTTGCTCGAGCAGCAATCTCGACGGTCTCGTTCGAAAAGTCCTAGAAGTGAGCATGCTCACTCACAACACCTCGAGTGCACTGGGCGCAGCTGCTGCTGCAGCTGGTGTCATTAGTGGTTCGATTGATGGTCTCTCACCCAGTGATGCGGTGACATTAGGAATTGAAGCAGCCGAGCTGGCGAGCATTCACGGCGCCCAAGATGGTGGAGAAATTGTTAAACGCATCAATAGAGCTGTCGAAATTGCCGAGACTGGCGATGTCGAGCAACTTCGAAATGAAATTGGAACGTCAGTAAAGGCGAATGAATCAGTGCCATGCGCAATTGGCCTTTTTGCAATCCACAAGAGTGATCCGTGGGAAGGGTGCTGCGTCGCTGCCTCAATTGGAGATGACACTGACACCATTGCGGCCATCACTGGTTCGATGCTTGGAGCAGCGTGTGGGCCCGAGCGCTTTCCCGCAAGTGCAATAAATACCGTAGAAACGATCAACGCACTCAACCTTCGAGGTGTCGCAGAGGATCTGGTGGCGCTTCGTCACTAAGGTAAGTACGAAATGACAACAGCGCCACGACTCTTTGACCTCGACACAGTGATGCTCGACGTTGTGGCGATGATCGACGCGCTTCCCACGCGCGGCAATGATGCTGAAGTCATGGAGCGACTTGTCACCCCAGGTGGTGGATTCAATGTGATGTCTGCAGCTAGGCGCCAGGGCATGGAAGTGATCTACGCCGGTCAACTCGGGAGTGGCCCATTTGCCGACATTGCAAAAAAAACACTCATCGCCGAAGGGATCCAACTTCCTGTCCCAACAAACGGGTCAGTTGATCTTGGACTTTGCTT
This sequence comes from Acidimicrobiales bacterium, assembly GCA_036787355.1. Taxonomy (GTDB): domain Bacteria; phylum Actinomycetota; class Acidimicrobiia; order Acidimicrobiales; family RAAP-2; genus RAAP-2. The sequence goes on from DAIQPM010000006.1 coordinate 8,343, forward strand.
CGTGCTCGTAGAAAAAGACGGTGAGCGAACGTTCGTAACTTCACCTGGTGCTGAGGGCACGCTTTCGCTGCAAGACCTCTCGGTGATTGATGTGAAACCAGGGGACTACGTCTTTGTTTCGGGCTACAACTTTGTTTATCCCGCCATTTGCGCGACATCCGCAACATGGCTCCAGGGAATCACTAAAGATGCTGTTGTCATCTTTGACCCGGGTCCTCGTGGTTCAGACATTCCAGGTGATGTACTCAGTGCGTTGCTGGCCAGATGTAACTGGCTGGTGTGCAATGAGCCTGAAGCAATGTCGCTTACGAAAACGAACTCACTCGATGCTGCTCTTGAACGGCTTTCCAAGCTCAACGTTCAAGCCGGCGTGATTGTCCGAGTCGCTGAACGCGGTTGCATTCTGCTCCAGGCTGGCAACGAGCCTGAAGTTATTCCAGGGTTTAGTGCAAATGTTGTTGACACCACTGGAGCGGGCGATACCCATGGTGGCGTCTTTATTGCAGAACTCGCCAAAGGAACTGGAGTCTCAGCGGCATTGACTCGTGCGAATGCAGCATGTGCGATCGCAATTGGAAAACTCGGACCAGCAACTGCACCAAGTTCTGAAGAAGTAACTGCCTTCTTATCTAAGAGCTAGAGCACCTTCGAAAGAAAAAGCTTTAGGCGATCTGATGAAGGGGAACTGAGCACTTTTGCAGGATCGCCAGACTCTTCAATGACACCTTGGTCTAAGAAATAGACCGAGTTGGCAACCTCACGAGCGAAGTTCATTTCGTGCGTCACAACTACCATGGTCATCCCCGACCTGGCGAGGTCTTTCATAACGTCAAGCACTTCGCCAACGAGCTCAGGATCGAGCGCTGAAGTTGGCTCATCGAACAACATGAGCTTTGGTTCCATCGCAAGTGCCCGAGCAATTGCCACGCGCTGTTGCTGTCCACCTGAGAGCTGACTCGGGTAGTTCGCTTCTTTTCCGCTGAGGCCAACACGCTCGAGAAGTGCACGAGCCTTGTCGACGGCGACGTCTTCAGAGAGACCCTTCACCTTTATTTGTCCCACCGTGATGTTGTCAAGAACGTTCATGTGAGCAAAAAGATTGAATCGCTGAAAGACCATTCCAATTTGGGCACGCTCAGAGCAAATCTGCTTGTCGTTTCTTTCGTAGAGCTTTCCTCCACGAGCTTCGTA
>DAIQPM010000006.1:9633-18457 GCA_036787355.1 Acidimicrobiales bacterium
GCACCCTTGGCGTAGTAGCGCTCTAGATAGAACTGTCCAATAGAGAGAATTGTTGTTACTGCCAGATACCAAAGACTGGCAACGATGAGCATTGGCACAACTTGATAGGTCGCAGAGTAAATGTTCTGCGCCGCACCAAGGAGGTCAACGACACCGATCGAGCTCACGAGCGAAGTTGTTTTCAACATAGAAATAACTTCATTCCCGGTGGGCGGAATAATCACTCGCATTGCTTGGGGAAGAACCACGAGGCGAAGCGTCTGTGACTTGGTCATTCCGATTGAACTCGCGGCTTCTATTTGCCCCTCATCAACCGCAATGAGTCCTGCTCTGGCGATTTCAGACATGTAAGCGCCTTCGTTGAGCCCGAGGCCAATAACTCCTGCGGTGAAGGGCGTGAAGAAGGTAACTGAGTTGAGGTGAAAGAAAGTGATGTGGGTGAATGGAATACCAAGGGTGATCAACGGGAAAATTGCGGCAATGTTGAACCAGAAAATCAACTGAACATACACCGGTGTTCCACGGAAGAACCAGGTGTAGCTCCATGCAGTCGAGGAAAGCAAACGACTTTCAGAGATGCGCATGATGGCGATTGCGACGCCAAGGGTGATTCCAATTGTCATTGAAATCACTGTTAGGAGGAGCGTGAGTCCTAGTCCGTGGATAATTTCTGAAACGGTGAAGTAGTGAAAGACGACGTTCCAGCTAAAGCGCCAGTTGACAACGTTGTGACACGTACGGACTGCGTTAACGGTGTGACAAGCAACTTGCCCGTTTGGAATTTTTGATAGGAGAGTGTGGATGAGCATCGCCACCACAATGACGGCGAAGAAACTGGCAATCCACCTACCAAAATGACGAACGGGGACAACCTGCACAGCGGTGTCCCCGTTCGTGGTCATTTCAGTTTTCTAAAACTCTTAGGAAATTGCTCCGTTGAGAACCATTTGTGCTGGAGTTAGTGCACCTGAGCTCACACCCCACTTAGCAAGAATCGCTCCGTAGGTTCCGTTTGCAACGAGTGTCTTCAGCGCTGCCTGGATGGCAAGGGCAAGCGCCTTACCTTCAGGAGTCTTTGAAGTTGCAAAACCATATGGTGCGACATTTACCGCGCTACCAAGGAGCTTGAATGCACCCTTTGAAGTTGAAACTACGTAGCCAGCAATTTGACTGTCGAGGAATCCAACGTCCGCCTGACCAGAAGAAACTGCAGTGTTAGCGTCAGTCTGAGTTGCGAATGAAAGAATTTTTCCGGTCTTGTTTGAAGTGCAGGCCTTGAGTGCAGCTGCACCGTCAGTCTCTTCAACAGTTCCCTTTTCTACGGCGATCTTCAGACCACAGAAGCTTGAGAAGCCAGTGAACTTGACCATTGAAGATGACTTGGCGTAAACGCCCTCTCCAGCCTGGAAGTAGTCAACGAAGTTAACTTGCTTTTCACGTGTCTTGTTGTCAGTGAATGATGAGTTACCAACCTGATACTTCTTAGCGAGGAGTCCAGCGATGATGTTGTCAAAGGTCACCTTGCTGTGGTTTGTCTTCAGTCCGAGCGTTACACCGACTGCGTTCATAAGGTCAATGTCAAAACCAACAATGTTTGATCCGCTCATTGATTCATCTGGCGCATACGAAGGGTCAGTTGCAATTTGCAATGTCTTTCCAGCTAATGATGCAGGAACCAACTTGGCGTTTGCCGCGTTGTACGTTCCGGTTGTTGTTGCCGCACCTGCGACAAGTGTTGAAGACAACATGAGTGTTGCGATGCCGCTAGCAACGAGTGCCTTGCGAACTAGTGAATTACGTAGCATTTCAGCTCCCAACTTTCCCCGCCATTGTTGACGTTTGGTTCTCATTTTTATCAGTTATTAGTGATAACAACCAAAAGGCTAGTTTTTAGCCATATCTTGCTTCTCCTTGGGAGTGCAATCTCAATCTTGAAAGCACCTACCTACTCCTCGAAACGTAAGCATTCATTGAGATTTTGGGACTTTTGTGAGTTGCTAATTTCACCTATCTTTAGGAAAGACGAATCAGGGGGCACCATGAAGCAGTACGAACCATTTGAAGGAAAAATCGGACGCACACTCTCAGAGTCGACTCCGTGGTGGCCAACTCCGAAGCACCCAGGAACAGACGCACCAAACGTCGTCGTCTTTCTAATTGATGATCTCGGTTTCTCACACTTCAATTGCTTCGGTTCAGACCTCGTTACTCCCAACATCAACAAGCTGGCCGAAGGTGGACTTCGCTACACGAACTTTCACGTAACGCCTCTTTGTTCTCCAACTCGTTCAGCGCTGCTGACCGGACGCAATCACCACACTGTAGGTATGCGCGGAATTTCTAACTGGAGTTCTGGTTTTCCAAGTATGCGAGGTGAAGTTTCTAAGCACGCAGGCACGATGGCAGAAGTAATGCGCGAAGCTGGGTACACAACACTTGGAATTGGTAAGTGGCACTTAACTTCCATGGAGAACGCTTCATCGGCAGGCCCATTTGATCAGTGGCCTCTCGCTCGTGGGTTTGATCGCTACTTCGGATTTTTAGAAGGTGAGACTGACCAGTTCTCTCCAGACCTCGTCTACGACAATCACCGTGTTGAACCATCGAAGACTCCGGAAGAGGGATACCACCTGAGTGAAGACCTCGTAGATCACGCAATTGAATTCGTTCACGACACCAAGTCAATTCGCCCCGACCGTCCATTCTTTTTGTACTTTGCATTCGGTGCACAGCACGCCCCTCACCAAGCACCTGCTTCATACATGGCAAAGCACCGTGGAAAGTATGACGAAGGTTGGGACGTTGCCAGAGAACGCTGGTTTGCACGTCAACTCGAAATGGGCATCATTCCGCCAGACACTCAACTAGCTCCGCGAAACCCAGGAGTCGATGCATGGGACACGCTGCCTGAAAACCAGAAGAAGCTGGCGAGTCGACTTCAAGAGGCATACGCCGCATTCTTAGAGCACACTGATGCACAAATTGGTCGTCTCGTTGATGACCTTGAGGCCATTGGTCAACTCGACAACACATTGATCTTGCTCATGAGTGACAACGGAGCGTCCCAAGAAGGCGGAGCATTCGGCATCTTGCACGAAATGAAGTACTTCAACGGCCTCATTGAAACTCCGGACGAAGCCGTAGAGCGTCTCGACGATATTGGTGGACCACACAGTCACTCGAACTATCCGTGGGGCTGGGCCCAGGCTGGAAATACGCCATTCAAGTGGTACAAGCAGAACACGCACGAAGGTGGAGTGCACGTTCCACTCATTGCACATTGGCCGAGTGGCATTAAAGACAAGGGCGGTATTCGTAACCAGTGGCACTACGTCACTGACATTGCTCCAACCGTCTTTGAAGCAACTGGCGTAACTAATCCATCAATAATTAATGGCTACGAGCAGATGCCAGTCACTGGTGCTTCAATTGCGTACACGTTTGACAATCCAACTGCGCCCAGTCAAAAGACGAAGCAGTACTTCGAAATGGGTGGACACCGTGCGATGTACCACGAGGGCTGGAAAGCCGTTACCCGTCATGATCCGTGGTCAGTATTCCAACCCGGCGCAAACCCAGACGCATTCGAAAATGACGTGTGGGAGCTCTACAACATCGCAAATGATGCATCGGAAACAAACAATTTGGCCGAACAGATGCCTGAGAAGTTAAAAGAGCTGATTGCCATGTGGTGGGAAGAAGCAGAAGAGTACGGCGTCCTGCCACTGGACGACCGAGGCATTGAACTATTTGGAACTCGTTACCGCGACAATTCAGCGCACCCAGTTTCAAAGCACTACACGTACTTGCCACCACTCAATCCAATCCCGGCGCAAGCTGCAGCCGGACTTGGTGGACGTAGTTGGGACATGGAAGCAAAAGTCATTCGTAGTGCTGGTGAAAATGGGGTCATCCTGGCAACCGGAACTGAAAACTCAGGTATCAGCGTCTTCATCAAAGACGACCATCTGTATTTTGACTACAACTGCTTCAATGATCACTACGTGGTGAAGTCTTCGAAGAAGGTTCCAGAAGGTGAATCGGTTGTAGGGATTAACTTCAGACGCGGAAAAAATGATGCTGACGCGACTTTAGTGATCAACAACGAGGAGGTTGGTTCAGTTCACCTGCCAATCCTTATGCGAATCATCTCAAGTATTGGAATGAGCCTTGGTGCAGACGTGGGCTCACCAGTGTCTCTGGAATACAAGGCACCTTTCAAGTTTGAAGGAACACTTCGACAAGTAGATATTCAGCTCGTCACCCAAAGCGACACTAAGGAACAAGAAGCAGCAGCACGAGAAGGTATGGCGCGTCAATAAACGTTGTAACTACAGAGGAGCATCATGAACAGAGTACGTACACCGGATGAGCGATTTCTAAATCTTCCTGATTTTTTCTACACACCGCACTACGCAGAAGTTAAAGATCCAACTGGTGACGATCCGCTACGGATGGCTTACATTGATGAAGGCCCTCGTGACGGACAGGTCATGTTGCTCCTTCACGGTGAGCCGAGCTGGTCATTTCTCTACAGAAAAATGATTCCGATTCTCGTTGGCGCAGGGCACCGAGTCATTGCACCTGACCTCATTGGCTTTGGTCGTTCAGATAAGCCTGCACAACGCTCCGACTACACCTACCTACGCCACGTCGAGTGGGTGCGTGAATTGCTTTTCGACAAACTCGACCTGCACAACATCACGTACTTCGGTCAAGACTGGGGAAGTCTCCTAGGTCTACAGCTCGTAGGTCTTTACCCAGAGCGCTACGCAAGGGTAGTAATTGGTAATGGTGGGCTTCCAACTGGTGATCACAAGCTCAGCGACGCATTCTTTGCGTGGCAGACCTACAGTCAGACAACACCAGAGCTAAAGGTTGGCAACATAGTTTCTGGTGGTTGCAAAAACCCACTTCCCATGGAACTGGTTGCTGCCTACGATGCGCCTTTCCCAGACGACACGTTTAAAGAAGGGGCACGTCAGTTTCCATTGCTTGTTCCATCAACGCCTGAAGATCCGACACATGACACGAATGTTCGAGCCTGGGAAGGTCTACAGCAGTTCACCAAGCCGTTCCTACTCTGCTTCTCAGACAGCGACCCAGTTATGGCCGGGGGAGACAAGGTGTTTGCTTCTTTAGTTCCAGGAACAAAAGGTCAAGATCACGTGACGATCAAAGACGCCGGTCACTTCTTGCAAGAAGACAAGGGCGAAGAAATAGCGAACTTGATGCTCGCGTTTATTGCCAAGAACTAGAAGTAGTTCTCTCCGAGAGCTTCACTCCAAGGGGCGACTTTAAGCTCGCCCTTTGGAACGCTCCAGCGAAACACTGGTTTGATGTCAAGTACTGGTGTGCCATCAATACCGTCAAGACCACGGACCTTAATTGAGCGTTCGTTAACAGAGTTAATTGCCACAGTAGTTAGAAGAATGCGGTTCGGGCGATCTTTGTTGCGCTGCGCAAAGATTCCTACGTCAGGCCAGTCAGTGTTGCCGCGTGGGTGACGGTGCCAAGGCCCTGGTGGGACATCTTCAGCCCAGTCAGCAAAGAACACGACTTCGATGTGTGAGAACTCTGAGAGCCCCTTCAAAGCCTCTGAGGGGACGTCCTGGGCCAACTCAATGGTGCTTTCGATGTCATCCCAATTGTCGTCTAACGCCTCGCTGCGGTCGTTGCGGATATAAGCGATTGGTCTAACAATGTGTTCCATGCACCTAATCTAGTGAAGCAATCGAGCTCTGGGGGTATCGTGTACTTTCCTAGAAGCAACCTGAAAGAACTATGGCAGAACTGACTTTTACATACGGAACAATGGCAGCTGGAAAGTCCACTCTGGCCCTCCAGCTCTGCTGGCAATTACGTGAAAACCGAAGCGACATTGCGCTCTGGACATTTGGACAGCGCAGCAATAACGGCAAAATTACGAGTCGAATTGGTATTGAGGCTGATGCTGACGCCATTGAAAATGGTGAAGATCTCACTCCTCGGATAAAGAAGCTCCTCGCTGAAGGAGTAAAAATTCTTGTTATTGATGAAGCACAGTTCGCGAGTAAAGAACAAATTGACCAGCTCGGTCAACTCGTTGACGACGACGACGTCGATGTTCACGCCTTCGGTCTCTCGGCTGACTTTCAGCTAAATCTTTTTCCAGGTTCTGCCCGACTTTTTTCGATCGCCGATGTTGCTCGCGAACTACCTCTCACTTCAACCTGCTGGTGCGGGAACAAAGGACGCTGCAATGCTCGAGTCGTTGACGGCGTGATTGCCAGAGACGGTGACCAGTTTGTTATTGGAGATGTCCACCACGGCGAAGTTCACTACCAAGTGCTGTGTCGCACGCACTACCGCACCGGCAAATTGGGCCCTATTTAAGGCACCCCTGTATCCACCCAAGATTGACGTCTGAACGTCAAAATGGGTGCATGTCTATTGAACAAGAAACAAATGTTGGCCAAGGTATTGACTGCATGAACCGGTTCGGAATCTTTTCCGAATGTCAAAACTGTGGTGGAAAATTATCGGCCGAACACGCTCACTACCGCTGCACGGCGTGTGGATGGCGTGACAGCTGCTGTGACTGAGCGTTAGTTAAAAAGCTTACGAATCGATTTTAGAACTCAGGGCTAACCACAAGAGTCCGAGTACACCAGAAATTATCGCTGCAAAAAATAGACCTATTCGTGCTTGGCCGAGCTGAGAAGCACTGCTCAACGTAATCTCTGCGATTACTAGCGATACCGTAAGTCCCATTCCAGCGAGTAGACCGATGCCAAACACTTCTCGCAAATCCAAACCCTCTGGAAGTTTTAGACGAGTGAAGCGAGTGAGAAGCCACGCTGCCAAGAAGATGCCAAGTACTTTGCCAATGACTCTTGCGATAACCAATGCGACACTAATTTTCTCAAATGTCAGTGAGAATTTTAAGTGTGCGAGCAAATTAATCCAAATGTAAATAGGGATCACTACGAATGTTGCAATGGGAGAGAGCAATTGAATGAGCTTTCTCCGTAGAGGTAATAAAAATCCAAGTGCTGCTGCCCCGAGCGTGTAGACAGCACTTGCAACATGCAGGTGACTTCTAAAGAATATTCCAATAACTAAGAGGGAAAAAAAGTCGTCAGCTACTGCCAGTGTTAAGAGGAATAGTCGTACTTTGGGATTCACTCGTTTGCCAAGCAAGCTGAGTGCACCAATAGCTAGGGCCACATCGGTAGGCATTGCCACTGCCCATGCGCTAGATCCAGTATGAAGCGAAATGAATAGGCATGCTGGAACGAGCATTCCAGCGAGTGCACAAAGTCCGGGAAGGATCGCCTCTCTCGGATGTTCGAGACCTTCGCGAATTTCTAGACCAATCAGAACAAAGAAAATGAAGGTCAAAACATTTGAAAGCATGACCAATCGTACCCCTGGCTACTGAAAGGAATTCTGTTACGCGATTGCGACTTCTCGCAGGTCTCCGTCGTCAACGTTGAAGACAAAGCCACGAATTTCTGTTCCAATGACGAACGGGCTACTTCGTAAGGTTGCAACAGTCTGCTTGACATCCTCGTCGACGTTTTTGTAGGCACCAAGTTTGAACGGTGGGCGCTGTCCGTATTCTTTTTCGAGCTCTGCTTGCAGTGTCTCTTCTTCAAACGTTTCAAGCCCACAACGGGTGTGGTGAATAACCATGATTGCTCTCGTCTGCAAGAGGCGCTGGCTCAGCAGGAGCGAGCGAATGGCGTCATCGGTTGCTAGGCCACCGGCATTACGGATGAGGTGAGCCTGTCCGAGTTTTAGCCCTAAGGCGCCAAAGAGGTCGAGACGCGAGTCCATGCAGGTAAGGACCGCTAGGTGCAGTTGTGGCTCTGTAGGAAGCTCGTTGTGTCCGTGCTTTGGAACGTAGCTGTTGTTGTGAGCAAGAAGGTCATCAATTGCAGTCATGGGGTACATCATAGAAACAATCCCCGATGTGGCTACGCTCATAACTGGAGGGCCTTATGAACAGCAATGAAGAAATCCGTGAAGAGTTACGACAACCTGCCTTAGATCTTCGAGGGCTCATTCCTGACGTCATGAAAGGGTTTGCTTCACTATCGAGTGCAGCAATGGCTCCTGGTGAACTGGAAGTTGGAATGAAGGAACTGCTAGCGCTGAGCATTGCGGTTACTCGTGAGTGTGATGGATGCATTGTGGCCCACGCACGTGGATGTGTTCGAAATGGCATTACCCGCCAACAGGTTGCTGAAGCGATGGGCGTTGCTATTTCAATGAATGGCGGTCCCGGAACTGTTTGGGGCCCACGTGCGCTTCGCGCATACGATGAGGCCTCTGGCGCGTCTTAGAAACTGTAGGGAAGCTTTTTAATTCCGTTTACAAATGTTGACTCCAATTGCGATGGAGCACCGGTCATCTGAATGTTTGGTGTGCGTGCAATGAGATCGCGCCACATAACGGTAATTTCACGACGCGCCAGGTGAGCTCCTAGGCAGAAGTGTGGACCAGGGGCACCGAAGCCGTAGTGATCATTCGGCGTGCGTCCCACATCAAATGTGTAGGGATCAACGAATACGTCTTCGTCACGGTTAGCTGAGCTGTAGTACAACAACACCTTGTCGCCAGCCTTTAGATCCTTACCCGAAAGCGTGTAGTCAGTAGCTAGGGTGCGACGCATCCAGATAACTGGTGAAGCCCAACGGACTATTTCATCGGTCGAAGTCTTAGCGAGTCCTTCGTAGTCAGCAACAAGACGTGCTTTCTGGTCTGGGTGCTCACTCAGGGCACGAAGTCCATGCGCAATAGCGGTGCGTGTTGTTTCGTTTCCAGCAGTAACGAGGAG
>DAIQPM010000006.1:18557-26101 GCA_036787355.1 Acidimicrobiales bacterium
CCCATCATCTGACAGATGATCTCGAGTGGGAACGGTGCGGCAATGTCAGTAATGAAATCACCAGTTCCAGATTTCATGGCGCGGTCAACAACTTCTGCGGCGGTCTTTTCAATTGATTCTTCAATTGAGCGAACATTTCTTGGATTAAACGCATTCGAAACAATTCGACGAAGTCGAGCGTGCTTAGGATCATCTGTTGAGATCATTCCTGAGAAGTACTCAACCATTTCTGGTGGCAAGTCCATCTGTGACACGGCACCGGGACCAGAAAGAAATACACCTGGGTTTCTGGAGGCCTCTGCCACGTCTCGGTACTTGGTTAGTGCGTAGTAACCAGTTCCTCTTGGTAGTTCAATAGAAGATCGTTCAATCAGCGGCTCTTCGTAGTGTCTGATTGGAGCATCGCGACGAAGCAGTTTGAAAGCTTCTTCACGCTCTGCCCATGGACGGCGCCAAAACGCCATGTCCGAGAGATCAATGTCTTCTAATGTCCAGTTCATGAGAACCCCCTGGCTGACAGCGTAGTGAATATAAGGGTCGGTCACGACTTGCTATTTATACGGCAAACTAGAGGTATGTCAACAATCACTGATGAAGAACGCGCCAAGCGCCTGAAGGCACTGAACGCACTTCTCGACCTAATGCGCCCAGCTGTTCAGGCCGACGGTGGTGATCTAATGCTTGTGCGCGCCGATGTAGAAACAGGTGTTGTAGAAGTCCAGTTGGGTGGAGCATGTTCGAGTTGTGCAATTTCATCTTCAACCCTTGAAGGTGGCGTGACACGAATTCTCACTGAGCGCCTCGACTGGGTAACTGAAGTTATTGGTGGCGTTGATGAAAGTGTCGACCCGGAAGACTCAATGTCACTGGGTGTTGGTGGTTACGTTCCTCGTTACCGCCAGCTCTAAGTTCTAAAACCACGAGGAGAGTAGTGAGCGCTGAGAAGCGGTCTTCAAAGACCTTTGCCGCACTTGAGGTTCGCAACTTCCGTCTCTTTTTTGCTGGCCAGATGATCTCAATTTCTGGCACGTGGATGCAGACCGTGGCCCAGAGTTGGTTGGTCCTTCAGTTAACTGGATCTTCTGTTGATCTTGGAATTGCTATTGCACTTCAGTACGTTCCAATGCTGTTGTTCGCTTCATACGGTGGACTTATTGCTGACCGTAACAACAAGCGGACAATTCTCTACTGCACACAGACTGCCGCGGGACTTCTGGCCTTTGCGCTCGGAGTTTTGGTGAGCACGCACCATGTGACGTTGATGGGCGTTTACATTCTCGCCACGTTGCTCGGAGTATCGAATCTCTTTGATAACCCTGCTCGTCAGTCTTTCGTTCAAGAGATGGTCGGAAGAGAACACATCGCTAACGCAATCAGCCTTAACAGTGTCCTGATGAACATTGGACGACTTATTGGTCCTGGCATAGCTGCGGTCCTGATTGCGTTCGTGGGAATCGCCCAGTGCTTCTACGTCAATGCTTTTTCGTATCTCGGCGTTATTGTCGCGCTCTACATGATGAATGCTGACGAGTTCTCACCACTAAAAACTGTCAGTCGTGAAAAAGGACAGCTTCGTCTTGGGCTTAGGTATGCCTTCACAACGCCGGTGCTTCGCGGCGTCTTGATTTCAGTGGCGGTTGTTGGAACGTTCGCTTACAACTTCACGGTCACGCTGCCACTCTTGGCGCACGATTCGTTTCATCAAAAAACCGCATCGGAATACGGACTGTTCCTAACGGCGATGGGTGTTGGAGCTGTGCTCGGGGGTCTCTACGTTGCGCGCAGGTCACGCCCGACCCCGAAACTGATTGCGGTGGTTGCGCTTGGATTCGGATTTTCAATGTCACTCGTTGCACTGTCGCCGAACGCAGTATTTGCAACATTGCTGCTTATTCCAACTGGCTTCTTTTCGATTGCCTTTATTTCGACTTCGAACGCCACGTTGCAGCTGAATTCCAGCCAAGAAATGCGTGGGCGAGTGATGAGTCTTTACGTGACAGGATTTTTAGGAACGACACCAATTGGTGCGCCGCTTATTGGATGGATTATTTCGCTAACAAACCCACGAGTTGGAATTCTCGTGGGTTCGTTATTAGCTATTACAACTGGTGTGTGGCTGGCATTGTCGCTTCGAAATAAAGTGACGCCAACTACGACTTAAGCGTTTTGTGGCTTAGGTTCCTTTGGAAGTCCAAGTGCACGCTCACCAATGATGTTGCGCTGGATTTCTGCAGTTCCACCCCAGATTGTCTCTGAGCGTGAGAAGAAGAATCCTGCTTGTAGTTCTGAAACTGGGTAGTCCTCACGACCACGGCGCACTCCGGTGAGCGCTCCGCCTTCAGATCCGCCGTTACCGGTGAGGATCTGACCTTCCATTCCAAGAATGTCAACAGCGAGGTTCATGGTCGAACGGTGCATTTCTGACCAGAACATCTTGTTACAAGCACCGAGCAACGCTGAGTTGTGCGTTCCGTTTAGTCCGTCAGTGAGTGAACGGTAACCGTTGATCTGCATGATCTTGACGCTCTGCCATGCCTTAACAAGGTTGTCACGAACCATCTTGTCTTCGTTCTTCTTTACGCGCTTTGTTTCTCTAACAATGTGTTCCCATTCCTTCAAGAAGCGGCGGTAACCAGTTGTTGAAGATGCTCCACGCTCGAATCCGAGAGTAGTCATTGCAACCTTCCAGCCGTTGTTAACGCCACCAACAACGTTGTTCTTAGGGCAACGTGCATCAGTGAAGAACACTTCATTGAATTCAGCTGATCCGTCTACCTGAATAATTGGTCGTACTTCAACGCCAGGCTGGTGCATAGGAACGAGGAGGTAGCTGATACCTGCGTGCTGTGGAGCAGTTGGGTCGGTGCGAACCATGAGGAAGACGTAGTCAGCGTGCTGAGCAAGTGTCGTCCATACTTTTTGTCCATTGATTACCCACTCGTCACCGTCAAGTACCGCAGTGGTCTTAAGGCTTGCGAGGTCTGATCCAGAGTTCGGCTCAGAGAAACCTTGGCACCAAGAAATTTTTCCACCCAAGATGCCAGGAATGAACTCCTGCTTCTGCTCTTCGGTACCCCATTGAAGGATTGTTGGTCCAACAAGAGTGTCACCAAAGAAGTCAGCGCGCATTGGTGCTTCTGCACGAGCGAACTCTTCGTTGAGTACAACTTGTTCGATGAGTGAGAGGCCCTTGCCACCGTATTCCTTTGGCCAACCTGCACAGATCCATCCACCTTCGAAAAGCTTTGCGGTCCAACCTGCGTTGAATGCTGCTCGCTCTTCTGGTGTCATTTTGAATCCAGGTTCGAACCATCCCTTCGGGAGATTCGTTTCTAGCCACGTCCTAACTTCGGCGCGGAATGCTTCTGATTCTTGGGGGTATGTGAGATCCATACTGGGCATAATAGCCATGTTTTATTAGGGTTACTCACGAGTTGGCGCTTGCTTGGAAATTAGGGGAGAATAGATAACTTCGCCGAACCGAAAGCAGCTTTTCTTGCCCCGTCCGATCAAACAGATAATCGCTGAAACAAAAGCTTCTTGGGCACTCTCTAAGACCATCACGGTCCCGGGTCGCATTGAGCCACGTCCAGCTCAGCCCGGCAAGCACCGTATTGCGTTTCTTATTTACCGTGGCAATCCTCAGTGCGGTGGTCAAGGTGTCTACACGCGTCACTTAACTCGTGAACTTGTTCGACTCGGGCACAGCGTCGAAGTCTTCTCTGGTCCACCGTGGCCTGAGCTTGATGAAGGCGTGGGCTTCACGCCAGTTCGTGGACTCGATCTCTATCGCAACCCAGATCCATTTCGCCTTCCAGCGTTGAGTGAGTTCACTTCGTTTGCTGACCTTGCAGAGTTTGCCGTGATGTGCACTGGAGGATTCGGAGAGCCTCTCGCATATTCACTTCGCATCAAGAAAATCTTGAAGAAGCGCCGCGCCGACTTTGACATTATTCACGACAATCAGTGCATTGGCACTGGCATCATGAGCCTGCACAAAGATGGATGGCCACTTCTTGAAACGTTGCACCACCCAATTACTGTTGACCGCTCGATTGCCCTGGACCACGCTGAAGGAATGTGGAAGCGCTACACCACGAGACGTTGGTTTGGGTTCCTTCGCATGCAGGTGCGCACTGTTAAGCGACTTCCAGCAGTGCTCACTGTTTCACACAACTCGAAGAAGGACATCAACGCCCAGATGAAAGTCCCACTCGAGCGCTTAACTGTGGTTCCAGTAGGTGTTGATCACACAGTCTTTAAGCCTTACGACGATGTGGTGAAGAAGAAGGGTCGCCTCATGGTGACGACAAGTAGTGACGTGCCAATGAAGGGACTCGTCCCGCTCCTTGAAGCGGTCGCCAAACTTCGCACCGAACGTGACATTGACCTCATTGTTATTGGTAAGCCCAAGGCGAAGGGCCGTGTTCAAGAAACCATGGACCGACTCGGACTTAATGACATCGTGACAACTATTTCTGGGGTAACTGACGAGGAACTTGCTCGTCTGTATGGAGAAGCCGAAGTGGCAGTGGTTCCAAGTCTCTACGAAGGTTTCTCACTGCCAGCCATTGAAGCGATGAGCTGTGCGGTTCCAGTAATTGCAACAACTGGTGGAGCGCTTCCTGAAGTGGTTGGCGTGAGCGGCGAAACAGGAATCCTCGTTGAGCCAAATAACCCAGAAGCTCTAGTTACGGCAATTCGCGACCTGCTCGACAACGCTCCACTTCGCAAGAAGCTCGGTGACGCTGGTCGAGTTCGCGTTACTGAGCGCTTCACATGGGAAGTGACAGCACGTGGAACTGCAGCTTGCTACGACGCAATTCTCAACAACAAACCACTACCAGACTCGATGGACTTTGACTGATGCTTACAGCTAATTACGACATTCTCGGACTGAAGTCCGGTGACAAGATTCTTGACCTTGGATGCGGCTTTGGTCGCCACGCCTTTGAAGCTGCTCGCAGAGGAGCCAGCGTGGTCGCCCTCGATGCAGGTCGCGACGAAGTTGAAGGCGTAGCCGCAACATTTGCAGCCATGGTTGAAGCAGGCGAGCTCTCACCTGAGAACTTGCACGTTGCAGCGGTGCAAGGTGACGCACTCGCTATTCCATTCCCTGATGGAACTTTTGATCGTGTCATTTGCTCTGAAGTTTTAGAGCACATTCCTGACGACCTTGGCGCAATGCGCGAACTCGCACGAGTACTTCGCCCCGGCGGCACCATGGCGATCACCGTTCCGCGTTTTGGACCAGAGCTCATTAACTGGGCACTATCTGACGCGTATCACAACGTTCCTGGCGGGCACATTCGAATCTTTAGAAAGTCACAGATTAAGAAGCGTCTCACTTCAGTCGGAATGAATGTCACGAGTCACCACTATGCGCACGGACTTCACAGTCCCTACTGGTGGTTGAAGTGCTTGGTCGGAACTAAGAACGACCAGAACTGGTTTGTTCGCCAATATCACAAGCTCCTCGTGTGGGACATCGTGAAGGGTCCTCGAACAACTCGCATCTTGGAAAAAGTCCTCGCTCCAATTATGGGTAAGTCCATCATCATTTACTTAGTGAAGCCTCTGTAGCCATGTCACTTACGTCTCAGCACATGTCGGGAGTTCCGGGGATTCTTACCTCGGAGCAAATTGCTCAAACTGCGAAGCAGCTCAGCACCTTGCAAGTGAAGAGTGGGCAGATCCCTTGGTTCCCTGGAGGTCACTGTGACCCGTGGAACCACGTTGAAGCAGCCATGGCACTCACTATTACTGGGTACCAGGAAGAAGCGCGCGCTGCGTACAAGTGGCTTGCGGATATGCAGCTAAAGGATGGAAGCTGGTTCAACTACTACGTAGGTGCTCACGTCAAAGACGCACGACTAGACACAAATGTCTGTGCCTACATTGCTGCAGGTATCTATCACTACCTACTCGTGACTGAAGATGTTGACTTCTGCGCACAAATGTGGCCGAGCGTTGAAGCAGCAATTGATTTCGTTCTGCGCTGGCAATTAGGTGACGGGACCATTCGCTGGTCGCTCGATTCACTTGGTCACCCAGAAACGTACGCATTGCTAACGGGCTCTTCATCAATCTTTCATTCGCTGCGATGTGCTGTGGCACTTGGTGAGCGACTCGGTCACGCCAAGCCAGCGTGGGAACTTGCTGCCGGGCGTCTAGGACACATGGTTGCACACCACCCAGGAGCGTTTGCTCCAAAGAACGAATTCGCCATGGACTGGTACTACCCAATCTTTAGTGGTGCCCTTCACGGAAGTGCGGGGGAGAAGCGCATTATCGATGGCTGGGAGCGCCACGTAATGGCTGACTTCGGAGTTCGTTGTGTCTCTACTAACGACTGGGTGACTGCAGCAGAGACCGCAGAATGTGTTCTTTCACTAGACGCGCTCGGACTTACCACTCAGGCGCTCGATCTCTTCTCGTGTACAACTCGTCACCGCCGCGAAGATGGTGCGTACTGGACAGGCATTGCGTATCCAGAAGCCGTTACGTTCCCACACGCTGAAACATCGAGCTACACATCAGCTGCAATTATTTTGGCTGCGGATGCCCTGACCTCTACGTCGCCAGCCGCTGGACTATTTCGCCACGAAGTACTGGGCGAGCCGCTTGATCTTCCTGAACCAGGTTGTCGAATTAACTAACTCGGCGAAGTACGCGAAGCGATCCCTCGTCACCGATCTCTTCGAATTTTCCACTTTCTAGGGCGGCAAGATAAATCTCGTAGGGCGGACGTCCGCCGTCTGCAGGATTTGGAAAAACATCGTGGATGAGCAGTAGTCCACCAGCAACAATCTTTGGCGTCCACGCCTCGTAATCGGCCCACGCAACTTCTTTGCCGTGACCGCCGTCAATAAAGAGAACGTCAAGTAGCTGGGCAAAATGTTTTGCAACAACAACTGATGGTCCAACAAGTCCGATGACTGTTGCTTCAAGTTTGGCGTCAGCAATCGTTCGCTGCCAGGTTGGAAGCGTATTAAGCCTGCCATCAACTGGGTCCACGAGCGTAGGGTCAAAGTGTTCCCATCCCGCCTGGTTCTCTTCACTGCCGTGGTGGTGATCAAGTGAATAGAGGACTGCACCAGTTTCTTCGGCGGCGCTCCCTATGTAGACAGCTGATTTACCGCACCAAGCTCCAACTTCGAGCCACGTCCCACCAGCAACTTGTTCACCGTGAGCACGGGCGTAGTCGTGAAGAGCTAGTCCCTCGTTGGTTGGCATAAAACCCTTTACGCCCTCGGCGTAGGCCAGTAATTCTGAACGGCGGCTCATCCGGAGATCAACTTAACGACGGAATAGATACCAAGTCCGGCGAAGACAATTCCACCCGCGTATCTAATTTTTTGGAGCGAGAACTTCCTCACCAGGAATTGACCACCGTAGACACCGACAACCTCCACGAGGATGAGACCTATTGAAGATGCGACAAATACCGCGATTGGTAGGTGAGTCTTTGCCGTCAAGTTCGCAGCTTGAATTTGAGTGATGTCACCAAATTCGCCAACGAAAATAACGCTGAAAGCAACCGT
>DAIQPM010000006.1:26201-31448 GCA_036787355.1 Acidimicrobiales bacterium
AAGCCTAGAACTGCGAACGCATTGCTTTGGTGAATGCAATTCCTACGTGCATGCGCTCAATTTCCTGATCGACAGTCTTCTGGCGACCAGCAAGTGCGTGCTCGTTGTGGAATTTTTCAACTTCACGTGAGAATGCTTCATCAGTTACGTATGTCGACACTCCAACAGCAAGGCGTGCGTGAGCGCTCGAAGGGAAGCGGTCCATCGCTTCGTCCCATCGCTTCGCGATTACTTTCCACACAGCGGGTCCCGAGACACGATTGCGGCTGTAGAAACCAAGCATCATTCCACCGTCTTGGTTACGGAATGTTGAGTAACACATTTCGGTGGCGCGAAGTAGCAATGCTTCATCAGTAAAGAATCCAAGTGCCATGCGGTAATTGTTTTCATCTTGAGGAGTAGCGGCATTTTGACAACGCTTCCAGAACTCATCGAAGTCTGCAGCTTGACCTTGCTCTCCAATGACACGAAGTACGGGGATCAAGATGTCACCGTGAATGTTGCCGGCATCAAAACGCTTACGCGCTTCTGCAATCACTGCCGGATTCTTGGCAACACTGCCCAGAGTTCCAATAGCGAGTCCACGGGCCTTGCCATCGAAGGTGTCTTCATTGGCCTTAGGGTCCCAGCCGAATGCATCAAGAACAGGAGAGAAGATGTCATTTGCGAAGGCAGCAATCTTTGGAGTTTGCTCAGGAGTTAAAACGCGATTCAGCATTTCAATTGCTGCGGCCACGGTTTCTAAAGATGCAACTTCTCTAAAAGGTGCAGCGCTTCGTGCGAGCTCTTCAAAGCTGGCCCATGTGATTTGGCCAGCAAAGAGGGCTGCCCATGCATCGAGCAATATGTTTGCGCGGTCGACCTTTTCAAGTTCGCCGAATCGCGCAGCGATTGCTGATGATTCTGCGGCGCCGTAGCGGGTGCGAAATACTCCAGATGCACCAACATTTACGAGCACGGGTGCCGCATCACTTAGCGTGATTGGAGTGTCGCTCAACAAGTTACGAGTAACAGTTGTTGAATCGAGTGACTTCGTAAGAACTGGCACTAACCACTTCTTTCCGATCTCACTAGAGGGCGATGTAGGAGTAGCTACAAGACTTCCGTAAGCGAATGGCTGCTGAGAAATCTGACCGTTCTCCAGTGTCACCATTGGGTGGCCACCTTGCAAAATGAAGGTGTTCATGATGTCTCGAACTGGCTTGCCTGATTCTTCTTCGAGGGCGTCCCATAGGTCGGTAGTTACGGTGTTCTTGTAACTGTGCTTCTTCAAATAACGGCGAATTCCGTTTCGGTATGTCTCTTCACCGAGAAATTGCTGAAGCATTCGTAGAACTCCGCCACCCTTTTCGTAGGTGAGAACGTCGAACATTCCTTGTGTGTCGTCTGGTGAGATGACTTCGTATTCAATTGGTCGAGTCGAGTGGAGTCCGTCAACCTTCATAGCCATTTCACGGTCAACCACTGCGAACCAAGTCCAGATGTCCCATTCAGGTCGGAAGTTTTCCATTGCGAGTGTGGCGCAGAATGTGGCGAATGCTTCGTTGAGCCAAATTCCTTCCCACCATTCCATGGTTACAAGGTCACCAAACCACATGTGAGCAATTTCGTGAGCAACAACTTCAGCTACACGCTGCACAGCTGCGAGTCCGGCAACTTCTGGGTCAACGAGCAGTGCAGTTTCGCGGTAAGTGACGAGACCTAAGTTTTCCATCGCACCAGCAGCAAAGTCGGGAATCGCAATCATGTCGAGCTTTTCACCTGGGTAGGGAATGTCGAAGTATGAAGAGAAGAAACGAAGTGCGTGCGTACCAGCTTCCATGGCGAGGTCTGTTAAGTGGCCCTTGCCAATTGGGTAGATCACTCGAAGTGGCACACCATCAACATCAACTGCCTCAGTTGATTCGAACGGTCCTACACAGAATGCAACGAGATACGTTGACATGATCATGGTCGGGGAGTAGGCAACAGTCTTTTGACCATTACCAAGATCAACGTTTGAAGTTTCAGGGTTATTTGAATACACCGCCAAGTGTGAAGGAACCGTGAGGTTCACTTGGTAGGTGGCCTTGAATGACGGCTCGTCCCAGCAAGGAAAGGCTTGGCGAGCGTACGAGTGCTCAAACTGCGTGGTCGCAATCCGGTGTTCGGTGCCGCTGGCATCTTTGTACTTAGAAAGGTAGAAACCTTGCAGGTGATCGTTAAGAACTCCAGTAAAGGCAATCTCTAGAACGCCAGCGCCAGTGGGCAGCGCACTCTCGAAGCTGAAGGTTGCAGTCTCGTACTTGTCGTTCAGGGTCAGATTGGTTGAGCGAAGCGACGTTGATCCTGAAGTGATGGTTGCGTCGCCCATCTCGAGTGCCTTGGCGTTCAACGTGAAAGAAGTATTTGACTCTTTTACGTCGATGTCGATCTCAACGCGTCCCGAAAAGGTGGCGGCATCGAGGTCTGGGGTGATGAAAATTCGATAGGCCGATGGGACAATTGAACGGTCGAGGCGGTATGGATTCTTAGTAGTACTCATAGCCATCCACCCTAGGGGAAAATCTTCTACGCTCGCTAGGTGACAAATTCTCAGACGCCAGTTTCCCTCCGCAAAAAGCCCGGCCCAAATCGCCTTGCAGTTACTGGCATTGGCAACGCGATGCTCGACATTATTTCTCGCGACTCCGATGAGGTGTACGCAGATCTTGGATTCGTAAAAGCCTCGATGAGCCTTGTTGATGCTGACAGGCTCGACACGATTTATAACGCGATGGGGCCAACAACACAGATGAGTGGTGGCTCAGTTGCAAACTCAATATCTGGAGTAGCCAATCTTGGCGGAACGTGTGGCTTCATTGGAAAAGTTGCCAACGATGAATTCGGTGAACGATTCCAGCACGACTTGAAAACACTCGGTGCGGAACTCGATGTTGCAATCGCCGCACCTGATGAAGGTGCAACTGGTCGTTGTCACGTATTTATTACTGATGATGCGCAGCGCACCATGGCCACGTACTTAGGTGCTGGCAATCAACTTCGTCCTGATGACATTCGAGAAGACCTCATTGCACGTTCTGAGATTACCTACGTTGAGGGTTACCTGTTCGATCTTCCACCGGCGAAAGAGGCAATCAAAAAAGTTGTCAACTTTGCACACGAACATGACTCGATGGTTGCCCTTTCGCTCTCGGACAGTTTCTGCGTAGATCGTCACCGACGAGACTTCCTCGAGCTCATCACCAACGATGTTGACTTACTGCTTTGTAATAAAGATGAAATACTTTCGCTCTTTCAAGTTGAAACACTCACCGAGGCGTACGACCTCATTGATGAACTCGGAATTCTTGCAGTGGTCACTCGCGGACCAGAAGGAGCAGACGTTCTTTCGTTCTCTGAAGTTGTCAACGTCCCTGCTGCTGAAGTTGAGCATGTGGTTGATCAAAATGGTGCGGGCGACATGTTCGCTGCAGGATTTCTTTACGGCATGGCCCTGGGCTGTGACCCTGTTGAAGCGGCTCAGCTGGGATCGCTTTGTGCTGGAGAAATTATTAAGCACCTCGGAGCTCGGCCAGAAGTTGATCTAGAAGAACTCGCTATTGAAGCAGGACTGCTCTAGTTCTTAGAGTCCGAGCTCGTCGAGTTCAGCATCAATCTCTCGAGTACGAATCGTTTCCCATTTCACCCACATCACTACGAGTGGAATACACGCCAGAAGCATTAGTCCGTCGCCCCCAATCCACATAATGGATCCACCAAGCTTCACGTTGTCAAGGATTGAAGCGGGAGTTGATCCCATTGGTGCCATCGCGGCGTAACCAGGGAATGGGTTCTTCACCGACATTATGAGCGCGAGTCCAGTGAACGTATCTACGGGAACGGCCCCCATTACGTAGACGAGTCGAAGTCCCGGATGCAGCTTCATTCCTCGCTCAAGTCCAAAGGCCACTCTGAAAAATAAGTATCCGATGACTAGAAAAGCAATCTGCTCCGCGTGGTGAACAAGGGAATACTTCATCATGAGGTCAAAGAGCCCCGTGAGGTGCGTCACTGGGATGAACACTACGTACGCTGCGAAACCAAAAAGTGGGTGCAGCACGACGCGCATGAAGCGGCCATCAATGAACTTCTTTGCCCAGAGCGGACCGACCTTGCTGATGAGATCGAGGGGGCGAGCACAGGCGAATAATGGAGCTGCCGCCATGATCAGAAGGAGGTGCTGGACCATGTGGGCGCTGAAGTACTCCATGTCGAAGTAGCCAATAACGCTCTGCGTGGCCAAAAAGGTAACAACGAGGCCGAGGTAGAAAAACAACGAAGGCGCTAGCGGCCAGTCCTTGGCCCTTCGAGCTCCAACTGCGTACAAACAGCCAGCACCAAGAAGAAGAACGACTGGCACGATGCCCAGATGCCAGTGGTTTAAATGGCTCCAAGAGAACTCATTCATTTGCATGTTTGACACCAGTTCATCCTAGGGCTGGGCCTAGGAAATGAAGTCCACTAGGTAGGATGGCATCGTGAAGGCTAAGTATCTAACCAAGCAGGCATTAATTCTGCACATTTGTTTAATCGTGTGGCTAGCCATGTGTGCTTCAGCGGCGTATTGGCAAGTTGGTCGTGCTATTCAGGGTAATTCACTGAGCTTCCTCTACTCAATTGAATGGCCTTGCTTCGCAGTGCTTGGAGTCTTTGGATGGTGGGCACTGCTCAACCAAGAAAAAGTAACTGAACATCAAGAAAAAGCACGCCGTGAATTTGAAGAGAAGCAGCGAGCCTTGGCGCAGGCCGCTCGAGCTGCAGAGTCAATGTCAGAAGATCCACAGATGGCCGCGTACAACGATCATCTAGAAAACATTGCTACAAAACCTAAAAAGAAACTGTTTGGACACTAAATGTTAAAGGCTTTTAATCGTTACCGAATCATGTCATTCATTACGGGAACAACGTTACTAATTCTTTGTGCAACATTTATTCTTCACAAGGTTGATGCAACTGCGTGGCATCACATCAAATGGTTCGTCAGCCTCGTCGGCGTCGGACACGGAATTGTCTTGTACCCGATTTATCTCGTTGCTTCTTTTAATTTGGCTCTGAAGGCAAAACTTCACGTGGGATACATTGCACTGATGCTGCTTTCAGGATTCGTTCCTGGTCTCGCTTTCTACATGGAGAGCCGAATGGAAAAGAAGTTATTCCCGCAAGGTCGAACAAACGCGTGAGTAGTCCTTGGCTTGAGCGCAGAGTAATTTCTTTTGCTCACCAAGG
>DAIQPM010000060.1:0-6655 GCA_036787355.1 Acidimicrobiales bacterium
GCGAAGGCGTAAACGAACTCGCATTAACTGAACACTCCAATCGCTTCGTCGACGTTATGAACGTCGTGGGTCCGTTCTGGGAAAAATCTGGACATGAGCCCACGTCAAAAGAAATGGCGAAGTATTTCGACTGGCACTCGCGTAACTCTCTCGAGCAATACGTTGAGCTCGCACAAAAAGCCAAGGACGAAGGGCTGCCGGTAAAAATCGGTCTCGAAGTTGATTACTACCGCGGAAAGATGGACGAAGTAACAAGTCTCTTGTCGCAGTATCCATTCGACGTACTCATTGGTTCAGTGCACTGGATGGGGACGTGGGAGTTTGACGACATTGATAACCCCGTCAACATGCACGAGTGGGACGTGCGAGACATTGACGCGTGCTGGCTTGAGTACTCACGTGCGATCGAAGAGTTGAGCGCCACCAAAGCAGTTGACGTACTCGCACACATTGACCTCGTAAAGGTTGCAGGTTTCTACGCGCCCAATCCCGCGCCCTACTGGGACATGATGGCTAACGCCGCTGGCAAAGCTGACATTTCAGTTGAGCTGTCTTCAGCGGGATGGTTTAAGCCAGTGGGAGAGCAGTACCCAGCCGAGGGACTGCTTGACCGTCTCGTCGCCCAGGGCGTCACCTTTACAACAGCTAGTGACGCTCATCGTTTGGAAAAAGTGAGTGCACGAGCTGGAGACTTGGCAACATTGCTTGAAGCTCGTGGCATCCACGAACTCGCAAGTTACGAAGCTCGTAGCCGCACAATGGTTCCTCTCAGGTCGATGTAATGGCCACACTCGCTGAACTCGCTGGGCTCCACACGAATCTTCAAGAAGTAACGGTTGACCATCTGCTTCGCTTAACGGCCTCGTGGTCACTGCTTTCTGACCTTTCATTTTCTGACATGGTGCTCTTCACAAGAGTTGTTGATCCAAAGTCCAGTGCTGATGAATACGTAGTGCTTGGCCAGATGCGGCCAAATAATCGCTCAACGCTTATTGGTGATGACCTCCTCGGGCGAAAGCGCGCCGCAGACGACGTGCCACTCGTAAAGCTGGCTTTTGAAAGTGGCACACGAGTGGTAGGAGAAGTATCGCTTGATGGCTTTGACGACCAGATTCCCGTCTGGTGTATTCCTGTTCGCCACGATGGTCAAGTCGTGGGTGTATTGCAACGCCTCCAGGGCCCACTTCGTGGGCCGGCGTCGCTCTATGAGCAGGCCTACCTTTCAATTTTCGAACGACTTTGTGACATGGTGGCTGACGGTGCGTTCCCATTTAGAGAAGAAGACGTTGCCGGTGCAGGCATGCCCCGTATTGGAGACGGAATCATCTTGGTTGACGGTGAAGGACGTTTAGAGTTCGCAACACCTAATGCCACCAATGCGCTTCACCGACTCGGGGTCTACGCATCAGTAGAAGGGCGCACCCTTCGAGAACTTGGTCTAAAGGCCAGAGCCCTAGAGCGCTCTCTCGAACACGGAATCCCGGCGCTCGAAGAAATTAATCGTGGTCACGACATCGCAATTGTGTTGCACAGTATTCCGCTCCTCGATCACGGAACGGTGACTGGCGTTATGACGCTGGTTCGAGACGTATCAGACCTTCGCCAACTGAACCGCGTGGTACTTAACAAAGAAGCTGCAGTGAGAGAAGTTCACCACCGCGTTAAGAACAACTTGCAGACCATCTCATCGCTACTTCGACTCCAGGCTCGTCGCACCGACAGCGACGAAACCAGAGTGGCTCTTCACGAAGCCGAGCGTCGTGTCCGCTCAATTGCCGTAGTGCACGAAGTGCTTTCTCGTGAACCAGGAGAAGAAGTTGTCTTCGACGAAATTGTTCGTTCGATTGTTCTGCTGGTGGAAGATACTGCCTTGGCTTTTCACCCCGTTGAAATTGTTGTTAACGGTGAACTCGGAACGCTGCCTACCGACCTGGCAACGCCACTCGCGGTGGCACTGGCAGAGTTGCTCACCAATGCGGTTGAGCACGCGTTCACTGAATTCGGTCCGAATGAAAATGTCGCAGGAATTGTGACACTACATCTCTTCCTTGATGGCGAGAATGCGGTGGCAGAAATTCGTGACAATGGGCGTGGACTTGGTGACGACTTCACTTTGGATGTGCCAACGAGTCTCGGGTTGTCAATTGTGCGCGACTTAGTACGTGCACAGTTGCACGGTTCAATTGAGATGACGAATGTTCCCCAAGATCAGGGTGGTGGAACGTTCGTTCGAGTTACGGTCCCTACGACCGAAAGAGATTAAAGCTGGGCTTGACGACGGCGAGCTGCGAGCCATTGCTTTCGAAGCTTGCGGCGCTCATCTTCTGTAGTTCCGCCCCAAACGCCAGATTCCTGGTTTGTTGCTAGAGCGAACTCAAGACAGGCCTTTTGTGCGTCACAGTTGTCACAAACGCGCTTCGCTGATTCGATCTGGTCAGTCGCCATTCCAGTAGTGCCTACAGGGAAGAAGAGCTCAGGTTCTGTGTCACGGCATGCAGCGTCACTGCGCCAGTCGGCGTCGTCCCAGGCGTGTGTGCGGTTCCAGATCAAAGACATGAGTAATCCTTTGTTTTGCTTGAATTGCTTGGCTTTTTTGCAAAGTGCTCAAGCGAAGGGATTTAAATTTTACTTTCCCTCTGGTCTAAAAACAAGGGGTGATTTGGATTTATTAGAAAACACCCTCTGCGACCTGGCAAACTCTTTGAATGCCTGAGATTTTTGCCCACCGTGGCCTCCACATAAGCGAGCGCGAAAACACCATTGGTGCATTCAAAGCGGCCGTTGCCCTAGGAGTTGACGGCGTTGAACTCGATGCCCGCCACACCCGTGACGGCGTGTTGGTGGTGCACCACGACGCCCACATTGGCCACTTGATCATTGCTGACTCTCTGGCGAGTGAATTACCTGACTATGTTCCAACACTTGAAGAAGTCATGAAGGTTTGTGATGGCGTCACGGTAAATGTTGAAATTAAAAACATTTCTTCAGAACCCGGCTACGACAAAACGGGTGACTTTGCCCGCAGTGTTCTGAACTGTCTGCACGAGAACAACTGGGAATCAAATGTCATCATTTCGAGCTTCGATAAAGAAACCTGTGCAGTCGTGCGCTCGTTTGACTCAATGATTGACGTTGCGTGGTTGCTCTGGAAGGAAGAGCTGAGCGACGCAATTACCCAGTGCCACGTTCTCGGATTTAACGCAATCAACCCTCACTTCAGCCAAGTGAACGCAGTCGTTATGCAAAAGGCCAATGAACTGGGCATAAAAGTCAATACTTGGACGGTAAATAAACCTGAGGACATCACTGCCATGGCCCAGCTCGGGGTAAACACGATTATTACTGACGATCCAGAAACTGCAATGTCGCTGACCAGGCAATAGGCGATTGATTGTTACTCGCCAGTAGGCACTAGATTATTCCCTATGAATATTGTCGTTTGCGTAAAACAGATTCCAGATCCGGCAGCGCCGCAATCCCTCGATGGATCGCACAACCTAGACCGTTCTGGAAAGTTAATCCTTGATGAGGCCGACACCTACGGTGTCGAGATGGCACTTCAACTAGTTGATAAAGCTGGTAGCGGTGAAGTGACTGTTGTCTCAATGGGTTCAGCCGCCGATCTTGCTGGTGTTCGTAATGCACTTGCTATGGGAGCCGCTAAGGCAATCATGGTGAGCGACGATGCACTGCGTGGAACCGATGCACTCGGAACCGCCAAAGTGCTCGCTGAAGCAATCAAGCGCGTCAACCCAGACCTCGTACTGTGTGCCACTGAATCTTCAGATGGTTACACCGGAACAACTCCAGTACAGGTTGCCGAGCTCCTTGGCCTTCCTTCAATCACCTTCGCTAAGTCAGTAACTGTTGATGGATCAACTGTGAAAGTTGACCGTCAGACTGAAGCTGGATACGACGAAGTTACGTCACCACTTCCATGCGTTCTAACTGTTACTGCTGGAGTTGTTGAGCCACGTTACGCATCGTTCAAGGGAATTATGGCTGCAAAGTCAAAGCCAGTTGAGATCCTCAGCATTGGCGACCTCGGACTCGCAGCAGTAACTGGACCAGCCGGCGCACGTCAGCAAATCATCTCAGTTGTCGCAGCAGAATCACGCGCAGCTGGTGAAAAGCACGTTGACGAAGGAAACGCTGCACAAGAAATTATTACGTTCCTCGAATCAATCAAGGTCTTGTAGGAGAACATCATGGCTATTTCAAACATTTGGGTAGTAGTAGAGCCAGGAACATCAGGACTTACCACCACATCACTTGAGCTTCTAACGAATGCTCGCACCTACGGTGCAACAGTTTCTGCAATCACATGGGAAAACGGTTCATCGTTCGCAGCTCAGGCTGGCGAATACGGTGCCACGACATTGTTCGACGTTGGATCACTTGGTGGCGCACTTCCAGGAGCTCCAGTGGCATCTGCCATTGCAGCACTTGTTGCAAGCCAGGGTGCACCTGACGCGATTCTTATTCCAACGAGCTACGACGGACGTGACATTGCGGGCCGTCTTTCAGCTCGCCTCGACCGTCCAGTTCTTACGAACGTAACTGGTCTTAGTGACGATGGCGGACTCGTAACCGAGCACCCAGCCTTCGGTGGAACACAAATTGTTAAGGCAAAGTTCACTGGCGAAGGCCCTGGAATTATCGTCGTTCGCGCTAAGTCATTCGCTGCTGAATCTGGCGGAGGAGCTGCTGCAAACGTTGTCAGTGCTCCGGCTGGAGACACTGGTGCAACCGGTGCAGCGAAGATTGTTACCTCACACGTTGAAGAGCGCACCGGTCCACAGCTTGAAGAAGCAGCAGTTGTTGTTTCTGGTGGCCGCGGACTGGGCGAAGCTGCTAACTACGTACTCATTTCAGATGCTGCGAAGCTTCTGAACGGTGCTGCTGGAGCGAGCCGTGCAATCGTTGACGCCGGATGGGTTCCTTACTCAGCTCAGGTAGGACAGACCGGCAAGACCGTTAAGCCAACTGTGTACATTGCGTGTGGAATCTCAGGCGCCACGCAGCACATGGTAGGTATGAAGGGCTCGAAGAACATTGTTGCTATTAACAAGGACCCAGAAGCTCCTATCTTCCAGATGGCAGACTTTGGAATTGTTGGTGACGTTCTAAAGGTTCTTCCAGAACTGATTACAGCGCTAAAAGCACGCGGTTAAGTTACTTTTCAAGGAATCCCCGGCCTTTTGGCCGGGGATTTTTTGCTTAATGACGTCTTTTGTCCATTTAACTCTTTAGGCTTGGTACCACTTATGAGCGATTCACTCTTGCATACGAGCTCACGCCGTTGGTGGGTGCTCGTAGTTATGAGCATTACCCAGTTGATGGTCGCTCTCGATGCGACAGTTATCAACATCGCTCTGCCAAGAGCTCAGGCCGAGCTGCACTTCTCATCTGCGAACCGCCAGTGGCTGATTACCGCTTACGCCCTGGCCTTTGGTTCACTGCTCTTGCTCGGTGGGCGACTGAGTGACCACTGGGGCCGCAAAAAGGTCCTCTACCTGGGACTCATTGGATTCGCTGTGGCTTCAGCGGTTGGTGGAGCAGCCAGCAGCTTTAGCGTTCTCGTTAGTGCTCGTGCAGTGCAAGGAATCTTTGGTGCACTGCTCGCACCGGCCGCACTCGCATCAGTGACCTCAACATTCACGAATGCAAAAGAGCGCGCGAAAGCGTTTGCAATCTTTGGAGCTATTGGTGGATCTGGAGCAGCGATAGGACTTCTGCTCGGTGGTGCGCTCACTGAATGGCAGTCGTGGCGTTGGTGCCTCTACATCAATCTCTTCTTTGCAGTGTTTGCAGTACTGGGTGTTGCTCTTTTTGTCGAAGGCTCCAAGAGAGAAAACAATGACCGACTCGACTACCTGGGAACCCTGCTCGGAAGTCTGGGGCTCTTTTTCGTGGTGTACGGACTTGGTCACGCGGTAACGACCAGTTGGAGCAATTCAGCAACGTGGGGCAGTCTTGTTATTGGACTCTTCCTCCTGGTTCTTTTCACATTCTGGCAAGAGAAAGCCAAGAACCCTCTGCTGCCACTTCGAATCCTTACGAGCAGAACTCGCGGCGGATCGTTAGTGGCAATCTTTATCACCAGCGTTGGCATCTTTGGGGTGTTCTTATTCCTTTCGTATTACTTGGAGGGAACGCTCAACTACTCACCACTTCGAACAGGTTTCGCATTCTTGCCTATGGTGATTGCCATCTTGGTGTCCTCGGCACTCGCGAGTGCACGACTGCTGCCAATGGTTGGGCCACGTCCATTGGTGCCGAGTGGAATGTTGCTTTCAATGCTTGGCATGATTCTCTTTACCAGGCTCACACCAGAAGCTGATTATCTCGGCCACGTTCTTCCTGGCCTCATTGTCGCCGGACTCGGTCTCGGAATGATCTTCGCACCAGCTACCGCAAGTGCCACCGCTGGAATTAAAGAAGAAGATGCTGGAGCGTCGTCGGCATTCGTAAACACCGTCCAGCAAATTGGTGGATCTGTGGGAACGGCACTTCTAAATACAATTGCGGTCTCGGTAACGCTTCGCGCAATTGCGACAGTGAAGCATCCTTCACAATTAGTTAGCGCGACGCTTCATGGCTACACCGTCGCGTTTTGGTGGGGCGCTGGATTCTTCGGAGTCGGAGCCTTGCT
>DAIQPM010000061.1:0-2928 GCA_036787355.1 Acidimicrobiales bacterium
TAATTACCAACACCAGACGCGATACCAAGAACGAGTCGGTCCTTTGGCAGTGCACCAACACAGAGAACATTGACGAGTGGGTTCGATGCGTAGCAATCATCGAAGGTGAGCTCTCCACCAATGTTTGGAACGCCTACTGAGTTGCCGTACCCCGAAACTCCAGAAACAACACCTTCTACTAACCAGCGCTGACGAGCATCGGTGAGTTCACCAAAAAAGAGTGGGTCCATGACTGCGAGCGGGCGAGCACCCATTGAAAACACGTCACGCAAAATGCCACCAACACCAGTTGCTGCACCCTGATATGGCTCAATCGCCGATGGGTGATTGTGGCTCTCGATTCGAATCGCCACTCCAATGCCGTCACCAGCATCAATGACACCAGCGCCTTCGCCAGGGCCAACAAGAACATGGTCGCCTTTTGAAGGAAGTCGCTTCAAATGAATGCGTGATGATTTATACGAACAGTGCTCGCTCCACATAACGCCATACAGAGCTAATTCAAGGTGATTTGGTTCACGCCCGAGGACAGACTTTATGTCTTCAAACTCAGAGTCGGTAAGTCCCAGTGCTCGGTGCAAGGACTCAGGTGCGCTACTCACGACTCCAAACTACTCGTCATTAGATGCGTCATGACAATTATTTTCGATAACAACTTGATAAATAGTGACGAAATTAATTCTTTAGAAATAAGTCTTTATGTCATTCAATTAGATAACTAAAAATATCCGCAACATGATTCAATTCAATTTGAAGTGATTTATTGCGCTTATTTCATCGTTTTATGTCTCTAACATCCTCTGTCTCGACAGTTGTGTTGTTGAAAAAACAAGTGTCTTATTACAAAAGGATCCCCCCATGCCTACCCAGAAGAAATCAACTTCGAAGCGAATAATGACCGATGAACACAAAGAGAAGCTGGCGGTTGGAAGAAATGAATCACGAGCGATTAATAGGTACTTAGAAGCAATAGTCGCTGGCAAGGGCAAGCGCGGACGAAAGCGCACGCCTGAATCAATAAGCATGCAGATTGTCAGACTCGACAAAGAAATCCTCAGCGCTAGCGCCGTGCAGCGACTAGAGCTCACGCAGAAGCGTTTTGACCTCGTTGCCGAAAGAGAACGACTTAATGCTCGAGTTGACCTCGCATCAGTCGAGAAGGACTTCATCAAGATTGCTAAGTCCTACGCCAAGCGAAACGGCATTAGCTATGCAGCGTTTCGTGAAATGGGAGTAAGTGCTGATGTTCTTAAAGCCGCTGGCATTAGCCGCGCAAAGGATTAGCGAGCACACACCGATTTACTTCAGCAAGACTAAGGCTTGGCTACATACCCTGGACAAAGACGAGACTGCCTGAATTGGTGAGCTCGTTCAATCTGATGTTCTTGTAAGGAGCGTAGTCATCTGAGCTATACCATTCCTCTGCCACCGACATACTTGGAAAGCGAAGAACTGCTGACCAATTTCCCTCGAAACTTCCTTCTTTGGTGACTGGGGTGTCCGATCCCGCAATCATTTCGATGCCCCATTTTTCGAGAATCGGAAATACGTGCTGGGCATAACGCTCCATGAATTCTGCTTGGTTGATTATGTTTATTTGTACTAAGCCATAGGCGGGCTTAATTTCTTCACTCATTTTACAAACCTCCATTGGTGCAATTTCTGCGTCTTGATCACACTAGCCATTTAACTTGCATTTTGCAAGTGATGGTGTACGATTAAAACGCTTTTCTATGTCCGTATAGATCGAAGGAGCTCTCGCATGACAAAAAAGGTTTTGGTCACTGGAATCACTGGATATATCGGACAGCATGTCGCAGCTGAACTTCTTCGCCAGAAATATGAGGTAGTAGGAACAGTTCGATCCTTGGCAAAGGCAGAAAATACCAAGACCGCTCTCTCTTCTCTGCCGGGTGCATCAAATGTGAAATATGTACAAGCAGACGTACTCTCAGATTCTGGCTGGTCTGAAGCAATGAGCGACTGTGATTTTGTCATCCACCTAGCTTCACCGTTCCTCTTAGCTGAGCCTAGAGATGAGAATGTCATGATCACTCCTGCTGTTGAAGGAACAAAACGAGTGATCAAAGCTGCAATGAAGGCTGGTATTCAGAGATTCATCATTACCTCATCTGTTGTCTCCATGACTTCAGGTCGACCAAGTGGAACTTACGGACCAGATTCGTGGTCGGACATAGATCAAAACATCGGTGCCTACGCAAAGAGTAAGACCTTGGCAGAGCGAGCAGCATGGGAGACCGTAAAAGGAAGCTCAATGGAGATGGTTGCCATCAATCCCGGTTTTGTACTTGGGCCATCTTTAGGAACTACCGGTGATGGAACGAGTGAAGCGATGATTGCAAACCTCATTGGCGGCAAGATGCCTGCCATTCCCGATGTCGCTATGGGAATGGTCGATGTTAGAGACATCGCGCGTCTACATGTTGCAGCACTTGGTGCACCTAAAGCTGCTGGAAAGAGATTTATTGCTGCCAGTTCACAACCAATTGCTATGGCTTATCTGGCAGAAACACTGAAGAAGGCTGGATATTCAAAGGTGCCATCTCGCAAGGCGCCTAACTTCGCTATCAAACTCATGGCTCTCTTCGACCGTGAAGCTAAGGGAATGGTTCCTAATCTCGGTGTAAAGATTGCTTACGACAATCACGAAACATTTGAAATCCTTGACTGGAAGCCGACCCCTCTAGAGATAACCTTTACCGAGATGGCAGCAGCTTTCTCTAAGTAAAGGGGCGAAGTGGCAAGGAGTAAGGAAAGTCCAATCGAATGGCGCTCCGAATGTCCAATTAGCTCCGGGCTAGATATCCTCGGGGACAAGTGGTCTCTACTCATAGTTAGAGATCTGATTACCCATGGAACTCGCACTTATTCTGAGTTCTCCGAATCTCCCGAGAAAATTTCTACAAA
>DAIQPM010000061.1:3028-6573 GCA_036787355.1 Acidimicrobiales bacterium
ACTAGCGAACGCTAAGCGTTTTACTTATAAAACTCGATAGCAGTACTTGGCCATCAGCGCTTCCAAGCAGCAGAGACATTGCACGCTCAGGGTGAGGCATAAGACCAACAACATTTCCGTTGAGGTTTGAAACTCCTGCAATGTCGTCGCGAGATCCATTCGGGTTCTCTTTGTAACGAAGAACGATCTGATCATTTGCAACTAATTCGTCGTACGTCTTGTCATCACAGGTGTACGAACCAGAGAAGTGATTAATGGGAATACTGAGCTCTTGACCCTTTGTTGCGTTGAGTGTCAACACAGACTTTGTTGATTCAACAATCAGCGTTGTCGGATGACACAAAAATGTGAGGCCACGGTTCTTTTGCAGCGCTCCTGGCAGAAGTCCAGCTTCAGTCAGCACCTGAAAACCGTTACAGATTCCAAGCACGGCACCACCCGCGTTAGCAAAGGATGCAACCGCATTCATCACTGGAGAGAATCGTGCAAGAGCTCCTGGGCGTAGATAGTCACCGTGTGCGAAACCACCGGGAAGAATGATGCCATCAAAGCCATCGACATTGTCTTGGCCATGCCAAACGAATTCTGCAGTAGCGCCAAGCTGCGTTACAGCAGATGCTGCGTCGTATTCACAGTTAGATCCTGGGAAAACTACAACGCCAATGCGCGACATGCTTAACCTTCTGCGCTTAGTCGCGCGCGTGAATCTTCAATGACTGGATTTGAGAGAAGTCGTTGCGCAAGTGCAGTTGCTTTTTCTAAAGCGTCAGCTTCATTATCTGCTTCAACATTGAGACGAAATGATTTACCAGCACGAACATCACTTACCCCGGTAAAGCCCAGCGCTGGGAGTGCGCGTTCAATGGTCGCGCCTTCAGGATCGGAGATTCCTTGGCGGAGTGTGACATCGACGATGATTGCGTATTTCATTGCTACGCACCGTACCAGTCGGAGAGCGATCTTCCAGTCACTTTTTCATACGCCGCAACATATCTCTTAGAAGTGACGTCCAAAATGTCGCTCGGGATCGTGGGTGGAGGTGGAGTTTTATCCCAAGGCTGTTCACTGAGCCAATCTCTAAACGGCTGTTTGTCGAACGATGGTGGCGTTTCTCCAGAGCGAACTTCAGCACTGGGCCAAATTCGAGACGAGTCAGGCGTGAGCACCTCATCACAAACAACAAGCTCGCCGTCAACGAATCCGAGTTCGAATTTTGTGTCAGCCAGAGTAAGACCCGACCCAGCGAGCTTGGCGCTCGCCTTGGCAAAGAGGTCAAGACACATTGTCTGGGCCTTCGTGAGCAACTCTTCACCAACAATGGATGCAGCAGTCTCTAAGTCAATGTTGATGTCATGTCCTGATTCAGCCTTGGTCGAAGGAGTAAACATCGGCGCTGGGAATGCGTCGGTTAGGGCCATGGCCTTGGGTGCAGCCATGTTGTGAACCGTTCCTGATTTCACGTATTCGTCGTATGCCTGTCCAGCGAGCCTGCCGCGAACAATGCATTCGAGTGGGAGCATCTCGGCCTTACGGACAAGCATTGTGCGCCCATGCCACTCCTTTTTGGAGCTGAATCCAGGCACGACTGAATCAATAACTTCTGGGTCACACGA
Organism: Acidimicrobiales bacterium; assembly: GCA_036787355.1. GTDB lineage: Bacteria > Actinomycetota > Acidimicrobiia > Acidimicrobiales > RAAP-2 > RAAP-2. The sequence continues at coordinate 4,642 of DAIQPM010000061.1, forward strand.
AATCAACGCCATTGGAATTGAACCAGAAAACTCACGCAACCAGTAATTCGTTAAACCAGTAAGAACTCGACCTTTATTTTCGATTGTCTCATTCATCACAACGTCAAATGCACTCAGCCGGTCAGATGCAACCATGAGTAGATGCTTTGCGTCAACTTCGTAGAGATCTCGGACCTTGCCCGAATAAATATGTTGAAGAACTACTTCGCTCACTTGGCCCACGTAAGTGCGTCAATGAACCGTGCACGATGCGCTAATAAACGTTGTGCATCGAATGCATTAGCTAGTACTTCCTTAGTCAACTTCACTGCAGGATCTGCTTCAATGACGTCACGGAAATTTGTTCTCGTCTCAGCGGCTTTTCCCGCTGCAGCTTGAACAATGCGGTACGCATCATCACGAGACATACCCGAGTCAACGAGCGCAAGTAGCACTGACTGTGAGAACACGAGTCCGAGTGAATTGACGTTTAGGTTTTCTAGCGCGCGTTCTGGATTGAGTACCAGGCCACTTGCGAGTCCTGTTGCTTTACGCAGCATGTACACAGTGAGCTGCAATGCGTCTGGCATGATGATGCGTTCAACACTTGAATGTGAAATGTCTCTTTCGTGCCACAAAGCCACGTCTTCGAGTCCTGCCTGCAGGTAGCCACGAAGTACTCGAGCAAGTCCACAAAGCCGCTCTGACAGAACAGGATTGCGCTTGTGAGGCATTGCCGAGGAACCCTTTTGTCCCTTCGCGAATGGTTCAGACGCTTCACCGACTTCAGTACGCGCGAGGTGGCGAACTTCCAGGGCGAACTGCTCCATTGAGGTTCCAAGTGCAGCGCACGCGTAGAGAACTTCTGCGTGGCGGTCTCTTGCAATTACCTGTGTCGCTGGCACTGGTGTTAGCCCAAGTTTTTCGCAGACGTACGCTTCAACTTTTGGATCAATGTTTGAATACGTTCCAACGGCTCCAGAGAGTTTTCCAACGGCAATTGCAGTGCGCGCATTCTTGGCACGCTCAATGTCGCGTTGCACTTGCAATGCGAAAAGAGCAAACTTCGCACCATAAGTTGTTGGCTCAGCATGCATGCCATGTGTGCGGCCAGTGATTGGCATGTCCACTGATTCCTTGGCACGTGCAGTTAGCGCATCGCGTAGCGCCGTTGCTTCAGTAATGACAATGTCCATGGCACGAGTGATTGTGTGACAGAGCGCAGTGTCAACAACATCAGAAGACGTAAGTCCATAGTGAATCCACGCGCCCTCAGGCATTCCAATTTTTGACTGCACAAGGTCGACAAAGGCTGCAGTGTCGTGATTGGTAATTAGTTCACGCTCTTCAACTTCAGCCACAAATGCAGCATCAATTACCGGGCGACGTGCGCGCAACGTAGCGACTTCGTCTTTGGGAAGCACGCCCTCTGCAGCGAGCCCCTCAGCTGCGAGGAGCTCAACTTCGAGCATTGTGTCAAAGCGGTTCTCGTCACTAAATAGTGCCGCAACATCCTTTGGTGAATACCTCGGAATCATTTGTCTCCTTTAGACCACGGCAAGGGCAATGTCATTTCGCATGACTTTCCCCTTAAAGGTTATGAGCGATGCGGCCTCGTATGCACGACTTCGTGCTTCTTTCATTGAAAGCCCTACACCGGTTACTGCAAACACTCTTCCGCCAGCGGTAATAAACGCCCCAGACTCGTTCCTGGTGGTTCCCGCATGAAATACGGTGACCCCTTCAATAGGAACTGCGAGTTGGCCATTATCCCCTAGCCCACTTATAACGTCACCTTTTCTAGGGTTCTGTGGATAGCCCTCGGCGGCGAGAACCACCGTGACTGCGTTGCCAACAGACGATTCTTCAACTCCAGCGAGCTCTCCATCACCGGTTTTTTTTAGAAGATCAAAAATGCGGTCTCCGTACAGTGGTACGAGAACTTCAGTTTCA
>DAIQPM010000062.1:0-2256 GCA_036787355.1 Acidimicrobiales bacterium
CAGCCTTCTTTGCAGTCTTCTTTGCAGCAGCCTTCTTTGCAGCTGGCTTGCGCTTTGCTGTCTTCTTTGCAGCAGCCTTCTTAGGGGCAGCCTTCTTAGCTGTCTTCTTTGCAGCCTTCTTTGCAGCTGGCTTGCGCTTAGCAGCCTTCTTTGGTGCAGCCTTCTTAGGTGCAGCCTTCTTCTTCGCAGCTGGTGCCACTTTACCCTCCTAGGGTTTATCGTTGATTTACTAGACCACGATCACACCACTGTGGTGTTCACGCTTAACGGAACTAATAAGTCGACATGAACTCGATTGTGTACCACCCAGCCTCACGGCTGTACGGCGACCAAACGCAGTGCACGGTTCTTAAGCAGAAGAGAGATGTATCTACGAGTTGCTAGCAAGCACCTAGATACTTCTTTGGCCTCCTCCGCAGAAGGACAAGATAAAGTTCACTAGGTTTTCACACCAATGTCAAGCATTTAAGACTTTTTTCCGACAGTTGTATGTCGTGGAATTCAATCGTGGAATTTATTTTGGTCGCAGTGAATTAGGTGACGTATCGAGTGGCAATGAACGTTCAACACTCGTATTAGGGCCGAGTCGGAGCGGAAAAACAAGCTCAATTATCATTCCAAATCTCCTGATGAGCGAACATTCTTGTGTCATCACATCAACCAAGGATGATGTACTGCAACTGATGTCGAAGTCACGTCGAAAAGGTGCGAATTTACTCTTCGATCCGTCTGGAATCGTGCCAACACCGCCTGGAGTAGAAAAAATTGGATATTCACCAATTAGACAATCTGAGACCTGGGATGGATCAATTTTGGCAACTCGAAGCCTCGTTGACGTCGCGAGGCGAGGCAACTCAGGTCAGTCTGATGATCACTGGACAGAGCGCGCGAGTGCACTTGTTGCTCCTCTGATGCATTACGCCGCCCTTGAGAAATTATCGATGGCACAACTCTGTACACAAATTGATGAACGAAATAGTCACGGTGTAGCGGAAGTGCTGGGAGAAAAATATGGATTCGAACATGCCAGCAGTGCGCTATTTCGAGGAGTGATGGCTACAGAAGAAAGAGAACGATCTTCAATTTGGTCAACCGCATCTGGATTTTTTGCGGGTATGCGTAGTGATGCATCAAGAGAAGCATCTGAGCTCCGAGGTCTTGACATAGATGAATTCTTAAGTGGTCCAAATCAATTACACATTGTTTCACCCAGCAGGTTCCAGGCAGTCTCAATTCCTCTCGTAGTTGGACTTGTAGAAGAGGTTGTTCATGCAACCTATGACCGCCACCAAGATGGCGCCAGGTTGCTTCTTGCGCTCGATGAGCTTGCCAATGTAGCCCCACTGCCAAGACTTGCCGGGATTGTTTCTGAAGGCGGCGGACAAGGCGTTCTTACACTTGCCTGTCTGCAAGATTTGAGCCAAGCGAGGGAGCGCTGGGGCCGCTCGGCCGATGGATTCTTGTCGTTATTTCCCACAGCACTAATTCTCCCGGGGATTGCAGATCCCGCGACACTCCAACTTTTGTCCAACCTGGCGGGAAAACAGCAAATTAAAACCACATCACATCAAGTAGACAAAAAAGGAAAGAAGAATGGTCATTCAAACTCGTGGCACGAACGCGACGCAGCGACGATTGGCGAGCTGGCACGCGGCAGACCATCAATGGCCCTCACACTGCATGCAAATAAGTCAATGACTTGGACTCGGCTTACTCCTTCATTTCGTGATCCAAGATTTCTTGCTTATCTCGATAGTCCGAGCCAGAGCCCTGGTCTTGAACGTGATTGAGACCGCCAATTTTCAAGGTCTCTCGCTTGCAGTGGTCGAGCTCCGTGCTCACGAACTTTTGAGGTCATTCTTGCATCAGAAAGACTCACTGCCTCCTGCATGTAACCAGATGAATCAATGAGTTCTGGGTAGAGCTCATTGATCACAATTTCCATCTCCTTGTAACTCTGTCCATAGGGCGCAGCGTTAGCCCATGACTTAACAATTGAGGCTCTGTTCACATACTCAAGGCCTTCAAACGAACCCGCAAAAGTGTGCTCATCGATGACCCTCTTTTCACGTTGAGGGATCAGTGCAGGTCCACGTTCGCTGAATCGACTTAAGTCAGTCGCCCAGCGTTCAAGGATATGGTCACGCGTCCATTGCTGCTTTGCTTCCGTAGAAAAATCTTTGTTGCCAGCCCAGAGCTTGACGTATCCAAGGTCAAGGCCTTCAATTTGCTCAACACCTTCGAAGGTTCTTCTCG
>DAIQPM010000062.1:2356-6393 GCA_036787355.1 Acidimicrobiales bacterium
ACGTATCCAAGGTCAAGGCCTTCAATTTGCTCAACACCTTCGAAGGTTCTTCTCGGTACCCAGTCAGTTCGCTCTGCAATTTGACTTCGAAGCTCAGATCGGTAAATTGCGTCAGCAGCTTTTAGATGCGAGAAGAGACCTCTCGAATCGAGCACATTGTTGCTCTCTGCAGGGCGTGCACCGACCAAAACATGGTCGTGCAAGTGCGGGTCTCCTCTTCGATTCACCCCATGGGTGAAGCTCACTACTTCTTCCCACTTCGAGGAGACCAGTTTTGATTCCCCATTCCTCCTATCAGCCCAAGCCACACCCCTGTCTTCGAGATACTGAACCGCTCCCGCCACAGCATTTTGGTGACTTTTTATTATCGCTGGAGCGCTATCGCGGTCTATTGCGATCAGAATTGAGACCGGTCGTGGAGCCGCAATTATCAATTGATAGCCGTACTTGCTTGAGCGATCTGTTGTCGTGAGAACTTTTCGAATCGCGTCGGGGTCTTCAGTATCCCCCTCACCTCGGATCCACCAACCAGCGCCACCAAGTCGTATGCCGTCAAGCTCAAGCGCCCGGTCGCTCGTGAAGTATCGAGGGTCATTATTTCTGATTGATGAAACGTGAATCATGGATACCTCTTTCGAGGTACCCAACTGTCGCTTTAGAGATTCTTCAGTATCCGTTTTGCTAGCTCGTGGCCAGCTTTTTTGAACTTGGGAGTAGCCACACGAGCGCCAGGTCCTGCTTGCAGCATGAGGTTATTTAAGAATTCCTCATCAGACACTCTGAACATGACAGCACTCTCGCCATCCTTAGTGACAGACCAACGAGCTCCAGGTAGGGGCTCGAATAGCCACCGTGAATCTGCATCGACAAAAACAATTACTTCTTCGCCACCTGAGCCAATTTGTGTCAACCAGTTTTCTTCGACGTCGCTTGGTCGCTGCTGTGTAGCTGGTGCTGTAGACAGGACTGCGCTAATGCGGTCAACACGAAATGTTCGCCAGCCTTCGCTCGTTGAACAGAACGCTCGGACGTACGTGTGCCCATTGAGACGTTTGATGTCTCTCGGCTCAATTGCCCTTTCGCGAGCTTCGTCAGATTGCCCAGGGGTGTACTGGATGGTGATTTGTTGCTTGCTATTCACCGCGTTGGTTATCTCTGGAATGAATGTTTCAACAGAAGTTGATTCTGCCCCTAGGTAGACACCGCTCGCCGCTTCTAACTTTTCTATCGCCGACAAGATCGCACTATCGGAGTAAACACGAGAAGTCTCACGAAGTGCGACATTGAGCTCGAAAACGTCGCGCCACATCAGTGAGTTAGGTAACGCGAATCCATTATCTGTTTTGAGCGAATCAGGGGTGTAGAGGATTTCTAGAGAATTTGGATCGTCGTCTTCCTCATCGTCAATCTTGGTGAGGAGGGCAGGAAAATTATTAGTTCCTGTTGCAATTTCGAGCGCATAGAGCCGGTCCATGATGCGTCGAACATCTGAAGGTTCCATGGCAAATCGAGTTGAGAGTTCACCAACAGTTAAACCCTCTGGACTTGCGTACACGGCGTGCAACAAGAGCAAGGTTTGACCTAAGACATCTGACTTTTCTGGTTCAGAAAAGACGAGCCCCTCAATTGACGGCGTGCTCCCCTTGTTGACTTCTTTCAGCCATGAGCTGAGTTCTTTCCTGATGTCCTTCGGTTCTTCTAGAACAATTCGCTCACCGGACTGCAGCAAGAACTGCATGGCGGCGTGTGGCGAATCAAAGGGAATCGTGATTTCCACTTGGCCACTCTTCTTCACCCTGGAAGTCGCTTGTGGCTGTTGCTGGACAATTAGTTCTGCGTACGTTTTCTTTGCAACAACCATGAGCACAATCGGCTTTTCAGCTTTGGCGAAGTTAGGTGACCAGCTTTCGGCATTCCTCTTATCTGCTTCGCTCACATCAAATTTGTGCGACAGAACTTCAGGCATTGAAGTAATGCGATCAATTTTGTAACTCTTCAGGACTCCCTCGTCCTTTGTTCTAGCAACTAGATACGAAGAGCCATCAAAGGTGGCGATGAGTAGTGGTTCAACAACACGAGTTTTAAGTTTTGACGAACGGTATTCAAAGCTCACTGCACGTTGCAGTTTGACGGCTCGAACAAGTGGGTTGTAGTAATTCGAGATTGCCAGTGAGCCATCGGTTCCGGGGCCGTCGTTGAAAATACTAAATGCGCCGTATTTTCCAAAGCCGTAGAGACGAAGCGCTAAACGAACCACTCTCTCTTCTTGCTCATTAAAAATGATTCCGACCGCTGCCATTGAGTCCTTCTCAATCCAGTACCCAGAAGTTCCATCTTCAGCAACTTTGGTCTCAATCTGAATTCCATTCGAACGGATGTCTTTTTTGTCGCGTTCAAACTTCTGTCGAGTCGCTAAGCGATCGCCTTCATAAGCTTTGATGAGCTTGTTGCTCTTGGGGTCATCAATGGTGAGGTCTCTGATGATTTCATCTTGGGTGAGTGGATTGTCCTTGGTGGCGTTCTGCAACAGCAATACAAGGGCCATTAAGCGATCGCGCTTCGGATCTCCACCTTTTGTTTTTGGGGCCATGAACCGTCACCTTTTCTCTCGATACCGAGAGTACAGCCAGGTTGTGACACCTCACGATTCGCCCTGTAATTGGCCGGTGTCAGCCAAGTCACTGGGGTATTACGATAAGTAGTCCGAAGTTCGATTCAGGAGCATTATGCCGACGTACGAATATGAATGCCAAAGCTGTCATCAGCGCATTGAGGCCGTCCAGAAGTTCTCGGACGCTCCACTCACAACGTGTGAGCACTGTGGTGGGGATCTGAAAAAAGTGTTCTCTGCCGTGGGCATTGTTTTCAAGGGCAGTGGCTTCTACAAGAACGACAGCCGTGGCGCGAGTTCTTCAACGACTCCTCCAGCATCAACTCCTGCTCCTGCAGCGAGTCCTGCACCCTCCGCACCCGCTCCAAAATCTGCTGACTAACTCTTAGGAGCACATCATGGCTGATCCACATTCATCGAGTTCCGAACTCGCTTATTTAAGCGCGCAAGAAGTAATTTCTCGCTTTGAGAGTGGAAGCCTTACTTCTAGCCAATTAGTGACTGCACTGATCGAACGTATCCAAAATATCGACGTCGACGGCACTCCCACTTCATTGCACTCGATTGCAGCGGTACACGAAGCAGCTCTGTCCGTGGCACGAGAACGAGACGATGAGCGAGCAAGAGGGATCTCACGTGGTGCGCTACACGGTGTGCCAGTAATCATTAAAGACAACATTGAAGCAGTTGGACTTCCGGGTCTCGCTGGATCTACTTCTCTCATTGGCAGACCTACTCGTGATGCGCCACTGGTTGTCAGTCTCAAAGAAGCTGGTGCGATCATTCTTGCCAGTACGAACTTGAGCGAATGGGCCAACATCCGTTCAACCAGGTCTTCTAGTGGTTGGAGTGCAACTGGTGGACTCGTCGCTAATCCATGGGCCCTCGAGCGTTCTGCCGGAGGTTCTTCTTCAGGAACTGGTGCAGCACTCGCTGGTGGACTGAGCCCCCTAGGAATCGGAACTGAGACCGACGGTTCCATTACGTGTCCTGCTTCACTCAACGGTGTTGCGGGACTTAAGCCAACCGTTGGCACAGTGTCGCGTGAATTTGTAATTCCCATTAGCCCAAGCCAAGACAGTCCTGGTCCAATGGCGCGAAGTGTTGATGACGTCGCTCTTCTCTACAGCGTTCTGAGCAACACGTCTAAGCCAGACTCCATGGCGAACCCACGAATTGTTATGTCGCCTACATGGATGACTGGTCACCCTGAAACCGATGCATGCTTCAAAAACATTGTCGAGATTCTAAAAATCACTGGCACAGAAGTCGCAGAACGTGACTTCGCAGTGGCTGGTGAACAAGAGGGTAACGACGAGCTTCACGTGTTGCTTTCTGAATTAGTTACTTCCATGTCGAGTTACTTATCGAATCGACCTGGTAGCGGAGTTGCTTCCCTGCAAGATGTGGTCGACTTTGAAGATCG
>DAIQPM010000063.1:0-6388 GCA_036787355.1 Acidimicrobiales bacterium
CAGAAATCCACTCGTCAGAAGTGTCGAGAGTTTTGGAAAGGTCGTCGTTAGTAACTATTTTTTCCGGGAGACCAATTCCCCAGCCAGTAAAGCGAACACCCATGTGAGACCTCTTTTCCTAGATGAAAGTCTAGGCCTCGGGGCTTGAAGAATTGGGAGCCTTCAACACCTGCAATGTCAGGCGGGCAATGGCAATTCTGCGGTCTCTTTCGTCGGTGAGATCAATGTTCCAGACGTGGACACTTCGACCGGTGCGAATAGGAGTCGCTGTTGCGGTGAGCGTGCCCTTGGTCATCGAGCGAAGGTGAGAAATGTTGAGCTCGGTCCCCACAACAATGAACTCAGGACCAACAGTTGTTGCTCCTCCAATCGAGCCGGCACTTTCTGCCATGAGTGCCGATACGCCACCGTGAAGAATGCCGTAGGGCTGGTGAACACGTGGTCCGACTTCTACCTGGCAGACAACCTTTTCCGGAGTGGCCAGGATGATCTCAATCCCCAATTGGTCGTGCACGTTCATTTCTGTAGGGATGTGATCAGTCATATACACAGTCTAGAAGTTGGCCTGTAGCCTCGTTAGATGAGCAAACGCGTAGATCTGAGAAGCGATACCGTCACCCAGCCCACTAAGGAAATGCGTGACGCCATGGCCAGAGCAGTGGTTGGTGACGACGGTTCAGGTGAAGACCCCACCATCAACGAGTTAGAAGCTCGTTACGCGAAGATTGTCGGAAAAGAGGCTGCGGTCTTTGTTCCTTCAGGTGTGATGGCGAATCAAATTGCGATACGGGTTAACACCAAGCCCGGAGACGTAATCATCGCTGGACGCGATCAGCATGTTGTTAGCTTCGAGCTCGGAGCTGCGGCACGAAACTCTGGTGTTCAGTTTGCAACTGTTGACGACAGAACGGGGCAACTAAACGTCGACGAAGTACTTGCAATCATTGACGCCGAAATTGACCACCAACCTCACATCGCAATGGTGTCAGCGGAGAACACTCACATGCCGTCTGGTGGAACGCCATGGAAAGTGCGAGACCTCGTTGCTCTGAAAACAGCGATCGGAAATCTGCCACTTCACCTCGACGGTGCTCGTCTCTTTAATGCAGTTGTAGCAACTGGAACTTCTGCAGCTGAGTTTGCGGCACCAGCTAACACGGTGATGACTTGTATGTCTAAGGGGCTCTGCGCACCAGTTGGCTCTCTGTTGGCTGGAAGCAAGGCTGACATGGAGACTGCGCGCATTGAGCGAAAGCGACTTGGTGGTGCGATGCGACAAGCAGGAATCTTGGCGGCGGCGGGACTCGTGGCACTTGACACAATGATTGATCGACTCAGCGAAGACCACGCACGCGCGAAGCAACTAGCGACACTGTTTGCGCAAGCCTTTCCAGAATCGAACTACGACCCCACGTCGTGTCAGACGAACATTGTTGCTTTTAACCATCCCCAAGCTCGCCAAATTATTGGTGAATTAGAACTGCTGGGAGTTGTTGGTGGCACGATTGGCCCACGTCGCGCACGTTTTGTTACTCACGCTGGCATCAGCGACGATGACGTCACATTCGTTGCTGAGGTGCTGAAGAACTTCAAGCCTTCGTAGCGAATCCCTTGTTGTAAAAGGGTTCACGACAAGTTCATCTTGGCGCACTGGTGCTCATCAGGATAAACGGGTAGCCTTGGAGGGTCTCTTAAGGCCTTTCTATGACTGAAATTCTCCACCTCTCAACGTTTCTGCGCCGAGCTATCTATGACTCGAACGGTGACCGAATCGGACGCGTCCAAGACCTGGTCGCGCGACTTGGCAATGACGCACATCCACCAGTCGTTGGTGCAGTTATTCGCATTGAAGGACGAGACCTTTTTGTTCCGATCAAGAAAATCGGTGGACTTCGCGAAGGAAAAATGACTTTCGAAGGGAAGCGACTCGACCTGCGCAGGTTTGAGCGTCGCCCCGGAGAACTACTCCTTGCTGAAGACCTCCTTTCTCGTCACCTCATTAACTTGGTTCGCGGTCGACTCATCATCGCGAACGAAATTGAAATTGCAGAAATGGAAGGAAAGTGGGAAGTAGTTGGTGTTGACCCAGGACGCCGCCCATTCTTTCGACGCATTCTTGGCGCAAACCTCGGCCAGCGCATTGACGCAGACGCCATTGTTGACTTCGCGTCCATTGAACCTTTCGTAGGTCACGTTCCTTCAGCTCGACTTCGTATCCCTTACCGCAAGCTCGCGAAACTTCACCCCGCACAGATTGCTGACCTCGTGGAACAAGCAAGTCACGAAGAAGGTGAAGAAATCATTGAAGCGGTCGGACTCGACCGTGAACTTGAAGCGGACGTCTTTGAAGAGCTCGACACCGAGCACCAGTTGGAGTTCCTAGAGGACCGCTCTGATGTTGATGCGGCCCGATTGCTTTCTCGCATGGAGCCAGATAACGCGGCTGACCTCATTAACGAAATCGACCAGGATCGTCGTCTCACAATTCTCGAATCACTACCGGCTGATCAGCAGACCAAGGTCAGACACCTACTTTCGTATAACGCTGATACCGCGGGTGGATTAATGAACCCCGACTTTGTTTCGGTGCCAGCAACCGCCACTGTGGCGCAAGCTCTGGAAGCGGTTCGCAGTTCAAACGTCCCTGGTGAGTCGCTGCACGTGGTGTTTGTTTTGGATGAAAACGGACAACCAATCGGTGCGTCCTCATTAGCCCCTCTCGTTCGTGCTCGTGACACTGACCTCGCGCTCAGTGTTGCTCGCACTCAATTAACGCACGTGCACCCCGAATGGGACATGCACCGCGTCGCTCGCAAAATGAGTGACTTCAATCTGACTGTCTTGCCGGTGCTTGATGCTGAGCACGGAAAGATGATTGGTGTAGTAACAGTTGACGACCTGCTCGAAGAGCTCCTCCCTCAGGGGTGGCGCCGTGAGTTTGGAATGACTGCGGTGGAGGAATAATGAACCGCGTTATTTTTCGTCTCGTTCAAAGGGGGCCTTTCTGAAACCCCCCAGTTGTGACCGTCAGGTCACCTCAATTACTACGCAACTTCGCACAATTCCACTGACAGCGCTCTAGCCCTGTCCTGGTTTCTGCGTGGTTGTTCGCAAACCACACAGAGACGAGAGGAGGTGGAGCGTGAGCGAGCAGCACAAGGAACAGAAGATCAGCGGTGCCTTTGGCACTATTTCAGAAAACGACGTAACAAGCCGCAAGGGACTGCGCGCGCGCTTCCTTACGTTGCTGGCCATTATTGGTCCCGGCCTCATTGTGATGGTCGGAGACAACGACGCCGGTGGCGTCTCCACCTACGCCCAAGCGGGCCAGAACTTCGGGTACACACTCTTGTGGGTACTGCCGCTACTCATCCCTGTTCTCATCATCAACCAAGAAATGGTTGCACGCCTCGGCGCAGTCACCGGTGTTGGTCATGGTCGTCTCATTCGTGAACGAATTGGACGCAACTGGGGAAACATCTCAATTGGTTCAATTCTTCTTCTCAACTTCTTAATCATCATTACTGAGTTCATTGGAATTTCACTTTCCATGGACTACTTCGGCGTCAAGCCCTACATTTCTGTTCCAGTAGCAGTGCTGCTTTTGTTCTTGGTTACTGCATCTGGTTCCTTTGCACGCTGGGAACGCTTCATGATGCTTTTTGTAGCAATCAATCTCTTCGTGGTTCCTCTAGTTCTTCTTTCTAAGCCTCACTACGCAGCGGCACTTCACCACGCTGTTGTTCCAGGAATTCGTGGTGGCGCTACGTCGAGTGCAGTGCTGCTCATTATTTCAATTATTGGAACCACCGTTGCCCCTTGGCAGCTGTACTTCCAGCAGTCAAACATTGTTGACAAGAAGATCACGCCGCGTTGGCTGAACTACGAGCGTGTTGACACGGTGCTTGGTTCCTTCATCGTGGTTATTGGTGCTACAGCACTAATGGCCGCTAGCGCAGCTGGCCTTTCTCATCATGGGGGAGTCAACTCATTTACCAATGCCCTCGGTGTTGCCAAAGGATTGGCTCAACATGTTGGTCATGGAACAGGAGCGCTCTTTGCGATTCTGCTTCTTAACGCATCGGTAATTGGCGCAGCAGCAGTGACGCTCGCTAGTTCCTACGCTCTGTCAGATCTCTCTGGTTCACGCCAGTCACTCAATGCACGACTACGTGACGCCAAGGGATTCTTCGGTGCTTTTGCGGGACTTCTGACAGTCGCTGGAATTGTGACATTGATTCCAGGGGCGCCTCTTGGAATCATCACTCTTGCGGTACAGGCAATGTGTGGACTGATGTTGCCGAGCACGACAATCTTTGTTCTTCTTCTTTGTAACGACCGCGAAATTCTGGGTCCGTGGGTTAACTCGAAATGGTTGAACGCGCTTGCGGCAACGATTGTTACTGCGCTCGTGGTTCTGTCGGTGACCATGATGGTCTCGACACTCTTTACCGGAATCAACGTAATCAAGCTTCTTAGCGTCTTGTCAGTAATCGCTGGGGTGGGGCTAGTAATTGGACTGCCTATCGGACTTCTCCGTTCCCCACCCAAGATCAAGTACGACGTCAACAAGCGCGACTGGCGTACTCCTCGACTTACATTGCTGGCACCAGTGCCAAAAACTAGAGCCCGCAAAATCTTGCTCCGTTGTGTAGGGAGTTACCTCTTAGTGGCTGGTGTGCTGCTGGTGGTGCGAATTGTGCAACTCGCAACGGCCTAACATTGTCCTATGGCGTACGCAAAATCAATCGCAATAATCCACGCACATCCGGACGATGAGGCAATTTTCACCTCTGGAGTTTCATCGCACTTTGCTGAGCTTGGATTTGACCTAACTCTCATTACGTGCACGAACGGATCGCTTGGTCGTGACGACCAGGGCCGTGAAGGTAATCACCCAGAGCACAACACCGAGTGGACAATCGCTACGAGAGCCGCTGAGCTGGAAAAGTCTGCAAAATTAGTGGGCTTCAATCGCGTGTTCAACCTTGGCTACGACGACTCAGGACTTCCTGAGTGGGATCAATTCAAGAACCCCAAAGCTTTTGTCAACGCTGACTTTGAAGAAGCTTCCCAGAAGATGGGCGCGATCATTAATGAAGTCCAGGCCATGGTTCTCATTACCTATGACGAAAACGGCTTCTACGGACACCCAGACCACATCATGGCTAATCGAGTCACTGGTCGAGCTGCCTACATTGCCATGTGTCCACAGCGTATTTACTACCCAGTGATGCCGCAACGCATTATGCAAGAGTTCATCCCCGCAGCAAAGGCGAAGGGGATTGAACTACCTGAGTGGATTCTTCGTGCAGTGACTGATACCCCAGATGATTTCGTGGACTCCACTATGGATGTTCGTAAATTCGCAAAAATTAAGCAGCAGGCGATTTTGACTCACACTTCACAGATTGACAACAGTGACATTGCAAACATGGATGAAGAATTATTCATGATGCTGTTTGGCACTGAGTATTACCACCGTGCGTGGAGTCGCATCCCGACAATCGAGGATGCCACAGACCTTTTTGGAGGAATGCCCGTTGAATAATTTGACCTTTCTTGCGGTGCACGCGCATCCAGATGATGAAGCCAGTTCGACTGGTGGTGTCTACCCGCTGTTGCACGACCAAGGGGTTAGGACAGTTCTCGTTACCTGCACCAATGGTGAGTGTGGAGACGCACTCGATGGCGCTAAGCCAGACGCTGACCACCACGATGGTGATGCGGTCGCAGAGATTCGTAGAGTTGAGCTCGATAACGCGGTAAAAATTCTTGGCATTGACCGACTCGTGCGACTTGGATACCGCGACTCAGGGATGATGGGTTGGCCCCAAAATGCTGATCCAGACAGTTTCTGGGCAGCTGACTTGAATGATGCGGCAAAGCGACTCGCAGCCATCATCATGGAGGAGCGTCCACAGGTAATTGTGACGTACAACGAAATTGGTTTCTACGGGCACCCTGATCACATTCAAGCGAACCGCATCACACTGGCAGCATTAGAGCTGATTGATTACGAACCAACGTTGTATTACAACGCAATTCCAGACTCGGTGATGGCAATTTATCGCGCGCGCTGGGAAGAAGAAGATCGTCTGAAGCGTGAAGAAGACGAGAAGAAGGGGATTGTCCGTGCCCCAGAACCTGAGCCTGAAGAGCCGCTCAACATGGGAACTCCGGACGACAAGATCGGTGCGAGAGTTGACGTTTCAAGCTCAAACTCTCGTAAGTTTGATGCCCTCGCCGCTCACGCGTCACAAATCGCTGATTCCTTCTGGATGAAGATGGGCAAGGAACAGTTCATGGAAGTAATGGTTAATGAATGGTTCTTTCGCGTTACAAATCCAAAGAATCTTGATGGCTGCGTTGATGACATCTTCGCTGG
>DAIQPM010000064.1:0-4346 GCA_036787355.1 Acidimicrobiales bacterium
GAAATTGTCACAGCCGACAAGTCAGACATGGCACGTCTTCCAGAACTCACTGAGTTCGCCAAGAAGTTCAACCTGCCAATCGTTTCTATTGCTGACCTCATTCGTTACCGTCGCCACCACGAAAAGCTCGTGAAGCGTGTTTCAGATGCATCACTTCCTACCGAGCACGGAACGTTCCAAGCTCACGTTTTTGAATCAGTGCTTGATGGTGAGCAACACCTTGCCCTCGTTTACGGTGACATCGCTGCTGCTAAGGACGTACTCGTACGCGTTCACTCAGAATGTCTCACTGGAGACGTAATGGGCTCAATGCGCTGTGACTGTGGACCACAGTTGCACACCGCAATGGCGAAGATCGCCGCCGAAGGCGCTGGAATTGTTGTCTACCTTCGTGGTCATGAAGGTAGGGGAATCGGACTTGGTCACAAGATCCGTGCCTACGCCCTGCAAGAAGAAGGACGCGACACAGTTGATGCGAATCTTGAGCAAGGCCTTCCAGTTGACTCACGTGAATACGGCATTGGCGCACAGATCCTTGTAGATCTTGGCGTGACTTCAATGCGCCTTATGACGAATAATCCAATTAAGTACGGTGGCCTCGAAGGCTTCGGTCTCAACATTGTTGAGCGCGTAGCCATTGAGTCAATGCCTACTGAATTCAACATTGATTACCTGCGCACCAAGCGTGAGCGCATGGGTCACATGCTTGGGGGGCTTGATGACGTCAAGTAAGGAAACTGAGTTTGACGCAGGTGTCGTAGAAGCACTTCGCAGCCGCGTTGGCGAATACCTTGAAGGCTCAAAGTCTGGACGCGGAGTCCGCGTTGGAATTGTGTGTGGTCGCTTTAACGGTGGCATCACGACTCGACTTTTGAACGGTGCACTTAAGGCGCTCGAAGAAGGTGGCGTTGATCGGTCAGACATTTCACTCGGCTGGGTCCCTGGTGCTTTTGAAATCCCGATGATGGCCCTTGCGTACGCTGACGGTGGAAACCCAGTCGACGTTGTAATCACTCTCGGTGCTGGTCGCCGTGTTAAGACTAGTCACTACGAAGTTGTAGCGGGCGAGTGTGCACGCGGAGTGCAAGACGTACAGCTGAGTACTCGTGTTCCAGTGATCTTCGGAGTTCTTACCGTGAACACAATTGAACAAGCTCTTGAGCGTTCAAAAGATGACGAAACCAATGTTGGCTATTCATCAGCTACAACTGCCCTTGAGATGGTTTCAATCCTTAACCAAGGCTCAGTAGCTGACCAATAAGAAGTATTTATTGCTCTGGTTTAGGGCTGGCTGCGCGAACGTACACCTGCTGCACTTCGGCGACTGCGTTCTTGTAGAGATCAGCGTGTTCACCGAGGCGGTCTCCGGCGGTTGACACCATTGCACTCACGAGGTCTATGACGAGACTGGCTTGTTCGAGTCCTGGGGGAGTTGCAGCCAAATGAACAGCTGCTAGTTGAATCAAATGGAAAATGTGATTTCCAATTACGACGTCAACCGGTGTTGCGCGGATGAGTTCTAATTCTTCTTGTTCGCTGAGGGCATTTTCTTCATTTGTCACAGGTCCAAAGTACCCGATGGGCCGTTTCCCTAGAAATTCCCTTGAATTCGGGCACATTGTGCCAACTGCTAGAGTTGTAAAGCAGTTCACAGCAAGTGAGGTTGGTTATTCCAGCGTCCACCTAGACATGAAGAGTGTCAAGGTCACCAGGAGTTTTGCGCCCCGCTTGCCGTGGCGACGTCATATCGGCGTCGCGTAGAGCAAGGAGTGAGTTATCGCAACAGTGCCTGGAGACCACCGCGTCAATGAACGCATCCGAGTGGACAATGTACGTCTGATTGACAATGAAGGAAATCAGCGAGGCGTTGTTTCTGCCCGTGAAGCTCTTGAACTCGCTCGTGAACTTGATCTTGACCTAGTTGAAATTGCCCCTACGGCAGTTCCACCAGTTTGTCGAATCATGGATTATGGAAAGTTCAAGTTTGATGAGGCCCAGAAAGCTAAAGAAGCTCGCCGCAAGTCGACCAACGTTGGCATCAAGGAAATGAAGTACCGCCCGAAGATCGGTCCCGGTGACTTTGATACCAAGACACGCAACGTTGAAAAGTTTCTTAATGAAGGCCACAAGGTAAAAATCACAATTATGTTCCGTGGACGCGAATCAGCGCACCCAGAACTTGGAGCAAAGATTCTTGAGCGCATTGTGGAGAAGTTGGAACACATCGCGAAGGTTGAATCAGCACCCAAGCTTGACGGACGAAACATGTTGATGGTTCTTGGACCAGATAAGAAGCCGAAGAAGAAGGCAGATGCAAATGCACCTGTCGCAGTAAAAGAAGTTGCAACACCAGAAGTAACAGCAGCACCAGTACTCGACATAGAAGCAGTGAGAGCTCTCGCTGTGACACCAAAAGAGGAGGCGTAAATGCCAAAGATGAAGACAGACAGCGGTGCAAAGAAGCGCATCAAGGTCACCGGAAGTGGACGACTCCGTCGTCAGAAAGCTTTCCGTGGACACTTGATGGAAGGTAAGACTTCGACACGTGCACGTCGACTTGGCCGTGAAACGGACATTTCGAAGGGCATTGAGAAGAACATCAAGCGCCTTATGGGCCTATAAGAGATCGTTAGGAAAGAGGAACTGAAATGGCACGTGTAAAGAGGGCTGTAAACGCCAAGAAGCACCACAAGGCAATTCTGGAAGAAGCGAAGGGTTACTACGGTGACCGTAGCCGCACCTTCCGCGCCGCTAACCAAGCTGTGCAGCACGCCGGAGTGTACGCATTTCGTGACCGTCGCGCACGCAAGGGCGACTTCCGCAAGCTTTGGATTCAGCGCATCAATGCTGGAACCCGCGCATACGGCATGAGCTACAGCCGCTTCATCGCTGGACTCAACGCTGCAGGAATTGAAGTAGACCGTCGCATGCTGGCGGACCTGGCTGTGAACGACAACGCCGCATTCGGCGCAATCGTGGCACAGGCCAACGCAGCACTTACTAAGTAGGTTTTTTGATCGAGGTGTTGGGGTCGACGCACGAACGTGTTCGTCGACTCCGACGCCTTGGACAAAACCGCTCAGATCGCTGGGAAGAAGAAGTCTGTGTCCTTGAAGGACCGGATCTGGTTGATGCTGCTCTAAGCAGTGGCGCAACATTCGAAGCAATCTTCGTAGACGAGGAACACGTCTCTAAACCAGTCATTGCAGCTCTCATTGAAAGAGCGCAGGATGCAAAAGTACGCGTGTTCTCACTCGCATCAGGCATTCTTGAAAGAGTTGCTGATGCAAAAACGCCACAACCAATTATCGCAACGGTTTCGTTTCCCCTTACTTCAGTCTCGAAGCTGCCAGTTGACGGGTTCGCACTCGTTCTTCACGAACTAAAAGATCCAGGTAACGCCGGAACCATCATTCGTTCTGCAGATGCCTCTGGTGCAAGTTGCGTTGTCTTCACCGGAAACTCAGTCGATGTCTTTAATCCCAAAGTCCTTCGCGCCACTGCCGGATCGGTATTTCACCTCCCTATTTGCGTGGCACCGCTGGGTGATGTGATTGCTCATTTCAAGAGCGCAGGTGTCACTTCGTACGCCACCGTTATCCATGGCGGAGCGTCTCCACGCAGCGTTGATCTCTCTAAGGCGTCAGTTGTTGTAATCGGTAATGAGTCCGCGGGACTTGACGATGAGGCGATTGCTCTCTGTGATGCTTCGCTCAGTATTCCTATGGACGGCGACAGCGAATCACTAAATGCCGCAATTGCGGCGTCATTAATTGCATTTGAAGCCCTTAACCAGCGCCAAGACGCTAAATCACCCTCAAAATCTCGTAGCCTTGAGGAATAATGAGCACTTCACCCCTCGATAATCTCGCCGCTCAAAAGGCCGAATTACTTGAAAAGGTCACGTCTCTAACAACGCTCGACGAACTTAGAGAAGCCGAACCTTTCATCACTGGAAAGCGCTCAATTCTTTCTGCATTGCAGAAGTCACTGGGACAACTTGACGCTGACGCTCGAGCTGATGCTGGAGCTCTACTGCAAGAAGCCAGACGCGAAGTTGAAGCCGCACTCACTGAGCGCAGGGCAGTGCTGTCTAAGCAAGCTCGTGCAGTTGCACTTGAATCAGACCGCCTTGACCTTGGTGACGTTGTCGTCAGCGCAGTCACGGTGCCAGTTTCAGTAGGCCACCCAGGACTGGTGGGCTCTACGCAGCGTGAACTAGAAGACGTATTCGTTGGAATGGGATTTGTGGTTGCAGAAGGTCCAGAAGTTGAAAGCGACTGGTACAACTTCGAAGCACTGAACATTCCTCCAGCTCACCCATCACGTGGAATGTGGGACACCTT
>DAIQPM010000064.1:4446-6300 GCA_036787355.1 Acidimicrobiales bacterium
TTCGGATTCGGAATTGAACGCTGTGGTCAGATGCGCCACCAGATTGCTGACATGCGTGCACTCATTGAGAACGACACGCGCTTCTTGGGGCAGTTCTCATGAAGATCTCTCTTTCGTGGCTTCGTGAATTTGTTGACATTACTGAATCAGTTGAAGAACTACGTCTCATTATGGACGACCTCGGTCTCGTGGTTGAAGGCATTGAGCGCGTAGGCGAGGGTTTAGAAGACGTCATTGTTGCTCGCGTAGACAACATTGCCCTTATTGAGGGAGCGGACCGGATCCGTCTCATCACAGTGGACGCCGGAAATGGACCACTCGACATTGTCTGTGGTGCCATGAACTTCGAAGTAGGACACCACGTGCCACTTGCTCCAGTTGGCGCAGTGCTGCCTGGTGGGTTTGAAATTGCGCAGCGAAAGATGAAGGGTGTTATTTCTAACGGAATGCTCTGCTCGGCTCGTGAGCTAAAGATCAGTGAAGACCACCAGGGACTCATGATCCTGGATGAACTAATCACCCCGGTTGTCGGCGTGAAGCTCATGGACGCTCTTTCGATGACTGCAGATGTTGTCTTTGACATCACCGTTGAAGGAAATCGTCCTGATGCCTGGTCTGTAGAAGGTGTTGCTCGCGACCTCGCTACAAGGTTGCACCGCACGCTTCGCAGTCCAAAGATTGCAACGCCTAACGTCAAGGCAACAACCGACTCATTCGCTTCAGCTGGCATTGACGACCCAGATCTCTGTGGACGTCTTACTGTCTCAGTGCTTCGAAACGTAAAGGTTGGTCCATCACCTGACTGGGTCGCTGCTCGACTCACTAGTGCCGGCATGCGTCCAATTTCAAACGTCGTTGACGCTTCAAACCTTGTAATGCTCGAACTTGGTCAACCTACACACCCCTACGACGCAGCACATGTAGCTGGAAAAACGCTTCGGGCTCGAAGGGCTCGCAGTGGTGAAACGCTCGAGACCCTCGACGGTGTTGTTCGTGAACTTGCAAAAGCGGGTCGTGGTCTTGGAGACACCGGTGAAGACTGCGTCATTGTTGACGGTGATGACCATGTTCTTGGTCTCGCTGGAATCATGGGTGGCGCCTCAAGTGAAATCTCAGAGTCGACTACTGACGTGCTTGTGGAAGCTGCGTTCTTTGATCCCATGACTATCGCTCGCTCATCGAAGCGACACGGACTTAGAAGCGAAGCTTCAAACCGATTTGAACGTGGCGTTGACCCGAACGTGGCCCTTCGTGCCGTTGGTCGATTTGTTGCTGTACTGAGTGAAAGCGTTCCTGACCTTGAATGGATGGCTTCGCCGCTAGACATCGCTGGAAAGACTCCTGAGCTTCCTGTTGTTGAACTTCGCGACAAGGACATTGAGCGAACTCTTGGCATCGCGATTCCAGTAAAGGAATCGACAGCAATTCTTGAGGGACTCGGATTCAGCGTTTCTGAAAAGAACGGTGCACTGTTCGTTACTCCTCCAAGTTCACGACTTGACATCAGAAGCGGTGCCAATGGTCGCGCGGACGTAATTGAAGAAATCGCTCGTGTTTATAGCTACCGCCGTCTTCCACGCAGGTCACCATCATGGCCAACGCCAGGTGGACTGAGCCAGCTTCAGCAGTTTCGCCGCAAAGTCAGAGATGTCTGCATTGACCTAGGCATGAATGAGTCATGGACGCCAACCCTGGGTAGCGACGAAGACTTTGATCTCGTGCACCCGGGTGCTGCGCGCGTTCGAATCACTAATCCGCTCGCATCTGAAGAATCAGTCATGCGTGCAACAACTATCACTGGGCTCGTAAAGGCCTGGGGTAAGAACGTCGACCGTGGAACTGGCGATGTAGTGA
>DAIQPM010000065.1:0-6160 GCA_036787355.1 Acidimicrobiales bacterium
GGCGTCTTCGCCGATCTTGTCGTAGTAGTTCTTTCGGATGCCAACGGGCTTAAAGCCGTAACGGTAATAAAGGTCTTGGGCGCGCTTGTTACTTACGGCGACTTCTAACGTTGCGCGCTCAATGCCTCGCTCTTTGGCGTCACGCCACGCATCATCCATAAGAGCAGTGCCAATGCCCTTTCCTTCAAAGTCCGGCAGTACTCCAATGGTGTTGATGTGTAATTCGTCCATAACAAACATCACACCGAGGTAACCGAGAATTTTTCCATCCTCAACCACAACTGTGTATCTCCGAGTTTCAGTATTTGTAACTTCGTCTAGCAACATTCCCCTGGTCCAAGGCTCAGGAAACTGAATTTGTTCGATCGCTAGCAGCTCAGAAATATCTCGTCGTTCAGCGAGGCGAATGTGCCACGTCATTTCGCTCGCTCACGAGTAGTGAAGTTCGAAATGGCATCTGCTTCACGAAGATACAGAGGGGTAATTGTGGCTGAAGGAGTTCTCTCAGAGCCAAGAGTTAGCGCCGCGTGAATGGAAGGAACTTTTTCGCGGTGGATCACAGCGCCCGGCACAGCAGAGAAATCACTGAGGTAGCGCTCGACACCGTCGCCGGTGAACGTAACGGGCACGGCCATTGTGGCCCATTCAATGACCACTGTTCGAGGAACCTCTACACGTGGCTCATCTCTGGCGACAACGCCGTCGCCCAACGTGAAAGTTTGGACAAACACTTCGCCACGTCGACCATCAACTGCACACACCAATGTTCCGCGCACTCCTGCATCATGAGCGCCGTGGGCCAGAAGTTCAAGTGAACCAACTCCAACCAGTTCTGCACCAATACCTTGCGCCAAAGCAATAGCGGTTGCGATCCCTACGCGGAGCCCAGTAAAGAGACCTGGTCCGTGGTCAACCACCACGCGCTCGATGTCACTCGCCTTTAGACCTGCTTCGCTAAGTAGCGCCTGAATTCCTTGCGTGAGTTCCTCAGTGTGCTGGCGATTTTCGTCAACGAGTTTGATGATCTCTCGCCCATCAGATGTTCGAAGTCCAGTAGCGCAGCCCTCGGTGGCAGTTTCAATGGCGAGGATGTTCATGATTTTGCCCACGTTGCTAGTTCATCAGTTCTTGAATTGGCGAGGGCGCCACTAACAATGAGTCGACGACCTTCGTTATCATCAATTTCAAAGTTCACGGTGAGCACATCACGCCCGAAGACCGATGCGGCGAGTTCTCCCCATTCAACGAGTGCAACACCTGCTTCTTCTACGAGTTCGCCTAGCGCGAGGTCAAGAACTTCACCGAGACTCTCAACGCGGTAAACATCACAGTGGTGCAAGGTCCGTATGCCTTTGGAATTTGAACAAGCATGCTCACGCACCATGGTGAATGTCGGGCTCGTCACTCTCTCACTAACACCAAGAGCTTTAGCAACACCTTTAGTGAAGGTTGTCTTTCCTGCACCAAGTTGGCCAGAAAGGAGAACGATGTCGCCGGGGCGAAGCACCGCGGCAAAGTCCTCGCCACAGACCTGGGTAGCTTCGTCAGTGTCGCAGTAGCGCTCGAAGGTCATTGCTGGCCCAACAGTGTTTTTAGAATTCGTAAATCGGCGCGCATCACGTCCACCACGCTAGGGCCTTGGCGGAGTGCGGCGGCGGGGTGATATGTCGCCATCCCCTTCACTGGACCTAGAGACATGACTTTTCCGTGCACTGCACCAATTGGATCAGTGTGATTAAAGACTGCCTTAGAAGCAGTGTTGCCGAGCGCCAAGACAAACTGTGGGCTGACTGCGATGAACTGAGAATCAAGCCAAGGGCGACAGGCACCGAGTTCAGTTTTGTTTGGAGTCCGGTTATTAGGTGGACGACACTTCACGACATTGGTCACAAAGCAGTCACTTCTACGAAGGCCGGTTTCTTCTTCGATTAAACGAAAGAGAAGCTGTCCGCTGCGACCAATAAATGGCTCGCCACCCTCGTCCTCGTTTTTCCCCGGAGCCTCACCAATCACCATTAGCGAAGGCGAGTCTGGTCCAGATCCAATGACTACACGAGTTCGAGTTTTTGAAAGGGAGCAACGTTGACACGATGCGAGCTCTGGAATGTTATTTTCCACGACTAGCTCACAACAACGCGGGCAACACGGGTGGCAATCATGGTGAAGATTTCATAGGCAATCGTGTCGAGTCGCTCTGCGAGTTCATTCGCGGAGATGAATTCATCTCCCTGTTGACCAAGAAGCACAACGTCGTCTCCAATCTTCACTTCGTCATCACCGCAGTCAACAACGATCTGGTCCATTGTTATTTGACCAGCGAGTGGATAGCGCTTTGCATTAATTAGAACTTCTGCGCCACCAGCAAAGAGTGAGCGTGCGTATCCGTCGGCGTAGCCATAAGGGACCGTCGCAATGTTGGAGTCAATCTCAAGTTCACGTCGGCGACCATAACTTGGACGAGCCCCCGCAGGAACACGGCGAACAGCGCTCACCTTTGAGTGAAGACTTACCGCTTGGCGAAGCGTCATTCCAGATTCACCAATGACGCTTTCGAGCCATAACTGAGGGGCGACACCTAGTAGTCCCAGCCCGCAGCGCACCATGGTGCCGTGAGCTTCCTTAAAAGCAACAGTTCCCGCAGTATTAGCAAGGTGAATGTTCTTGACTTCGATGCCTCTTGAAGCAACGTGGTGCTGGGCTTCATTAAACAGATCGATCTGCGTGCGAGTAAAAGAACGGTGATCAGGATTTGATTCATCCGCGACGCTGAAGTGTGTGTAGAAGCCATCAATCTCAATGTTTTGTGATGAAGTAAGGACGTCTAAAACTGCGTCGAGGTTTTCGCGGTCAACACCGAGTCGGTGCATGCCCGTGTCGAGCTTTACGTGTACTCGGTGCATGCCACCGAGCTTCTTGGCACATAAAACTGCAAATCTGGCTCCTTCAACAGAACCAATAGTTGCAATAAGTCCGTTTTCAAAAGCGAGCTTGGTGTTGTGTTCATCTAGTTCAGCAAAGACGAGGATCGGAATTGTCACTGCATTGGCACGAAGTTCAATTCCTTCATCAACAAGCGCAACACACAGCATCGCAACATTATTTTCTTGATAGATAGTTGCGAGCTGCACTGCTCCTACGCCGTAACCATTGGCCTTTACGACTGCCGCGAGCGCTACTCCACCACTCACTGCACGCAATGTTGCAATGTTGTTTTCTAGAGCACTGCGAGAAATCTCAACGCGCGATGCTCGATTAACTGCTTCAACCGGCATCGTCAGTACCAACCACGAAGGCAGCTGCGCTCATGTCAGTGTGCGTCAGTGTGATGTGCATGTTCTTGATGCCCACCCGGTCCGCAAGGTCTTGTGCTGTGCCGTGCAAAACAACCATTGGTGCACCTGAGCGCATTTTCTTAACTTCAATGGTCTTCCATCCAGTTGAACCAACGCCAACACCGCACGCCTTCATAACTGCTTCTTTTGCGGCGAACCTAGCGGCGAGGCGTTGCGGGCGAAGTTTCGTGTCCAGCTTCTCGCCTTCGGTAAATAGGCGATCAACGATCTTTGGACGCCTCGCTAAAACCTTTTCAAAGCGCGGAACGTCAACAATGTCAATCCCAATGCCGACCGTAGCCATTATTCAACCGTCACGGTCTTTGCCAGGTTGCGCGGACGGTCAACTTCATGCTTGAGTCCGCGAGCCATGGCGTAGGCAAAAATTTGCAGAGGAACAACATCAATCATTGGTGTAAACATTGGCTCAGTTGCCGGAACTCTGAAAACGAAATCAGCAACAGCGGCGATCTTTTCATCGTCATCTGTTGCAACGGCAACCACTGTGGCTCCACGAGCCTTCACTTCAGCAAGATTAGAAAGAATCTTTTCGTGCATGTTTGGATCGGTTGTTATTGCCACGACCACAACGCCTGGTTCAATGAGCGCGAGTGGTCCGTGCTTGAGTTCACCGGCTGGATAGCCTTCTGCGTGCAAGTAGCTAAGTTCTTTTAGCTTCAGTGCTCCTTCGAGTGCAGTTGGGAATCCAACGTGGCGGCCGAGGAAGAAGAAGTCACGAGTGCTGAGTAGTTGCTCCGCCACTGATTCATAATCACTACGGCGAGTAAGGGTCTCTGCCACTTGAGCACTCACTGCATTTAGGCCAAGAAATAGTGCATCGATGTCACTTGGCTTCAGGGTTTGGCGCAACTGTGCGAGGCGAAGAGCGAAGAGTTCAAGCGCTGCGACCTGGGCCACGAATGCCTTTGTAGAAGCAACAGAAACTTCAAGTCCGGCCCGAGTGTAAATAACGGCGTCAGCTTCACGTGCGAGTGAGGAATCAACAATGTTTGAAATAGCCACAACTCGTGCTCCGCGACGCTGCGCTTCGCGAATTGCCATGATCGTGTCAATTGTTTCACCAGACTGGCTCACACCAATAACGAGGGTTCCAACTTCGACGATTGGATCGCGGTAACGATATTCACTCGCAATGTCAACTTCAACACTCACCCCGGCCCAGCGCTCAATGGCGTACTTGGCAACTTGTGCAGCGTGATGTGACGTTCCAGCGGCCACGAGAACAACACGCTTTACGTCACGAAGTTCTTGGTCACTTATGCGCATCTCGTCGAACGTGATAGTTCCGTCGCTTCTCCTGCGGTCAAGCAAGGTGGCACGAAGGGCATCAGGTTGTTCATTGATTTCCTTCGTCATGAAGTCGGGGTGGCCACCCTTTTCTGCAGTCTCTAGGTTCCAGTCGATTTGCAACTGATGAAGTCGAACCGGTGCGCCCTCTAGGTCAACTGCTCGGAAACCTTCTGGCCCTAGGCGAACAACTTCGTCGTCGTTGACTGCATAAAAAGCTTTGGCCTTATCCAAAATCGCTGGGATGTCTGAAGCGAGGTAGGTGACACCAGGCGAAGTTCCAACCACGAGTGGAGAAATTCGACGCGCCGCAACAATGACGTCTGGCTCATTGGCGTCCATTACTGCAAGTGCGAAAGCACCGCGAACAATCAACAAACTCTGTCGCACAGCATCCATGAGATCTAGTCCCTTGGCGCGCTCTTCTTCTATGAGGTGCGCGAGTACCTCAGAGTCAGTGACTGAAGTAAAGACGTGCCCGCGTGATTCAAGTTGTTCTTGAAGCTCTGAGTGGTTTTCAATAATGCCGTTGTGAATAATGGCGATGTTGCCTGAGCAGTCAAGGTGAGGGTGAGCGTTCACTGCTTCTGGGGCACCGTGCGTGGCCCAGCGAGTATGTCCAATGCCTGAGCTAAATCCAGAAGGAGCGTGTTCGCATTCGAGGCGTAGTGCCGCTACCGACTGAGTCCCGTCAGCGGTACGCGCGCGCCAGGTTTGGCCTGGGCGCACCAGGGCAACTCCCGCTGAGTCGTAGCCGCGATATTCCAAGCGTTGTAGGCCCTCAAGAAGTGTCGAGAGCGTGTCGGAGGATCCAACGACCCCAATGATGCCGCACATGAATACAAGCCTACTCGCAGGGGTTTCTCCACCCCGGCCCAGTTAATTTCAGGAAAAAGAACTTTCCAAGCGAGACGAGAACTCATCAACGAATGAACCGTCAAGCGCCTCAATCATCACTCGAACAACTGGCTCGGTGCCAGAAGGTCGAACCAGCAGTCGAACATCGCTCAAGTCCACATTGTGGCTCGCAACGAGCTCTTGGAACAATGACTGCACCACGTCATCTTTATAGAGGTCGTTTGCAATATTGATGAGACGCTGGGGCACACGTGTCCACGCAGCATTCGCTAATTCATCAAGTGGCCCACGTCGAGCAACAAGGTCACACAACATGAGTCCAGTAAGAAGTCCATCGCCGGTTGGCGCGAGGTCGCGAAAAATGAGGTGACCAGACTGCTCGCCACCAAAGTTCCAAGAATTTTCTTCCAGAGCCAACAACACGTTGCGGTCACCAACATCAGTTTCTACAACTTTTGTCTTTGCAATTCTCATGGCGCGGTGAAGTCCAAGGTTGCTCATAGAAGTAACAACGAGTCCGCCACCGAGTTTGTTGCGCTCAGCGAAGTCGAGTGCGAAAAGAATCATGAGGTCATCGCCGTCTCTTACATCGCCGTTTTTGTCAACGGCAATAAGTCGGTCAGCGTCACCATCAAATGCGAGACCTAGATCTGCACCTAGTT
>DAIQPM010000066.1:0-6001 GCA_036787355.1 Acidimicrobiales bacterium
AACTGGGAAAACTCTGGGCCAATTTTGCCAAAGTTGCAAAAGACAATCCCTACGCATGGATAACTGAACCACCTGCACCTGCTGCAATTACCACTGCGACAAAGAACAATCGAATGGTTTCGTTTCCTTACACAAAGTTTCTAGTTGCGAACCTGCCTGTCGACATGGGAGCGGCATTCATAATGACCAGTTATGAAAAAGCAGTTTCACTTGGCGTCGCCAAAGACAAGATGATCTTCCCTCAGTGTGGTGCAGATGCCAACGACCACTGGTTTGTTTCGGAGCGTCCAGTCTTTGACGACTCACCAGCAATGCGTGCCCTCTGGTCGTCACTACAAAACTTTGGAGTTACAAGTGACCAAATTGCTCACATAGATCTCTACAGCTGCTTTCCCACCGTCGTACAAACAGCTTGTGAAGTGATGGGCATTGATCCACTGGATGAACAGCGAATTCCAACTCTTACCGGTGGCCTCACATTTGGTGGTGGACCGGGAAATAACTACGTCACCCACAGCATCTGTTCAATGGTCGACAAATTAAGAAGCAATCCAAGTAGTCACGGACTCGTAACTGGACTTGGATGGTTCTCAACAAAGCACGCGTGGGGGACGTACTCTTCCACTCCGCCTGAGAACGACTTTCAGTGGCGATCTGCACAGCCTGACGTTGATGAACAAGAGAAGTGTGTATTCGAGCAGCGAAGTGGCGAAGTAACAATTGAGAGCTACACCGTGGTGCACGCCAAAGACGGTGCACCATCGAAACTCGTTGTTGCCGCCAGAAGTAGCGATGGTGTTCGCAGTTGGAGCCACAGCACCGACGAAGCACTAATGGAGTTGAGCGAAACTCAAGAAATCATTGGTCGCAGTGCAATCGTTGAAGAAGACGTTATTTCACTTAGCTAAGACGTGAGCAATTTCAGTCTCACTTAACGCACCGCTTCGAAGAATCTTCCAGTTCTCGCCTGAGACATCTACGACTGTTGAAACTTTTCCACTGCACGCCCCACCATCTAGAACGCCAGAAAACACTGCACGACCGTTAAATGTCTCCAGAACTTGCTGTGGCGTTTCACACGGAGCCTCTCCGTGATTGTTCGCGCTCGACACACAGAGCGGTCCGTTCTTGAGTACACCAAGTAGGACTTCGTTGTTTGGCATGCGTAGCCCTACGCTATTTGTGGTGCTGCCAATAGTTTCTGCAAGGTCGCTTGGACCACTAACAACGATTGTTAGAGGACCCGGCCAGAAAGCATCACTGAGTAACTGCGCACTTTCATTCCACGAAACACCAAGCTCGAGCGCCTGTTCGACACAGCACACCAGTACCGGGAGAGCGACGTCTTGGGGTCGCTGCTTCAATTCAAAGACTTTTGCAACTGAAGCTTTGTTGATTGCAGCGCCTACGCCATAGACAGTGTCCGTAGGTAGAGCAATCACTTCACCGCTCGCTAACGCAGTAACAGCTTCTTCTAAGGAAAGAATTTTACTCATGAACGTCTCGCAACCAAGACGCGAGGGTGGCCTGCAAGATCGTCATAGTCATAGACATCGCTGAATCCAGCGTCGTACGCATTCTTCAAGGCAATTTCACGATGCATGTTCCCATGCTCGCAGATAAGCACTCCAGTTGCAGACAACCACTCTGGCGCTTCAGCGATTATTTCCTCGAGATCACTAAATCCTTCAACGCCTTGAGCACTAGGAGCCACCAGCGCACCGAGTGGCTCGTGGCGAAGCACTGCGTCAAGTGTTTCAAACTCAACTTCACCTACGTACGGCGGGTTCGAAACAATAAGGTCAATGTGCCCACGTAGCGAGCGGTCCACATTGTTGAACCACGAAGACTCCACAAACGAGACCGCAACAAGTTGATGTTTAATTGCATTTCGCTTCGCCACGCTAAGAGCATCTTGAGACTCATCAACACATACGAGCGTTGCAGCGATGCCACGTTCACGAAGTTCGAACAGCAGTGAAAGGCCAATAGCGCCTGATCCACATCCCAGATCGAGAATTACAGGGGCGATAGCTCCAACTCGTGCAAGCTCTTGCAGTGCGTAGTCAACAAGCTCTTCTGTTTCAGGACGTGGGATGAGCACACGCGAGTCAACGTCAAGGTCGAGTGAGCGAAAGGGCCAGTGACCAATGATGTATTGCAGCGGTTCACCATTCAGTCGACGCTGTGCTGCAAGTCGAAGTGCTGGGACGGCGTCTAGGTCGGCTCCTGGCACGAACTCCTCGACGAGCCAGCGTGCTTCATGGCGCTCAAGTCCGAGACCGATTAACTCGGTCACTAGCTCGGAATTAACGTCCGTCACTCTCGGCCAATTGGCGAGCACGCTTTTCAGCGAGCAACGCATCAACGTACGTATCGAGGTTTCCAGCCAGTACGTCATCGAGGGCGTAGGTGGTGAGGTTGATTCGGTGGTCAGTTACTCGGTTTTCTTTGAAGTTATAGGTGCGGATCTTCTCGCCTCTAGAACCGGTTCCAATTTGGCCACGCTTTAACAAGCTGAGTTCGTCGGCCTGTGCATCTTGGGCGGCCTTAAGAAGTCTCGAGCGAAGAACAATGAGCGCCTTGGCGCGGTTTTGAATCTGACTCTTCTCGTCCTGCATCGCTACAACGATTCCGGTAGGAAGGTGAGTAATACGAACAGCAGAGTCAGTGGTGTTAACGCTCTGTCCACCAGGACCAGATGAGCGATACACGTCAATCTTTAGTTCCGCTGGATTTAGCGCAACATCAACTTCTTCGGCTTCAGGAAGAATTGAAACTGTCGCAGAAGACGTGTGAACGCGACCCTTCGCTTCAGTAACGGGCACGCGCTGCACGCGGTGAACTCCAGCTTCATGCTCGAGTCTGGCCCATGCGTCGTCACCCTTAACGAGGAACGTCGCTTCGTCAAGTCCACCCTGTTCAGATTCGCGAAGTTCAATGACGTCGAGCTTCCATCCGCGAAGTGCCACGTAACGGCGGTACATGTCAGCAAGGTCGCCAGCAAAAAGGTTTGCCTCTTCCCCACCTTCGGCGCCACGGATTTCAATAATTACGTTTCGACCTTCGTTAGGGTCACGTGGAAGCAGCAAAGTTTCAAGGGTTGATTCCAGAAGTGGAATTTTTCCTTCAGCGTTATTCATTTCCTCACGCCATTGTTCACGGTCATCACCAGATGATTCATTAAACATTTCTTTGGCGGTGGCGTAGTCCTCTTGAACAGCTTTTAATTCGTTCCAAGCGACATTGATTTCGCTGAGTTCCTTGTGGCGACGTGAAAGATCACGAAGTCGAGTTAGATCACTTGCAACGTCAGGTTCAGCAAGAGAGGCTTCGACGATGCGAAGTTCGTCCTGAAGGGCGTTAAGTGTGTCGTCTACAGAGCGCACGAAGGTTGCGAGCTCTAGGCCTTAAGCCTTAGGAGCGCGCGCCTTGGTGGTCTTTTGCGCGTAGCGGCGCTCGAAGCGCTCAACACGTCCACCAGTGTCAACAAGCTTCTGCTTACCGGTGAAGAACGGGTGGCACTCGTTGCAGAGTTCAACCGTCATCACAGACTTAGTCGACTGTGTCACGAACGTGTTTCCACACGAGCAGGTAACAGTCGCTTCTGCGTAATTTGGGTGAATATCTGGCTTCATTAGTGCTCCTTGTTGCGAAGTACGAGTTTACAGGAAATTACGAGGTGGGTGCCGGGCCCTTGGCAATTTCGGCCAAGAACTCGTCATTACTACGGGTTGACTTCAATTTGTCGATCAAGAGCTCGAGCCCAGCCGCGTCGCGTCCTTCGGCGGCAAGCCCGTTCAAAACACGGCGTAGCTTCCAGACTTGAGGCAGAACATCGCGGTCAAAAAGGAGCTCTTCGTGACGAGTTGAAGATCCGTTGACGTCAATAGCTGGGAACAGTCGACGCTCAGCGAGACGACGGTCGAGGCGAAGTTCCATGTTTCCAGTTCCCTTGAATTCTTCGAAGATAACTTCGTCCATCTTGGAACCAGTTTCAACAAGTGCACTGGCGAGGATGGTGAGTGATCCACCTTCTTCAATGTTTCGTGCTGAACCGAAGAACTTCTTAGGTGGATAGAGCGCACCTGAGTCAACTCCACCGGACATGATTCGTCCAGTTGCCGGAGCTGCAAGGTTGTACGCACGAGCAAGACGAGTAATACCGTCGAGGATGATGACAACGTCTCGGCCAATTTCTACGAGTCGCTTCGCGCGTTCAATGCAGAGTTCTGCAATGTGCGTGTGCTCATCAGCTGGTCGGTCGAATGTTGAAGCAATAACTTCACCCTTAACACTGCGGCGCATGTCAGTAACTTCTTCAGGTCGCTCATCAACGAGAAGAACCATGAGGTGGACATCAGGGTTGTTCTCTTCGATTGAGTGAGCAATCTGCTTCATGATTGTTGTCTTACCAGCCTTTGGCGGTGAAACAATAAGTCCACGCTGACCCTTACCAATTGGTGCAAGCAGGTCAACAATGCGTGGTGTGAGGTCACTCTTTCCTTCAGACGTTTCAAGCTTGAGCTTTTCGTCTGGGAATAGTGGTGTTAGATCTTCGAACTTTGGACGAAGGCGTGCGACTTCTGGGTCGAGTCCTTGAACTAGGTCAACGCGAAGAAGTGCTGGGTACTTTTCATTTGATGCAGCAGGTCGGTAGCCACCAACAATGGTGTCTCCCTTGCGCAAATGGAAACGACGAACCTGGTTAATTGAGACGTAGACGTCATTTGGTGATGGGTGAAAACCCTTCACACGCAAGAAGCCGTATCCGTCGTCGCGTAGGTCTAGAAGTCCCTGGACTTCTACGAGCTCGCCGTCGTAGGGCTGATCAGCATTTGGCATTGCTTCGCCGCCGAAACGATCGCGTCCCCCGTTGCTGTTGCCGCGATCACCACGGTCATTGCGGTTGCGTCGGTTGCGTCGGTTATTGCGTCCACCCTGCTCGTTTCCAAAATCACGAGGTTGGCGTTCACGCTGCTGGTTGTTGTTCTGGCGAGGTGGGTTGTTCTGGCGTTCTGGCGCAGGTGCGGTGGTTGACTCCGCAGCAGGAGCAGGGGCTGGCTTTTCAGCCTTGGCATCGGCAACAAATTCTCCGAGGAGGTCATCAAAGTCGTCAACTGGGGTTGCGACGGTGCGACGTGAGCGAACTGCACGGCTTGGTGCCTCTGAAGCGGCCGGGGCGCCGGCATTCATAATGGCGTCAACAATGGCTGCCTTTGAACGACCGGCAGGCTTCGCTCCAGTTACTTCAGCGATTTTTTGTAGATCAGCGACGCTCTTTGATTCGAGGTCTGAACGATCTGGTGTGGGCTTTGCAGCCATAAGTGTTTCCTTTCTCGCCATCCGTGAAAGAGAATCCTGGACAGAGAAAAAATAAAGAAGTGCCGTCTTGGAAGATTTTCCGCACGCTGGCAAAAGGCCGGTCGCGGACGACAAGTAAAAGTCTAGCCGGACTTAGCCCAGCTGCGAAAGCCTAGGAAATCTTAGAAAGAAGCGCCTTAATGGTGGCGTCAACGACATCAGGCTCAGTGGTACCCATGGTGGCGGTATCTGGGTCTTTTAGACCGTTTCCAGTAAGCACACAGACAACAGTCGAACCCTTCGGAACGCCGAACTTGATGATTCCAGCCACTGATGCAGCTGACGCTGGCTCAGTGAAAATTGACTCGTAGCGAGCGAGGTAACGGTAGGCGTCAAGAATTTCTTCGTCAGTGACCGCGCGGATGTCCCCGTGTGACTCAGCAATCACCTCGAGTGCTGGCACCCAACTCGCTGGGTTACCAATACGAATTGCCGTGGCGATAGTTTCTGGATTTTCTACTGGGTGCCCGAGAACAATTGGTGCAGCGCCCGCAGCTTGAAAGCCCCACATTTTTGGCAGCGTCGTGATCTTTTTAGCGAAGTGATATTGAGTAAAACCACGCCAGTAAGCAGTGATGTTTCCCGCATTTCCAACCGGGATAGAAAGAATGTCTGGTGCCTTTCCAAGCACGTCGAC
>DAIQPM010000007.1:0-4062 GCA_036787355.1 Acidimicrobiales bacterium
CGGACCAGCGCTGCCATCCACCAGCAACCACAGCAGCTTCAGGTCCATTGTTCTTGAGAGAGCGACGTTCTTTGCGACTCAGTACGCGAAACTTTTGGAATCCAAGTAAGGCTGGCAGCAGCGTTAGTGAAGCAGTCATCGTAATGACAACGGTGAGCGCTGCAGAAATTCCTACACCATTGAGGAATGAGAAGCCGAGTACGAGCATGCCCAGTAGTGCAATGCACACCGTGGATCCAGCGAACAGTACCGCACGTCCTGAAGTGTTGATTGAAGAAATGATCGAGTCCTCAACGCTCATACCTTGTTTGAGGTTTTGTCTACTTCTGGTGACGATGAACAGCGCGTAGTCAATACCTACACCCAGTCCAATTAGTGAGCCAAGAATTGGTGCGAAATCGGCAATCGAAAGTGCGTGACTGAGCAACGTTGTTGCACCAGATGCAATTCCGAGTGCGAAGAGAGCAATACCAAGAGGTAGCAACATCGCAAAGAATGAACCAAAGGCGAGGAGCAAGACAATCGCTGTTGCGATCAGACCACCCAGTTCGCCAGGGCTTCCCTTAGGTGAATTGAGTTGACCAAAGGCAGGACCACCAAAAACAACTTCGAGTTGCTTTGATGCAATTTTTGATGCACTTGTCTGAACTGCTTTTATCTTCGAAGTGCTGAGTGCGTGGGCGTACTTGGTAAAGGTAACTGAGGCGTAAGCAATTGTGCCTGTTTTGTTCATCTGAACTGCACCCGGGCACATTGCGCCAACGTGGTCACAGAATGGTGAAACAACGCTGGCAACTTCTGGCAGCATTGCAACTTTGCCAAGCATCGTGTTGATTGCTGCTCGGTCAGTCTCTAATGTGCCACTCGTTGCGTGGAACACAATTTGGTCAACGTCACCAGATTTCGCTTTGAATCCATCCTGGAGCAGCTTGGTGGCCAAAATGGAATTCGTATTTGGTAACGAGAAGTTGTTCTGGTAGGCAGAACCTACAGACGACGACACTGCACTAATGCCAACAAAGAGCAGGATCCAGACAATAAGGACGTACCAACGATGGCGAACAGCAAAACGAGCGAGGGATTTCATTACTTCTCCTGAAGTGATTGAGGGGGGCACCGAGTAAAATCAAGGTGTGCAAAATGCATAGCTATCTTAGGGGTGAATGTGGCGCGAACAGACGACTGGCCTGCGCGCTTCCCTGGCCATGTGTTTCCTCAAGTTATTCCGGTTCCTGACGACATTCAGCCAGGTAACCCTGCGCCATGGTCGGATTTAAAAGAATCTGCACGAAGTGGTTTCACACTTCTAAGAATTGAATCTTCTCTCCGAAACGCAAATCGTCACCTCGATAATTCACCGCTGCCTGGCGATCCTCTTGAAATGGCTGCAGTTGCTGATGCTAAAAAACAAGAAATAACGCGTCGCTCGGCCGTGCTGGTAGCGCTATTCGAAGAAGATGGTGAAGCTCACGTGGTGCTCACGAGACGCTCATTTGAAATGAGACATCACAGTGGTGAAGTGGCACTCCCTGGCGGGCGCAGCGATCTCAACGAGACTCCGGTCGCTACGGCACTGCGTGAAGCGCAGGAAGAGGTTGGACTCAATCTTTCTGAAGTGCGAACAATTGGTTGGCTAAGTCCAATCGTCACGTTCGCTTCAGGTTCAGCCATCTGGCCCGTTGTTGCAGTGCTTGATAGACGCCCAGAACTAGTCCCAGATCCGGTTGAGGTTGACCGTGCATTCACGATCTCTCTAAAAGACCTCGTCGCAGACGAGAAGTTTTTAGAAGAACGCTGGCGCCGTGACCTCGCACGACCAGGATCCGATGAAGAAGGCTATTTCCCGCTCTACTTCTTTGCCGTTCCCGGCGACATCATCTGGGGCGCGACCGCTCGAGTTCTCACGGAACTGCTCTGTTTGCTCTGTGAGGTTCCCTGGCCGGACGCAAACCGGTCCTGGGGCTAAGCCCTTCGGGTAGATTGTTCTCTAACGCAAACCACTTTTTGGTTGCTGTTTTCTATAAACGGAGGAAATCATGGCGGAAGTAGAGATTGGTATCTCCAAATCAGCGCGTCAAGCGTACGGATTTGATGACATTGCAATTGTTCCGTCACGACGTACTCGTGACCCCGAAGACGTAGACATCTCATGGCAGATTGACGCTTACAAGTTCGAGCTCCCAGTTCTTGGATCAGCCATGGACGGTGCGATGTCGCCAACCACTGCAGTAGAACTCGGACGACTCGGTGGGCTCGGGGTTTTAAACCTCGAAGGTCTCTGGACTCGTTACGAAGACCCGACTGCGCTCTTCGAAGAAATTGCTGAACTCGAAGACGACAAGGCAACTGCTCGCATGCAACAGATGTACTTAGAGCCAATCAAGCTCGAACTCGTTGGTGAGCGTATTCGCCAGATGAAGCAAGCCGGAGTAACTACTTCTGCTTCAGTCACACCTGCACGCACTGACTGGATGGCTAAGACCATTCTTGATGCTGGACTCGACATTCTTGTTATCCAAGGGACCGTTGTTTCTGCGGAGCACGTTTCAAAAACTGTTGAGCCACTCAACTTGAAGAAGTTCATTCGAGAGTTTGAACTTCCAGTAATCGTTGGTGGATGTGCCAGCTACCAAGCAGCACTACACCTCATGCGCACTGGAGCAGCTGGAGTACTCGTTGGTGTTGGTCCAGGTAACGCTTGCACCTCACGTGCAGTCCTAGGAATTGGTGTGCCACAGGCAACTGCGATTGCCGACGTAGCAGGAGCTCGAATGCGTCACCTTGATGAAACGGGTGTGTACGTTCACGTAATTGCTGACGGTGGAATGAGTAAGGGTGGCGACATTGCTAAGGCCATCGCTTGTGGCGCTGATGCTGTCATGATTGGCTCACCTCTTACCTCTGCTCATGAAGCACCGGCCAGAGGATTCCACTGGGGAATGGCAACATTTCACCCAACGCTTCCTCGCGGTACTCGTGTTCGTACACAAGTACGCGGCTCGCTCAAGGAAGTACTCCTCGGGCCAGCTCACGAGAACGACGGTCGTCTCAACTTGTTTGGCGCTCTTCGCACATCAATGGCCACGTGTGGTTATGAGTCGCTGAAGGAGTTCCAGAAGGCTGAGATCATGCTTGCCCCATCGTTACAAACTGAAGGAAAGCAGTTGCAGCGCTCCCAGGGCGTAGGCATGGGACATTGAGCGACAACGTACTTGTCGTTGACTTCGGCGCTCAATACGCCCAACTAATAGCTCGTCGTGTGCGTGAAGCACACGTGTATTCAGAAATCGTTCAGAGTTCAATCACTGCTGAGCAAGTAAAGGCAAAATCACCAAGTGCGATCATCTTGTCGGGTGGTCCTAAGTCGGTCTACGAAGTTCCTGCCCCCTCGCTGGATCCAGCAATCTACGAACTTGGTATTCCAATACTTGGTATTTGCTATGGCGCGCAGCTCATGGCCCAACAACTCGGTGGGGAAGTATCACGCACCGGAGCCGGAGAATACGGTCGTACTGAACTCTCGCTCAGCGGAAATTCATCCTTAATGACCGGATGGCCAAGTGCCACCACGTGTTGGATGAGCCACGGAGACGCAATCTCAAAGACTCCTGAAGGCTTTGTTATTACTGCTTCAACACCAGAAGCGCCAGTTGCTGTTATGGAGAACAAGTCTCGACGCCTGCACGCGGTGCAGTTCCACCCTGAAGTAGTTCACTCTGAACGTGGTCAAGAGATCATTGTAAATTTCTTGCACAACGTTGCAGGCATTGCTCCTACTTGGACAAATACCTCGATCATTGATGAACAGGTTGCCTTAATTAAGAAGCAAGTGGGTGACGAAAAAGTTCTTTGCGCACTTTCTGGTGGCGTTGACTCTGCTGTTGCTGCGGCACTGGTGACCAAGGCGATTGGCAAGCAACTCACGTGTGTATTTGTAGACACTGGTCTGATGCGAAAGAACGAAGGCGAGCAGATTGAAGAAACCTTCATGCGCCAGTTCGGTGTTGACCTTATTCATGTAAGAGCATCAGACCGATTTTTTGATGCGCTAGCGGGCGTCAC
>DAIQPM010000007.1:4162-28830 GCA_036787355.1 Acidimicrobiales bacterium
ACCTTATTCATGTAAGAGCATCAGACCGATTTTTTGATGCGCTAGCGGGCGTCACCGACCCGGAGCGCAAGCGCAAGATCATTGGTGAGCTGTTCATCCGTGAGTTTGAACAAGTTGCTCGTGACTTGGCTGAAGGTGGCAACGGCCCACGTTTCTTAGTGCAAGGAACGCTGTACCCCGATGTCATCGAGTCGGGATCTGGTCACGCGGCGAACATCAAGAGTCACCACAATGTTGGCGGACTTCCTGAAGACCTGTCATTTGATCTTATTGAGCCGCTTCGCGCGCTCTTTAAAGACGAAGTTCGCCAAGTCGGCTCAGAGCTAGGTCTCCCAGACGAAATCGTTTGGCGCCAACCTTTCCCCGGTCCAGGTCTTGGCGTTCGCATTGTGGGTGAAGTCACAAGAGAGCGTGCAGAGATTCTTCGAAATGCTGACTATGTAGTAGTGGATGAGATTAAGAAAGCTGGTCTCTACCGAGAACTATGGCAAAGCTTCGCCGTGTTACCAGCAGTGCGTACTGTTGGCGTCATGGGAGATGGTCGCACGTACGCGTATCCAATCATCATTCGCGCCGTCACTAGTGACGATGCAATGACCGCCGACTGGGCACGACTGCCCTACGACGTGATTGAGTCAATCGCGAACCGGCTTATTCGTGAAGTTGAGGGTGTAAACCGTGTTGCACTCGACGTCACGAGTAAACCACCAGGCACCATTGAGTGGGAGTGAGTAGTAACTCGTTTTCCGACGAGTCGCTGTTCGCTGACGCCACACCCGTCGCAACACGACCCGATCCATCGTCACTGCTAAGTGACCTCACCGAGCCACAGCACCGTGCTGTTATTCAGCGCGGTGGCCCATTGCTCGTTATTGCTGGAGCGGGGTCAGGAAAGACACGGGTACTGACTCGTCGCATTGCGCACATCTTGGCCACTGGAGATGCTCGCCCTTACGAAATAATGGCCATCACCTTTACTAACAAGGCCGCTGACGAAATGAAGAAACGCGTTATTGAGCTCGTTGGCGCTGACGCAGAAAAAATGTGGGTGTCGACGTTTCACTCCGCCTGTCTTCGCATGCTTCGCATGAACGCAGAAGTTCTCGGGTACCAGCGCGGCTTCACAATTTATGACGCCGGCGACGCCGAAACTGCAGTTGATCGAATCATGAAAGAACTCAACATTGACACCAAGCGCATTTCGCCGCGAAGTGTCTACTCAGCTATTTCTGCTGCGAAGAATGAAATGCTCACCCCTGCAATGTACGCGGACCGAGCTCATGGCGATGACCCGAATCACCGTCGCATTGCAGAAATCTATCGTTTGTACTCTGAGCGCTTAATGCTCGCTAACGCGATGGACTTTGACGATCTTTTGCTTAACGCGGTGCTCATGATGAAGAAGGATCCAGGAGTTCTTCACTCGTATCAGAGTCGATTTAAGTATTTGTTAGTTGACGAGTTCCAAGACACAAACGGTGTGCAGAATGAACTCGTATTAATGCTCGCAGCTGAGCACCGTAACCTCTGTGTGGTTGGAGACTCAGACCAGTCGATCTACCGCTTTAGAGCAGCGGACGTTAGAAACATCCTGCAGTTTGAACAGCGGTTCCCAGACGCCGACGTGATCTTGTTGGAGCAAAACTTCCGCTCGAGTCAAACGATTTTGGACGCTGCTAACGCTGTCATTGAGAAGAACGCCAGTCGTCACGCCAAGAATCTCTTCACTGAACGTGGGCAAGGGGAGAAGATTCGTCTCTACCGCGCAGGTGATGAATACGACGAAGGTCGCTGGATCGCTGGTGAGCTTCGTCGCATGAAGAACTCTTACAACGTTGGCTGGAGTGACATGGCGGTGTTCTACCGCACTAATGCCCAGAGTCGTGTGCTCGAAGAAGAAATGCTTCGTGCCAACATTCCGTACCGCGTTATTTCAGGAATGCGTTTCTATGATCGCAAGGAAATCAAGAATGCATTGGCCTACGCACGTCTCATAGTCAATCCTCACGATGAAGCCTCAGCGCGGCGAGTCATTAATGAACCAAAGCGTGGGCTTGGTGACGGGGCACTGGCGAAATTGAGTGCGTATGCAGCAGAAAACGGTATGTCTTTCGCAGAAGCACCGCACTACGCCAAGGCCGCCGGTCTCACGAGTAAGGCACTTAACGGCGCAACACAGTTCGCATTGATGCTTGATCAACTTCGCGCCATGGCCAATGACCTAACGCCACGAGAAATGATTGACGCCATTGTGAGAGAAAGCGGTATGGGAGATGCCCTTCGTGCAGAGAACTCAGACGAAGCAACTTCTCGACTAGAAAACCTCGGCGAACTTGCTTCAGCTGCTTCGCAGTACGACACGTTGATGGATTTCGTTGAGCGAATGGCCCTTGTCGCTGACTCGGATCAACTGGACGGTGGGTCCGGGGCGATTTCACTTATGACGCTGCACGTTGCAAAGGGCCTTGAGTTCCCGGTCGTAGTGATCACGGGCCTCGAAGAAACGATATTCCCGCATCGTCGTGCACTTTCTGATGAAGCAGAACTCGAAGAAGAACGGCGACTTTGCTACGTCGGAGTTACTCGTGCCATGCATCACTTGGTGCTGACGCATGCCTGGAGTCGCACAATGTGGGGTAACCGTGCTGACGCTATTGCCAGTCGTTTTTTGATGGAAATTCCTAGTGAGCTCCTTGATGATGTTTCAACAACACAGCCAACACGACGATCGAGTTTCTCAAGTGATGAAGGATTTGTTGGTCGCAGAAGTGAATTCACTGAAGGTCGTGCGTTTGGAACTGGTGCCGCACCTCCGGTTCGCTCTACTGGTGCTGAAAAGTTAGAGCTGAGTGTTGGAGAAAAAGTGATTCATGACCGCTACGGCGCTGGTGTAGTGGTGAGCGTTGACGGCGAAGGATCACACGCGAGAGCTGCTGTGAACTTTGAGGAACATGGGACAAAACAGTTAGTTTTAGCCATGACGCCACTACGTCGCGCCTAGTTCCTAAACCTTAAATAAGAACGTAACTTTTAACGAAATTAAGTGCGAGAATGGTTGCTCATGAATTCTCGTCGCCCCGGCTTTCGACCTCCAGCGCCACCACGACCTACTCGACTTGAGTCGGTGGTGTACTTGCGACGTCGCATCCTCACCGTCGCTGCAATCTTCTCAGTGCTAGTTGTTGGTTACTACGGTGTCACTCTGGGCGCTGCGCTAACGAATCCATCGCTCGGGGCGAGTTCATCTGCGCGTGCAGCTGAGTGGGGACGAGAAAATGGACTTAGTTTCTTAGTTACGTGGGCAGAAAACCTTGCCTACAAAATCAATCCGCCAAAGGTCGGTGGTGCGCCTACGAGTTCTCAATTCGGCTCTGGTCCTACCGCGGTGAAAATTCCTGCCGGCGGTCACCTACCAACGCCGATCAATATTGTTTCTCCAGCGGCTAATCCATTGCCGGGTGAAGGTGTCTGGCACATTGTTGGTCGTGAAACTGCGAGCGGCGTGCCAACAATGTATGAAGCGTTTGTGAGACCTGATGCGATACACACGAGTTACGTTGTTGGCGCTGTGTGGATGGACCCAACATTGCTAAAGGCGCAGCTCTATTCAGGTTCACAAATTCCTGGAGGTGGACCGTACAAATTCACGGCACCAGTAAAGCCTGCAGACTCAAAGAATTTGGTGGCGTCATTCAATGCTGGTTTTAGAATGAATGACGCTAAAGGTGGTTATTACACCCAAGGCAAAACAATAATTCCCCTTGTCAATGGAGCGGCTTCAGACGTTGTTTTCAAGGATGGAACAATGACTGTGGGTAAATGGGGTCGCGACGTTGCCATGAACAACCAAATCGCCTCGGTTCGACAAAACCTTGTTCTCATTGTGGATAACGCTAAGCCCGTACCAGAAATAAATTCCGGTAGCACTAAAGCTTGGGGCGTAACAGTTCACAACGCATATGCGGTGTGGCGATCTGGCATTGGTGTCACAAGAAACGGTGCAATCATCTACGTTGGTGGTCCTTCGATGACCATCGCTGACCTAGCGAATGTGCTGGTTCGTGCGGGCGCGTATCGCGCAATGGAAATGGACATCAACACTGACTGGGTGACGTTCTCATCATTCACCGGGCCGCTTAACAAAGTGACAACTGGAGCTGATGGTAGGTCGCTACTGCCCGCAATGACAGAGGGACCGAGTCACATTTTTGCCTCGTGGTGGCAACGTGACTTCTACACAATGAACCTGCGCAGTAATCAAACTGTCACCAAGGCCAAGCACTAACGCTTCATCAACTTTTGCCAGATCTGATTTGGCATCAGGCGCATGGCAACAGCAACGTACTTAAGAATCGGTGGACTCCAAATAACCAAGTCTCCACTCGCGAGACCACGCATAGTGTTCTCAGCCACTTCATTAACGCCAGTAGTAAATGGAGCTTCCTTTTGTCCGGTCGTCATCTTGGAGCGAACAAAGCCTGGACGAAGTAGTTGCAATGTCACGCCAGTGCCCTTTAGTGACTCTGCGATACCTTGACACAAACGGTCGAGTCCAGCTTTGGCGCCAGAGTAGAGATACGCGTCACGGTAGACGCGTACTGATGCAACTGAAGAGATAACCAGAATTCTTCCGCTACCTTGGGCTACGAGACGACGACGAATTTCTCCGAGCGCAGCAACTGGCCAGGTGTAATTCACATCTGCCATGCGCGCTGAACCGAGTGGATCATTTTCAAGTTCGCGCTGATTACCAAGCAGACCAACAGCGATGATCACGAGGTCAACGTTTTCTCCAACTTTGTCGAACGCTGCGGAGACAACTTCTCCGGCCTTAGCAACTTCTTCAGCTTGAAAGAGCAGCGTGTCGGTCTTCGTCGCGCCGTACTCTTGAGCTTCTTTAGCGGATTCGTCTAGGAGTTGCTGGTTTCTTCCAGCGAGCACGACCGTGTGTGCGCGTGCGGTGCAGAGTTTCTTAGTGATTGCTCGTGCGATGTCCGAGCTTCCTCCGAGCACGATGACGTTTTGTGGTTGACCGAATGCATTTTCCATGTTGTTATCTTCCTATGTGGAGCCGACGACTTAGGTCACTTATCAGGCGATCTTCAGGGTCGACTCGATTTTTTACGTTAAGAAATTCATCAAGACGTGGGTACATTGCACGAACTTTCTCGTGACTGAGTCTGGAATCTTTGGCGAAGTAAATACGACCACCAGCACTGAGCACCATTTCATCGAGATCATCTAAAACCTGAGGCAGCGCACTTGGACCAACTGGCAGGTCCAGCGCAAGTGTCCAACCTGGCATCGGGAACGACAGCATTCCGTCATTAGAAGCGCCAAAGCGCTTTAGGACTGCGAGAAAACTCGGCACTCCAGAAGATGAGAGTCGCTCAATTGCTTTTTTCACTGTTTCGCCGGCGTTGTCTGGAACAGCGAACTGATACTGCACAAAGCCACGCTTGCCGTAGAGGCGGTTCCAATCACGCACACCGTCGAGTGGGTGAAAGAACGCTGACAGTGATTGTGGTTGGCCGACCTTTTTCTTCGGCGCAGCGCGGAACCACAATTCATTAAAAGCCTTAATAGTGAATGTATTCAACAGACCGCTTGGTGCGTTGAAGGGAACAAATAGCTTTGCGGGCTTGGGGCCTTCGAGACGCTTTGTCGAGTCGTCTTTGGGGGCATGGTCACCTCTTGTGAGGATGGCGCGACCCATAGAGGACCCTTTGCTCATGCAGTCAACCCAGGCAACGGAGTATTTGTAGGCATCGTCGCCACTTTGCATGGCGGCCATCACTGCGTCAAGGTTTGCAAATCGTTCGGTGTCAACGAGCACGTGACTTGATTCAATTTTCAGCATCTTCAAGGTAACGGTGGTGATCACACCAGTGAGACCCATGCCACCGATCGTGGCCCAGAAGAGTTCGGCGTCATTGTTTGGAGAAATTGTTACCGCACCTTTTGGAGTAACGAGGCGCATCTCTAGAACATGGTTTCCAAATGATCCATCAACGTGGTGATTCTTTCCGTGCACGTCTGCAGCCACAGCACCACCCAGCGTGACTTGGCGAGTTCCCGGAGTTACTGGGACAAACCAACCCTGGGGGATGGAGAAACTTAAGAGTTCATCAATTGATGTTCCGGCACCAACTGTGACAACGCCATCATTCGAAATGACTCCAACGCCGTCTAGGTCACGGTTGTCAATAACGGTGCCACCACCAAGTTGTGCAGCGTCACCGTAACTACGACCAAGACCACGCGCAATGTAGCGCTTAGCGGTACTCATGTCCTTTATAACTTCTAGTTCTGTGGCGGGACTGACGACGTCGCTCACTGACGGTGAGGTGCGTCCCCACCCGTACAGGGTTTCTTTACTCATCCGTAGATACCTATGTAG
This sequence comes from Acidimicrobiales bacterium, assembly GCA_036787355.1. GTDB lineage: Bacteria > Actinomycetota > Acidimicrobiia > Acidimicrobiales > RAAP-2 > RAAP-2. The sequence goes on from DAIQPM010000007.1 coordinate 10,563, forward strand.
ACGAGTGCAATCCAGATAAGTCCGAGAACTTGAACAACACGGTCATGCAATACGAGGTCTTCTGGTGACTGACCGTTGCCCGCTTCAGCAGATCTCATGATGAAAAGAATTGCGAACACCACCGGAATAACTGTGAGTCGAATAGGGACAATATTGTGATGCACCGACGACAGTCCAGTTGACGAAGTATCAAAGGCCCAGAGACAATATCCAGTAACGACAACCGTTGCGCACAAGGTGAGCGCCGAGTGCAAGAACTGGGGCGTGTACTCAGACAGAACTTGCCTAGTCCCACGTACCCCGACATTCTTTAGCTCACTCGACCTCTTTCCCGTTACCAAGAACAGCGCACCAAAAGAAATAACGACGAGGAACCACGTTGATACAAAAAGGTGTGACGCAACTGCTCCGGCGTAGGCACGCAGGAAGAAGCCACTCGCTACTGCGCCGAACTCCAGTACTGGAACTTGCTTCAAGAACATTGAGTACGAAACTGAAATAACGAGATAGAGCCCGAGAATCAACAGCAATCCTTGTGGGTGCCAAATAGCGGAGGCAACTACGAAGGCAACAATTGCGAGAGCCAAGGATGCTGCGTACGCGGTGCCCTTGGAAAGCTGGCCGGAGGCAATTGCGCGGTATTGCTTCTTTGGGTGTTGACGATCTTGTTCAATATCACGAAGGTCGTTGAGAATATAAATGGCTGAAGAGAGCGCACAGAAGGAAACAAATGCGGCGCCGGTGTGTCGAAGTACCCCAGCATTGTGAATTTCGCCAGCGGCGGCGGGGGCCACTCCAATCAGGACATTTTTTACCCACTGGACGGGGCGCATTGCTGAAATAAGGGCGCGCAGTGGTCCTCGGGTGGTCTGTGGGTTACGGCTCACCCCTCTAACGCTACTAAGTGGGATTTACCTAGTGTTTCCACTTGGAATTGACGGGTGTTTAGGCCATCTATGATGAATGGCGATGGAGCGCACATATCGAGTCGTAGTAGCCAAACCTGGCCTTGATGGCCATGATCGTGGCGCCAAAGTCATAGCCCGCGCTCTAAGAGATACCGGATTTGAAGTCGTCTACACCGGACTTCACCAAACTCCAGAGCAAATTGTTCAAGCAGTTATTCAAGAAGACGCTGACTCACTTGGACTCTCGCTGCTTTCTGGGGCTCACCTCGTTCTCGTTCCTCGAATTATGGATCTCTTGAAGGCCAATGGTCGTGAAGATGTGCTGCTACTTGTTGGTGGCATCATTCCTGAAGACGACATTGCTCCGCTTGAAAAGTTAGGTGTGGCTCGAGTCTTTACTCCGGGCTCATCACTTGGAGAAATTGGTACGTGGCTCGAGTCTGCACTCGACGCACGTGAAAAATCGCAGTTGTAGTACTTCGTTTTATCCCCCGAAATGAAAGAACAGTAAATGGACCTTTTTGAATATCAAGGAAAGCAGTACTTCTCGCGTTACGGCATTGCAGTATCGCCTGGTGATGTAGCTGACACAGTGGAAGAAGCTGTGGCTGTTGCCGAACGCATTGGCTACCCAGTCGTTGTAAAGGCGCAGGTAAAAGTCGGTGGTCGTGGAAAAGCTGGTGGAGTAAAGCTCGCTGACAACATTGACGAAGTTCGCCTTCACGCTGGAAACATTCTCGGGCTCGACATTAAGGGCCACATTGTTCGTCGCATCTGGATTGAGCGCTCGAGTGACATCTCGAAGGAGTACTACGCATCATTCACCCTTGACCGTCCGAACAAGACACACCTCGGCATGTTGAGTGCACAAGGTGGCGTTGAGATTGAAGTTGTTGCTGAAGAGAACCCAGACGCCATTGCGTTCTTGTCAATTGATCCAGTTTGTGGACTCGACATTGAAACGTCACGTCGCTGGGTTGCTGAGGCGAACCTCGATGAAGTTGCTCGTGAGCAAGCAGCGCAGATCCTGGTAAAGCTCTACGAGTGCTACACCCAGGGTGACTGCGACCTCGCAGAAATCAACCCACTCATTCTCACTCCAGACAACAAGGTTCACGCACTTGACGCCAAGGTGACTTTGGACGAGAACGCTTCGTACCGTCACCCAGAATGGGAAGAGTACCGCGCCACAGAAACTGAAGACCCTCGCGAAAAGATGGCGAAAGAAAAGGGACTTAACTACATTGGCCTCGATGGTGACGTGGGAATTATCGCCAACGGTGCCGGACTCGCAATGTCAACACTTGACGTTGTTAACCAGGTCGGTGGCAGTGCCGCAAACTTCCTCGACATTGGTGGTGGAGCAAACGCTGACGTTATGGCTTCCGCTCTTGAAGTTATTAACGCTGACCCTAAGGTCAAGGTCATCTTCGTAAACATCTTCGGTGGAATTACCCGAGTGGACGATGTCGCCAACGGTGTCCTCGAAGCACTGAAGCGCGTGAAGATCGATTCACCAATTGTCCTTCGTCTTGATGGAACAAATGCGGTTGAGGGACGTTCAATTCTTGCCCCTCACCTCAACAACAAATTGATTATGGAACCCACTATGTTGGACGCCGCACGCAGTGCCGTGGCCTTCACGAAATAAGGACTGAAGATGAGTATTTTTGTAGACGAAAACACCAAGGTAATTGTTCAAGGTATTACCGGAGGGCAGGGACGTTTTCACGGACTTCGTAACCGTGACTACGGTACCAAGATTGTCGGAGGAGTAACGCCAGGCAAGGGTGGCACTGATGTTGATGGCATTCCCGTTTTCAACTCTGTGAAAGAAGCAGTAGCTGCCACAGGAGCCACTGCATCATTCGTGTCAGTTCCACCAAAGTTTGCTGCTGCAGCAATTCTTGAAGCTGCTGAAGGCGGCATCACGTTCATTGTTTGCATTACTGAAGGAATCCCAGCTCACGATGAAGCGATTACCTATAACCGTCTCGTCGAAGAGTACCCGGGCGTGCGACTCCTTGGCCCTAACTGCCCAGGCATCATCAGCCCCGGAAAATGCAACATTGGAATTACTTCTGGTGACATTGCGCTACCTGGTGGACCAGTGGGAATCGTTTCTCGCTCGGGAACTCTTACCTACCAAGCACTGCACGAACTCAGCCAGCAAGGTATTGGCCAGACAACATGCGTAGGAATCGGTGGAGACCCAGTTCCTGGAACAAACTTCATTGACTGCCTCGCTGCTTTCGAAGCTGACCCTGAAACTAAGGCCGTCATGATGATTGGTGAAATCGGTGGTTCTGAAGAAGAGCGTGCCGCTGAATGGATCAAGGCCAACATGACGAAGCCAGTCGTTTCGTACATCGCTGGTGTTACTGCTCCTCCGGGAAAGAAGATGGGCCACGCTGGTGCCATCATTTCTGGATCTAAGGGAACAGCACAGGCCAAGATGGACGCACTTCGTGAAGCTGGGGTGCACGTCTGTGCGAACCCTACAGAAGCCGGTCAGAAGATGGTCGAAATCGTTAGGGCAATGTAACGCATTGACCAATGTTCGTCTCTGCGTTTTGGTGTCGGGTTCTGGCACCATCCTTGAAGCAATGCTTCACGCAGGAATCGACGTGGCACTTGTTGCATCAGACCGTCCGTGTCGCGGACTCGAAATTGCAGAACACGCAGGAATTCCTGCGCTGTTAATTGACCGTGCGCAGTATGGCGGATTCTCAAAATCATTTGACCGTGATGGCTACAGTGACGCTCTCACCAAGATCCTGGTGTCAAACAACATTGACCTCATTGCCATGGCTGGCTTTGGCACCATTACTTCGAAGGTATTTCACGAGGCATTCCCGGGCAGAGTTCTAAATACGCATCCGAGCCTGCTCCCAGATTTCAAAGGCTGGCATGCGGTGAAGATGGCGCTTGACGCTGGGGCGAGTGAGTCTGGGTGCACGGTGCACATCGCGACCGAGCAACTTGATGACGGACCAATCTTGGCGCAGGCTCGAGTACCAGTTCTCAGCTCAGACGACGAGAACTCGCTCCATGAGAGAATTAAAGAAGTCGAGCGTGATCTGTACCCCCAAGTAGTTACTAGGGTGATGGCGTCACTTTCAAACGGTATTGAACCGTCTGAATTACAAGGGGAGAGTCAGTGAGAGCACTACTAAGCGTCTACGACAAGACCGGTCTCATTGACTTCGCCAGGGGCTTGCACGCAATGGGCATTGAACTCGTTGCATCTGGCGGCACTTCTACGCAACTCACAGAAGCGGGTATTTCACACCTCGACGTTTCGCAAGTTACTGGTTTCCCAGAGATGATGGATGGGCGCGTTAAGACGTTGCACCCACGAATTCACGGTGGAATCCTGGCCGATCGCTCAAAGTCGTCACACGTTGAAGCACTGAGTGAACACAAGATCGACGCTATCGACATTGTTGTTTGCAACCTCTACCCATTCAGTTCTAACCCTTCGATTGAACTCATTGACGTAGGTGGACCAACAATGGTTCGTGCAGCGGCGAAGAATCACAAGCACGTAGGAATCGTTACAAGTCCTTCTCAGTATGAAGATGTACTTAAAGAGCTCCAAGAGAACGGAAAACTTTCTGACGCTACCCGTCACGCACTCGCTCGTGCTGCTTTCGCTCACACCGCTACGTATGACGGTGAAATTGTTGCGTGGCTTGACGGTGGTGGAGAAATTGGAACTACACCAAGTGACGTCGATGCTGTCGTGCCCCAGACGCTGCACATCTCGCTCGAACGCGCTGAAACGGTTCGCTACGGAGAGAATCCTCACCAGATCGGTGCTCGTTACCGTGTCAGTGGATCGACACCGTGGTGGGACGGCGTTGTTCAACACGCTGGAACTGCACTTTCGTATCTAAACCTCTTTGACGCCGACGCTGCATGGCGCCTTGTTCACGAACTACAACACGACGCACCAACAAAGAGTGCGGTTGCCATCATTAAGCACGCGAATGCTTCAGGTGCTGCAGTGGGTGACTCACTCGCTGATGCGTTCAACAAAGCACTCGCGGCCGACCCGCAGAGTGCCTTTGGTGGCATTGTCGCAATTGCTGGCAACCTGGATAATGAACTAGCGACTCTTATTGCGAGTGGCCCCCAGGCTGACGTCATCATTGCTTCAAGTTTCAGCGATGACGCAATCACGACACTTGTTTCAAGACGAAAAGCAACGCGACTTCTTAGTGCTCCTGCTCCTGAACCACTTGGCCTATCGATTCGAACCTTTGGAGACACTGCACTTGTGCAGAATGCTGACGAGTTACTGGTGCCACCGAGTGAGTGGAAGTGCGTCACTGAAAAGAAGCCAACCCCCCAGCAACTGGAAGACCTCGTTATTGCGTGGCGAGTTTGTGCACGAACGACTTCAAACGCAATTGTCATTGCCAGAGACGGTGTCGCAGTTGGAATTGGTGCGGGACAGCAATCGCGCGTGTTCTCAGCAAACATTGCTTCGCAGAAAGCGGGCGACCTTTCAGTAGGTGGCGCAGCAGCTTCAGACGCCTTCTTCCCCTTCGCCGACGGCCTCGAGTCACTCACGAGCGTGGGGGTAACCAGCGTGGTCCAGCCCGGAGGATCCGTACGAGACCAGGAAGTTATTGATGCGGCGAATGCAGCCGGTATCGTAATGATGCTCACCGGTGAGCGTCACTTCCGTCATTAGGAGTCCCATGTCAGCTGAACTACTTGATGGAGAGCGCCTAGCTGGTCGCATCAAGATGGAGCTTGCTGACCGTGTGTCTCGACTGAAGGCCGCAGGTCGAAGCGTAGGGCTTGGAACAGTGCTTGTCGGAGACGACGGCCCGAGTGCCAAGTACGTTTCGATGAAGCACGCGGACTGTGAAGAAATCGGCATCACCTCATTTCACGAACACTTGCCGTCGACTGCGACCCAGTCCGACGTTGAAAAAGTTATTGACCGATTTAATGCCGACACAAATGTCCACTCAATTCTCGTGCAACTTCCAATGCCCGCTGGCATCAACGAAGAGCAAATTCTCCTTCGCATTAACCCAGACAAGGACGTCGACGGTCTTCACCCAGTAAATCTCGGACGCCTCGTTATGGGAGCACCCGGTCCACTGCCGTGCACCCCAGCTGGAATAGTTGAGCTACTCATGGCTCACAAAGTTCCAGTCGAAGGAAAGCACGTGGTCGTCATTGGTCGTGGCCTCACTATTGGCCGCCCGCTCTCTCTTCTTCTTGCCATGCGCCGCCCAGGATGCAATGCTGCAGTGACTGTGGTGCACACTGGGGTAGAAGACATGGCGGCAATTGTTAAAACCGCTGACGTCATTGTGGCGGCGGCCGGTGTTGCAGGACTAGTCACTCCAGACATGGTGAAGCCCGGGGCAGCAGTTGTGGGCGCTGGTACCAGCTGGTCGGGCAAGAAGCTCATGAGTGACGTGAATGAAGACGTTGCCAGCGTTGCTGGTTGGATAACTCCACGTATCGGTGGCGTTGGACCAATGACTCGTGCAATGCTGTTACGTAACGCCGTTCTAGCTGCGGAGAAGATTCGATGACTGAAAAAGACCAATACGGGCGAGAGTTCGACAAGAGGCCGTGGGGTAACTTCACGGTGCTCGACGAGACTGCCTTTGATCACAAGGTCAAGCGAATTGTTGTTGAACCGGGTAAGCGTCTGAGCTATCAAAAGCACTCTAGGCGTGCTGAGCACTGGTTCGTAGTTCAAGGAACCGCGACGGTGATACTGGACGAAGTTGAGTACCAAGTTTCTGAAGGTGAAAGTATTGACGTGAAACTAGGTCAAGCGCATCGCTGCGAAAATAGGACTGACAAGCAAGTTGTGTTTATTGAAGTGCAGCATGGTTCGTACTTCGGAGAAGACGACATTGTTCGCCTCGAAGATGATTTCGGTCGCGAATAGTCCGTGCGCATTGATGCTTTATTAGCGAAGGGTATTACTCGTTCATTCGAGTATTTTCCACCAAAGTCTGACGCTGAGAGCGCTCAGCTTTCTACAACGCTTCGCGAACTCGAAGATCTAAATCCCTCTTTTGTTTCCGTCACCTACCGTGGTGGTCGCGAATCACGCCAGCGCACCTTCGACCTCGTTACCCAGATTGAAAAGACTGGTGGAACGTCGGCTATGGCTCACCTCATTTGTGTTGGTCACAGCAAAAACGAAATGCGTGAAATTCTTGGTAACTACAAGGACGAAGGTGTTGAAAATGTAATGGCCCTGGGTGGCGACATTCCAGATGACCCAGCACTCGTGGCATCAGAATTCACGCACGCACTTGACCTCGTAGAACTTGCCCGTGAGGTTGGTGGTTTTTCAATCGGTGTGGCAGCTCACCCGCAGGGCCACCCGAGGTCTCCAGACATGGCGAGTGATCGAAAGTATCTGGCACAAAAAATGCAGCTCGCTGACTTTGCGGTAACGCAACTTCTCTTCGAAGTAGGAGAGTGGTCAGGCCTGGTGAGCGAACTTGGGGCGCTCGATGTCAATAAGCCAGTGCTTCCAGGCATCATGCCAGTGACGTCACTGGCGAGCATTGAGCGAATGTCAAAGATGGGCTCGGAAGTGCCATCGGCGCTCGTCAAGAGACTCGAAGACGCCCATGCAAACGGTGGTCCAGACGCTGTTCGCCAAGAAGGAATCAGGGCCGCCACAGAGCTTTGTGAAGGCCTTTTAGAGGCCGGAGCGCCAGGTCTTCACTTCTACACTTTGAACCGTTCCACGGCCACCAGAGAGATCCATAACGCCTTGTTTTCATAGGTGTTGTAGGGCAACGACCCGTGTTTGGATTATTCAAAATCTCGTAGGATGGTGCGGGCCACTGAAGTTAAGTGCTCTGAATTCGCATCAGTAATTGTTGATCTCTTTAGTTAGAACAGTAAGGAAAATAATGAAATCCCCACTACACGTAACCGTCACGGGTGCTGCTGGACAAATTGGCTACCAATTGTTGTTTCGCATCGCTTCAGGACAACTTCTAGGACCAGACCAGCCAGTCGTTCTACGACTTCTCGAAATCGAACCAGCCATGAAGGCACTCGAAGGTGTTGTCATGGAACTCGACGACTGCGCATTCCCGCTCCTTGCAGGAATTGAAGCAACGTCAAGTCTCGACCACGCATTCACGAACACCAACTGGGCTCTGCTCGTTGGTTCAATCCCACGTAAGGCTGGCATGGAGCGCGCAGACCTTCTAAACGTGAACGGTGGCATCTTTAAGCCTCAGGGTCAAGCCATTGCCAAGAACGCAGCCTCAGATGTCCGCGTTCTTGTAGTTGGAAACCCTTGCAACACAAACTGCCTCATTGCACGCTCTAACGCTCCAGAAATTCCTGCAGACCGCTGGTTCGCAATGACACGTCTGGACCAGAACCGTGCTGAGACGCAGATTGCTAAGAAGGCTGGCGTTTCGGTTGCTGGTGTTAAGAACCTCGCTATTTGGGGCAACCACTCAGCTACACAGTTCCCAGACTTCGCCAACACCACTGTGGACGCTAAAGCCGTTCCTTCAGTAATTACTGACAGCGCTTGGCTCCAGGGCGACTTCATCACCACCGTGCAAAAGCGTGGAGCAGCGATCATTGAAGCTCGTGGACTCAGCTCTGCAGCTTCTGCTGCGAACGCCGCAATCGACACCGTAGTGAGCCTGACAACTCCAACCGCCGCTGACGACTGTGTTTCAGTTGCCGTTACTTCAAATGGTGAGTACGGAGTGCCAGAGGGACTCACCTTCGGATTCCCAATTCAGGCCGATGGCAAGGGTTCATGGAAGGTCAAGGAAGGTTTTAACCTCGATGACTTTGCAAAGGACCGCATCAAGATCACGACTGATGAACTACTTGGTGAGCGCGACGACGTTAAGAAGCTCGGACTTATCTAATCAATCAAATAAAAAACACCCCTCGGCATTGCTGCCGAGGGGTGTTTTTTATTATCTAGTAATTAACCAGCAACAGTTGTAGTTGTTGCTCCACCGTGCTTTCCAGCACCGTGTGTTCCGGTGTGGGTTCCCTTGCCACCGTGACTACCGGCTTTGCTGCCAGCATTCTTGCCAGCACCAGTACCTTTTTTGCTGCCAGCGTTAGCACCAGTTCCGGTACCCTTCTTGCTGCCAGCGTGTGTTCCAGGGTTTGTTCCTGCACCTGTGTCAGCGAAAACTACTGAGGCAGTACCAAGTACAACAGTTGCACTTGTAAGTGCTACGGCTGCGACCTTTAGGAGGTTCTTCTTCATTTGACTCCAATCAATTTCGACCAAACTGGCCTACGCATTTTTTAGCAAAGCAACTTTAGAAAAGTATGTGAAACCTCTTAAAAATGGCTACTTTGCGAGTGAATTTTTCGTGACAGCTGGCAGTCTCAGCAATTCTGGGCAATGTAATCGCCGCAGAATACAGAGCGACTTGCGGAAGAATTTACTGACTCAGAGGGTGTGAAGCCTGCAGCCAGCTGAGTAGGGGGACAATTTTGTTGATGTCTCCACGAACTTTGACTCGGCCTTCACGAATGGCAGCCGAGCTGTCAAACGTTCCACCACTGAGTGCTGTTGCGTCACTGTAGGTGAGACGAAGAAGTGCATCAGCCATCAAGTGATCTCCTGGGTCAACTGAAGCACCATCAGACGTCATGGTGAACGTCATGGCGTGAGGAACTGTGTTTGGTGAGTCGTCGAATTCAAGAACGACTCGGTAGGTTGATCCAGAAGCTTCGAACGGCACAGGTCCGGCCTTCTTCAATGATTCGTTAAGACTCTCGAACCAATCACTCGAGAGAAATTCAGCCACGACTTATGGTGCTGGCTGGACAGCGGCCTCAGCTGAGGTCTTCTTGGTCTGGCGACGGATCTTTCGGCCCAACCATGCAACTGGGTCATAGTTCGCAGCAACAACACGTTCCTTTAGCGGGATGATTGCATTGTCCGTGATGTGAATACCCTCAGGGCACACCTCGGTGCAGCACTTAGTGATGTTGCAGTAGCCGAGTCCCATGTCTTCGCGAACGAATTCACGACGGTCATTCGTGTCGAGAGGGTTCATCTCCAACTCGGCAATGCGAATGAAGAAACGTGGACCGGCGTAGTTGGCCTTGTTGTCTTCGTGGTCACGAATTACGTGGCAAACGTCCTGGCAGAGGAAGCACTCGATGCACTTGCGAAACTCTTGGCTTCGCTCTACGTCTTCTTGCATCAAGCGGTAGCCGCCTTCAGGCATTGGCTTAGGAAGCAGGGCTGGAATCTTGGCGGCCATGGCGTAGTTAAACGACACGTCAGTCACAAGGTCACGAATGATCGGGAACGTCTTCATAGGAGTAACCGTTACTGGTCCCTCAGGAAGCGTGTCCATACGTGTCATGCACATAAGACGAGGCTTACCGTTGATTTCAACTGAACATGATCCACACTTACCGGCCTTGCAGTTCCAACGGCACGCGAGGTCTGGAGCTTCAGTTGCTTGAATACGGTGAATAACGTCGAGGACTACTTCGTTGTCGTTCTGCTCAATCGTGTAGTTCTGAAACTCTCCACCTGACGCGTCACCGCGCCAAATCTTCATTGTTACATCAGCCATTAGTGGGCCTCCTCAAGCAGAGCTTTTAGTTCTTGTGGGATAGGTAGAAGCGGTGACTCGGTAGTTTCGATTGGGCTGTCCCAGTTTCCACCATTTGATGAGTGGGCCAAGTTGAACTTCGAGAATTCCTCACTGGCAGCTGGGAAGTCTTCACGAGTGTGACCACCGCGTGACTCCTTGCGAAGTGAGGCGCCCATCGCCACGGTCTTGCAGACCGCGAGCATGGCAGGCAGGTCAGTAGTGAGGTTCCAGCCTGGGTTGTAAGCGCGTCCACCCTTAACGGCGATGTTCTTCACACGCTCAGTGAACTTTTCTAGTTCAGCTAGAGCAAAGTCGAGTTCGCTCTGTGTACGGATGATTCCAACATTGGCCTGCATCATTTCTTGTAGGTCGTGCTGGATGGTGTACGGGTTCTCGCCTTCAGTGCGCTCAAACGGAGCAAGTGCTTCCTTGATCGCAGCGTCGACGGCGCCTTGGTTGAGTGATGTTGCAGCCTGGCCACTTAGTACGTAGTCAGCAGCACCAGCACCGGCGCGCTTTCCAAAGACAATGAGGTCACTAAGTGAGTTTCCACCGAGTCGGTTGGCTCCGTGCATTCCACCCGCCACTTCGCCAGCGGCAAAGAGACCAGGGGCCGCGGTAGCTGCAGTGTCTGCATCTACTTGCACGCCACCCATGATGTAGTGACAGGTTGGTCCGATTTCCATTGCCTCACGAGTGATGTCAACACCAGCCAATTCCATGAACTGGTGGTACATCGAAGGCAGGCGACGGCGAATAAATTCAGCTGATCGGCGACTTGCAATGTCGAGGAATACTCCACCGTGTGGCCCTCCTCGTCCAGCCTTCACTTCAGTGTTAATGGCGCGAGCCACTTCGTCACGTGGAAGAAGTTCTGGCGGGCGACGACCGGCATTGTGGTCGTCGTACCAAAGGTCGCCCTCTTCTTCAGTTTCAGCAGTTTCAGCGCGGAACATAGGAGCGACGTAGTTGAACATGAAGCGCTCACCTAGTGAGTTGCGAAGCACTCCACCGTCTCCACGAACACCTTCAGTTACGAGAATTCCTCGAACACTGAGTGGCCACACCATTCCGGTTGGGTGGAACTGGATGCATTCCATGTCGATCAACTTGGCGCCAGCCCATAGAGCCATGGCGTGTCCGTCTCCGGTTCCTTCCCACGAGTTCGACGTGAACTTCCAAGACTTTCCAGCGCCTCCAGTTGCGAGGATGACTGCTTTTGCAGCGAAGGTTACAAACTCACCACTGGCACGGTGGTAGGCAACACAGCCAGCCACGCGACCAGCGTCGTCGTGCACGAGCTTCAATACCTTTACTTCCATGAACACGTCGGTGCCCATAGAAACAACTTTTTGCTGCAGTGTACGAATGAGTTCTAGACCAGTACGGTCACCTGTGTGGGCGAGTCGTGCGTAGCGGTGACCACCGAAGTCACGTTGCAAGATCTTTCCGTCTTTGGTGCGGTCAAAGAGTGCGCCCCATTGTTCGAGTTCAAGAACGCGCTCTGGAGCTTCTTTCGCGTGAAGTTCTGCCATGCGGTAGTTGTTGAGGTACTTTCCTCCGCGCATGGTGTCACGGAAGTGAACCATCCAGTTGTCTTCTTCGTACACGTTTCCCATGGCGGCAGCCATGCCACCTTCGGCCATAACGGTGTGTGCTTTTCCAAGCAGTGACTTGGTGATGATCGCGACCTTTAGTCCGCGCTGTTTGGCTTCAATGGCGGCACGCAGTCCAGCGCCACCGGCACCGATAATGAGGACGTCGTAATCGTGGTGTTCGTAGTTACTCACAAATAATCCTTAGAAGAGACGGAAGTCGGTAATAGCGCCTGATGCAACGAGTCGCACAAAGACGTCAGTAAGGGCAACGAAGATCAGTGAGGCCCATGCGAACTTCATGTGGTTTTCGTTGAGTGGAGTAATGAACTTCCACAAACGGTGACGAACTGGGTGGTTCGAGAATGTCTTGAGTGATCCACCACAGAGGTGGCGACATGCGTGACAGCTAAGTGAGTAGAGCCACAGCAGTGTTGCGTTCACGGTGAGAACAATTGTTCCGAGTGTTACGCCAAAGCCAACGCCTGGCTGGTGGAACGAACGTAGTGCGTCGTAGGTCAGTAAGCAGTTGAAAACAATTCCGAAGTAGAAGAAGTAGCGGTGAGCGTTCTGCATAAGAAGTGGGAAGCGAGTTTCACCGGTGTACTTCTTGTGACCATCTGAAACTGCACAGGCTGGTGGTGACCACCAGAACGCACGGTAGTAACTACGTCGGTAGTAGTAACAGGTGAGTCGGAACCCGAGAGGGAAGATAAGAATCAAGAACGCAGGTGATAGTGACCAGCCACTCAGTGCGAAGCCAATCTTTGATCCGGCAACGCAACTTGATGCGAGGCATGGTGAGAAGAATGGACTGATCAGGTCACGGTGCATCATTGCGCCCACGTAATAGTTGTGTGGGTTAAATGCTGACCATGTCGAATACACAACGAATGCTGTGAGAATCGAAACAGTAACGACTGGCTGTAACCACCAGCGATCTTGTCGAAGTGTTTTAACAGCGGGTCCTCCACGAACTCCGCCGAGAACTACATCCGTTGAACTTTCAATAACTGCCACCACTACTCCTTGGGGGACGGTGTTGCTTTCGTTCCATACTAGGCAATTTGGCTGCAGACCAAATCAGCAAACGTCCAATAATGGCTTAGGTTTTAGGAACTTTTGAAATGAAAAATGCCCCCGGGTTTCCCCGGGGGCATTGAGCTAAAAAATCAGTGCTTTCCGCCTCGGCGACCTTCACCAGAGCCACCCAAAACGGCCCATCCGCCAAGGAAAAGTCCTGGCAGCAAGAACCAGATTCCAAACACGAGAGCAAGCACTGAGAAGAATGCGCCCATTCCAAGAACGAAAGGCCAAATGGAACTGCCTGGGAAGGTTCCAATGAAGCCAGCACCCTCCTCTTGGGTGGCGTTCGGATTGTCTTCTGGACGCTCCTTCATGCGACGGCTCCACCAAAAGTAGTAGCTGCCCGGTAAGAAGCAGAGCAACATTCCAGCGAACATCATTACGCCACCGGCGTTTTCTACACTCCATCGCCAGTAGACGGCACACATGATGCCAAAGAACAAGCCGAGTGAAAGAAGAATTCTTGATTCGGTCTTCATTAGGCGTTCACACCGTCATTGTTGTGACCGTGAGCTAGCGCCTTGTGCTCTGGGTGGTTGTAGTCCCAGGTCGGACGCTCGGAGCGAATCTTTGGCAGACGGTAGAAGTTGTGGTGAGGTGGTGGTGAAGTAGTGAACCACTCAAGTGTGTGTCCATCCCATGGGTTGTCTCCAGCTGGGTACTTCTTCCAGCTAACTGCAACATTCACTACGAAGAGAATTGTCGAGATGCCAATCAACACAGCACCCAAGGTGCTCAGCTGATTAAGGAACTGCCACTGCGGGTCGTGTGGGTAGACCGCCATGCGACGTGGCATTCCGCGAAGACCCAGGAGGTACTGAGGGAAGGTAAATACCTGTGTACCAATGAAAAGGAACCAGAACTGTGACTTACCGATTTTTTCGTTAAGCAAGTAGCCAGTCATCTTTGGACCCCAGTAGTAGAGGCCTCCCATGGCACCTAGTACGAGGGCCATCACCACTGAGTGGAAGTGAGCAACGATGAAGTAGGTGTCGTGAGTGAAGAAGTCAAGTGGTGGACTTGCGAGGTAGATACCAGTGATTCCACCAATGAGGAATGTAATTACGAATCCAATGGCCATCAACATTGCGGTCGAGAACCACACTTGGCCACGCCACATTGATCCGATCCAGTTGAACATCTTGATTCCGGTTGGAACAGCAATGAGCAGACTCATGGCTGAGAAGAATGGCAACAAAACAACACCGGTGGTGAACATGTGGTGAGCCCACACACCAAGTGACAGTGCAGCGATGGTGAGTGTTGCGAAAATCATCCCCTTGTAACCAAACGTTGGCTTTTTTGAGAACACTGGAATAATTTCTGAAACCATTCCAAAGAATGGCAACGCCAAGATGTACACCTCAGGGTGACCCCAGAACCAGAAGATGTGTTGCCACAGAACGGGCACACCACCACCGGCGACCGAGAAGATGTGCGTTCCAAAGTGACGGTCGCAGTACAACATGATGAGCCCAGCAGTAAGAACGGGGAACGCGAGAAGAATCAAGATTCCAGTTACGAGCATGTTCCAGGTGAAGATTGGCATGCGGAACATGGTCATTCCAGGAGCACGTAGATAGAAGATTGTGGCCGTGAGGTTTACTCCGGTGAAGATTGCAGAGAATCCAGTAAGAAGAAGAGCACCAATCCAAAGGTCGGCTCCTGCTCCTGGTGAGTTCATTGAGTTAGAGAGCGGTGCGTATCCCACCCATCCGAAGTTTGCAGCTCCACCAGAAGTAAAGAAGCCCGACAACATAGTGAGGCATCCGGTGAGGTACAACCAGTACGACAGTGCGTTTAGTCGTGGGAACGCCATGTCTGGTGCACCAATTTGAATTGGAACAAGGAAGTTAGCGAGCGCACCGAAGGCGAATGGACCAGCGAACAAGTAGATCATTACTGAACCATGCATTGTGAATAGCTCGTTGTACTGAGCTAGTGAAACAAGTCCAGAGTTTGGTGATGCGAGCTGGGCACGAATGATCTCAGCAAAGAGACCACCAATGACGAGCATCATCACCGCAGTGATGGTGTACGACATTCCAATGACCTTGTGGTCAGTGGTGGTCATCCACTTGAGGATTCCAGTTGGTCCGTGATGCTCTTCGTGACCGTGGTCTTCTTGGTGAACGTGGGTTGGATTTAAAACATCAGTCATTAGTTAGCTCCACTACTAGAAGTCGGCTTGGTGCCGACGTGTGATGACGTTTGTTGCGAAGATGCATTCGTTGCGGCGTTATACGCAGCAATTCCGGCTGGCGTGTTGAAACTTTTTAGCCAGACTTGATATGCCGCAGGCGTTACAACTTTTACCCTAAAGAACATCAGTGAGTGGTAGAGACCACAGAGCTGGGTGCACTGTCCGAAGAATGTTCCGGTCTTGGTTGCATTGAAAGTGAATTCATTCAAGATTCCAGGTTGAGCGAATCGAGAGAAGTTGAAGTCGTGCACGTAGAAACCGTGAATTACGTCCGAAGAGCGAAGGTTGATGTGTACGTTTTCACCAGCTGGGATGACCATTTCAGGCGACTGCGTAGTTTGACCGTAGACCAGTGCGTAGGAACCTGGGTACGTGAACTTCCATCCCCATTGGAACGCAAGTACATCAACGGTGACGGGGGCCTTAGGGTTCGCTACCACTTTGTTTTCGACAACGAGCGTTGCGGCGAAGAGTCCAATAATTACAAGAATTGGAATGATGGTGTAGAGCACTTCAGCAGGTAGGTGGTACTGCACCTGGCGAGGAATTACATCATCTGATGTGCGACGGTAGCGAAATGCTGCCCAGAGAATCAGGGCGAAGGTGAATCCACCAATGATGGCTGCAAGCACAGAGAACCACTGCCAGAGATGAAACACTGACTGAGAAGTTGTGGTGTCGCCAGCGACGGCACCAAACTTAGGCAGAGTGCAACCCGCAAGGGTGAGTGCAGCGATCGGGAGCGCAGCGATTAAACGCAGGCGACGTGTACGACGCTTGCGAATCGGTGCATCCTGTGGGGGCAGGGCAGTAGATTCCACGGCTAAACCTTAGTGACTATTTTGAATGTTTGGTCAATGACCAAGGCTAAAAGCGCTGGTCATTTGTTGTGTTACTGACCGGCCTCTGGAGACTTTGGCTCAGTGGTGTCGGTTGCTTCGGTTTTTGCAGCTTTAAGACCTTTTTCAAACTCGTTCTTAGCCTGGCCAAGATTGCGAGCGAGCTTTGGAATTGCTGAACCACCGAAGACAAGTACTGCTACTACAACTATTACGACCACAAGGTCTGGTCCAAAAACGTTACCTAACAACACTGGTTTCTCCTTTGTCGTGTCTGCTCCCACAGTAGTACGGCTCGCTAAAGAGTGCCTAGTGCCTTGAAATTAAGCATTAATTGACATTTGAGTAAAATGACTCATGGCCAAGTTCCCTCGCGACACCTTTCGAGACTCGCTCTCGGTTTCGATAACGGTCGGCGCCTACGGTGTGGCCTTTGGCGCCGCGAGCATTGCAGCCCATTTCTCAGTTCTCCAAACCTGCCTCTTCTCCTTGCTCACCTTTACCGGGGCGAGCCAGTTCGCAGCCGTTGGCGTGGTCGCAGCCGGAGGAGCAGGACTCAGTGTCGTAGCCGCTGCCACACTGCTCAGCACTAGGAACGCGCTGTACGGAATGCAAATGTCGCCACTTCTGAAGGTGCGAGGTCTAAAAAAGATCGCAGCAGCTCACGTCACCATTGACGAGTCAACCGGTGTTGCTCTCGCGCAAACTCCTCGCGGCACTGAAGCAATGCGCACGGGTTTCTGGCTGACGGGTCTCGGCGTTTTTATTTTTTGGAACATTTTCACGTTGCTCGGTGCTCTTGGTGCCAAGGCCCTGGGTGATCCGGCGTCCTTCGGACTCGATGCTGCAGTTCCGGCGGCATACCTCGGGCTCTTGTGGCCACGACTGCAAACGAATTTCTTGCGACTAGTTGCAGTTGCGTCAATGATCTTCGCGCTGGCGATTACTTCGTGGCTCCCGGCGGGACTTCCAATCATTATGTCGGTACTCGTGGCGATTGCATTTGGGTGGCGAGAAGTATGAGTCAGTCAATGATGTGGGCCGTGTTACTTGGCACCAGTGTTTTTTGTTTCGCAATCAAATTGCTTGGCCACTACATTCCAGAAACGTGGCTCTCACACCCGAGACTGCAACGCATCAACGCACTCATTCCCATTTCATTGCTCAGCGCTTTGATCGTGGCCCAGGGTTTGGTCATAAAGACGCACATTGTTATTGACCACCGCTTAGCGGGTGTTGGTGTGGCCTTAGCTGCACTCCTTGCCAAGATGCCTTTTCCCGTGGTGGTGGTGAGCGCAGCGGTCGCTTCTGCCCTCGTGTATCACTTGCACTAAAAAATTCCGCGACATTTGTGACAAACTGCGTTTAGAAACGATGGGGAGAAATCATGTCTAAAGAACTCTGGCAAGAATCGGCAACAACACTCGCTAAAAAAATCAAGAGTGGCGAGACAACATCACGTGACGTAATTGAATCGCATCTTGGTCGGATTGAAGACGTCAACAAATCAATTAACGCAATCGTTGAAATTTATCCTGACGACGTTCGACGAAACGCTGACGCCGCTGACGCTGTGCAGAAGAGTGGTGCACCGCTCGGTGCGCTTCACGGTGTTCCCTTCACGGTGAAGGTGAATCTGGACCTTGCGGGACACGCCACAACGCAAGGCTCTGTTGCGCTGAAGGACAACGTTGTTAGTGGTAACGCTCCAGTCGTTGAACGCATGCTTGAAGCTGGTGGTGTGGCACTTGGTCACACCAACATGCCAGACCTTGGACTTCGTATTAATACCCAGTCTGCGCTTCACGGTGATACGCACAACCCTTGGCGTTACGGCGTCACTGCTGCAGGTTCCTCTGGTGGAGAAGCGGCAGCAATCTCATCTGGCATGAGCCCGATTGGACTTGGAAATGACATTGGCGGCTCGCTTCGAAACCCTGCTTACGCCTGTGGCATTGCGTCAATCAAACCATCTAGAGGACGCGTGCCTGGTGGTAACCCATCAGACCCTTATCCAATGAACCTC
>DAIQPM010000067.1:0-5938 GCA_036787355.1 Acidimicrobiales bacterium
CCCGCATTCACTGTTGGAGTTTCTGACGGACAACTTAACGGGACTCCCCAGATGCGTTTTTCACTCATTGGTCGAGAACTCGTAAACGATTCAGCTTCAGCACACCTCGCAGCAAATCAGGTCGAAGGTTTTATTGCAGTTGTTGCTTGTGACAAACCACCAGTTGGGACAGTTGCGGCGATTCTCGAGCACAATGTTCCTTCGGTAATTCTTTCTGACGGATCAATTAAGCCAGGAATTCGCCCAAGTACCGGCGAACGCATTGACCTCGTCACAGCGTTCCAGTTCGCAACTGACCCAGACGAAGAAGCGCGCAACGAAGTAACACTTAACGCTTGTCCAGGACAAGGTAGTTGCGGTGGAATGTTCACCTACAACACCATGCAGACATTTATTGGCGTTGTTGGCTTAGAGCCGCTGCACATGATCGCGCCTTCATCTGATGACCCACGACGTATTAATCAGTTCCCAGAAGAGCTCGTTGACTGCCTCGTGAAAATGACTAGTCGAAACATTCGCCCCCGCGACATTGTTACTGCGAAGTCCCTTCGTAATGCACTAATTGTTTCAATGGCAATGGGTGGATCAACCAACGTGATGCTGCACAGCGTGGAAATTGCTCGTGCCGCTGGCCTTAATCTTTGGAAAGACGTCATAAGCCAAGACGAATTCAATGAGCTATCTCACAAACTCCCAGTGATTGTCAATATGCGTCCCTTTGGCGAATACTCAATGGTCGACGTTGACGCGTCTGGTGGTCTTCCAACAGTTGTTAATGAACTTCTTAAGGCTGGTTTCCTAGATGGCAGCACTCTCACTTGCACTGGAGAAACTCTTTCAGAACAAGTCACTCGACTTAATCCTCCTGACGCTGACCATGAAGTGATTTTCTCTGTTGCAAAGCCATTCAAAAATACTGGTGGTCTTCGACTTCTTCGGGGAAACCTCGCACCAGAGGGTGGAGCCATTTTGAAGCTCGCTGGTGTTGAAAGTGGCATCGTTGACGGAATCTTCACCGGTAAAGCTCGAGTATTTAACGGGGAACGTTCCCTCATCAAAGCGCTTGACGAACACCCCGATGACTTCTCAGACAACGACATGGTCGTTATTC
Source organism: Acidimicrobiales bacterium (assembly GCA_036787355.1). Classification (GTDB taxonomy): domain Bacteria; phylum Actinomycetota; class Acidimicrobiia; order Acidimicrobiales; family RAAP-2; genus RAAP-2. The sequence continues at coordinate 1,112 of DAIQPM010000067.1, forward strand.
GCTACGAAGGCCCACGTGGCGCTCCAGGAATGCCCGAGATGCTCGACCCCACTTCAAAGATCACTTCTCTTTGTCGCAAAAAGGGAATCACCATTGCCCTTATGACCGACGCGCGCTTCTCTGGTGGGTCTGTTGGTCTCGTAATTGGTCACGTAGCCCCAGAGGCGTTGCTTGGTGGTCCTATTGCACTTGTAGAGAACGGTGACTCAATCATCGTTGACGTAAATAACGACCGACTCGACTGCCTGGAACTTAATTCTGGGAAAGTACTAAAGAAGCGCACGAAGGCTTGGCAAGATCAGGTTCGTGCAAACGGTGGTATTCACCCTGCTGCTGCAACAGTTACTCACAGAATGCTTAAGCGAATGCGCTCAAGTGCACTACCAGCACTGCTTGGTGGCGGAATGACGGAGCTGTAGATAATTAGCGACGTGCGCTAACCAGCACGTCTTTTGCAGTGACTTCAAGGTTCACTCGTTCTCCGACTGGAAACTGAATAGAGATTGAGCTCGAAATGTCAACTCGAACGGTATCGCCACCAACTCCAACTTCGAGTCGGGTGTCAGCACCGCGAAAGCTAGTGTGAGTGACGATTCCAAGCCCAGTGGAGCTCGCAGTAACACTGATGTCTTCGGGGCGAAGAAGAACATCCACATCGTTTACTGACGAGATAGCAGCATCATCACGAATCTTGATACTTTTGTCAAAGACAACTACTTGCTCTCCGCTACGACTTGCCTTAATCCGACTCGTCACACCAACAAACTCGGCCACGAATGCAGTACTAGGTCGCGAATACAACGTAGCGGGAGCAGCGATCTGCTCCGCTTTTCCATTGGACATGACACAAACACGATCAGCCATGGAGAGTGCTTCTTCTTGGTCGTGGGTTACAAATAACGTCGTGATGTTCAGGCGGCGCTGAAGAAAGCGAATTTCGTCTCGAAGCTCTGCGCGGACTTTTGCGTCTAATGCTGAAAGTGGCTCGTCAAGCAATAAAACTTGGGGCTCAATAGCAATCGCCCTAGCAAGAGCTACGCGCTGTTGCTGGCCGCCAGAGAGCTGGTGAGGATACTTTGTTGCGTGTGAGCTAAGACCAACGAGTTCTAATAGCTCTCCCGCACGCCTCTTTCGGTCAGTGCCCTTTACTCGTCGAAGTTGCAGACCAAAAGCTACATTGTCGATCGCACTCATGTTCGGAAATAGTGAGTAACTTTGAAAAACCATTCCCATATCGCGTTTCTGCGCTGCAGTAGAAGTTATGTCCACTCCCCCTACAATCACTCGACCTTCGGCGGGGGTTTCGAATCCAGCCAGTGTTCGTAGCGCTGTTGTTTTCCCGCACCCCGATGGACCTAGAAGCGCCACAAATTCTCCTGGTGCTACGTCTAGTGAAAAACCGTCGAGTGCGGTGGTCATGCCGAAGCGGCAAACAAGTCCGTTGAGGTGAACGCCGGTTCCTTCGCGTAATGCATTTGTCATTGAACAAGTCCTTTTCTTAAGCGGCGTGAGTGAGAGCGGTCAAGGAAAACAACCAGGGCGAGAAGTGCCCAAGTTCCAAGAAGTGAGAGCATGGCGACCGCCGTTGAAATATGTGGGTCACTCCCCGAGAAGTTCACAATCCACACGGGAAGTGTCTGCCAAAGATCCAAGCTCGCCATTGTGAACTCACCTAACACGAGAGCTAGAGAAAGCACAACCGCAGAAAGTAGGGAACTTCTCAAATTAGGAAGAATGACAAAACGAATTGTTCGTAGCGCTCCTGATCCAAGGGACTTTGCTGCTTCTTCTAAGGTGCGCAAATCAAGCGCATCAAGTCCGGCAGCGAGTGAGCGATACACAAATGGCAGAGCTAAAACTACATACACCAGGGAAAGTAGATATGGTGATGCCTTCAGCCCTAGCGGGGTTGCATCAAGCACGCCCAGAATAAGAACAATCGGAGGAATGACGATTGGAAGAAGTGTAATAATTTCCATGGTCCGCTTCATCCCAGGCAGTCGTAAGTGAACGTAAATTACCGTTGGAACTACGAGCAGCATCAAGATAATCATGGTCACTATTCCTATGCGCGTAGATAGCCAGACAGAACCAGCTAGGCCTGGTTGGCTTGGAATTGCCCTAATGGCACTCCATGTGAAGCCCCCTTGAACGTTTTCTAAAGAAAATTGCAGTGAGGCATAGATAGGGAGCACAAAATAAATCAGTGAGAGCAGCAGAAGCACTGCACGACCTGGCTTTAGTCTTCTCACAGCTGTAGCCATTTTGACGATCGCTTTAACAAGAGTGAATAGCCAATTACTGCAATGAGTAGAACAATAATCATAGAAAATCCAAGTGCATAACCTACGTTTTGCTCAGTCGCTATGACATTTCCGTTGAGGTATGCGCCAATTTGAATTGGGGTCAGAGCAACTGTCCCTCCAGTTAGTGCCTCGGTTGTCGCGTACGCAGAAAAACCACCTGCGAATAAGAGGAACATGCATCCAAGCACTGAAGGCAGTAGCACAGGGATTCCAACTCGACGCCAGTATTGCCAGGGTGACGCTCCTAACCCCTCAGCCGCTTCTCGCCACGAAGGTCGAAGTCCATTGAGAGCAGGAGTTACTACAAGCACCATAAGTGGAATCTGGAAATACATGTAGACAAATGCCACTCCCCAGAGCTTATAAATATTAAAACCGTAGTTCCATGGGTCAAGACCAATCGCATTTAGCCAAGTCGTTGCAAGACCTACCGCTCCAAATGTTGCTACAAACATAAACGCAAGATTTACTCCACCAAAGTTCGCAAGCACACCTGATGCTGTGGCGACAATCCTTTTAAGTGCTCCACTTTTTGATGATGCAATTGCATATGCGATAAGTGTTCCAATAATTCCAGGAATGATTGCGGTCACAACGCCAAGTTTCAAGCTGTTTTCAAATCCAGCGCGGTATTGACCGCCGCTCAAAATCACTTTGATGTTTGAGAATGTGTAATGACCATTGCCCGACTTAAATGCCAATGCGGTAATAACAATTGTTGGCAAACCTAATACAAAAAATACATACATCAGAAAAGGAAGGACTGGGACACTCTTGCGAAATGTTCGCAAGAGTGTCCCAGCGTTCCACTTGTAACCGACACCACCAGCATCAATCATTCGGGCAGAACTCAATTCAGAGATGATGGTGTCAGATTCTTTGCTTAACGCGTACTTATCCGGCTGATCCTGATGAAACTTCAGTTGCCCAGTTCTTTAACACAACTGCAGCAGCATTGGTGAGCTGACTTAGCGATGGAAGTGTCAAATCACCTGCAGGTGCTGCTGGGAGCCCAGCGAGGTACGTCTTGTTAACAGTTCCATTTTTAGTCATTGCGGCTAGTTCAATTGGACGAGCTTGACCTTGAAGGAACAAGTTCTGACCTTCAGTTGAGTAGAGGTATTCTTCCCAAAGACGAGCAGCTGCTGGGTGTGGTGCGTCGTAGGTAATTGCTTGGGTATAGTAGGCAGCGTATGAAGCGTCAGTTGGAATAACAACCTTCCAGGTCTTCAATGTTGAAGTGATCTGAGTGTTTAGGTAATCCCACCAAATAAGAATTGGTGTTGCACCCGACACAGCAGTTGCTGGTGATCCGCCTGGAACGTAGTTACCAATCTTGTTCAACTTCGCAAAGAAGTCAACGCCAGGCTTGATGTTTGAGTAAGAGCCACCATTTGCAAGTGCAGCAGCCATAACAGCACCAAATGCCGCAGAGGCCTGTGTTGGGTCTCCGTTAATTCCAACCTTACCCTTGTACATTGGGTCAGAGAGTTGAGCGAGTGATGTTGGGCACTTTGTTACCTTTGCTGTGTTACAGCCAATCGCAACGTAGCCGCCGTAGTCGTCAAACCAGTTGCCATTTGCATCTTTTGCTGCAGCTGGAATTTGATTCCATGTTGCGACCTTGTATGGAGACCAGTCTTTTGGATTGTTGAGTGCGTAGCTTGTTCCAACGTCCACAACGTCAGGAGCTGATGAACGGCCCTTGCCCTGTGCGATGGCGGTAATTTCGTTTGCACTTGAGCCATCTGGGTTGGCGTCATTGATCTTGATGCCGTACTTCTTTGTGAAGTCCTTCATGATGGTGCCGTAATTTGCCCATCCCTTGAGCGGGATTGTAATTACGTTAAGGCTGCCTTCAGCCTTTGCAGCGGCTACAAGTGCATCTTGACCACCACATGACGCTGCTGATGCGCACATTGCCCACTTAGATGAGGCGCTTGCGACACCACTGGTGAGGGCAACCCCAGCAAGTGTGCTTGCCAGCATTCCAGTGGCAATAACTACTTTAAGTTTTTTAACGAACACGTACTTCCTCCTATGTGAACAAACAGGTTGTTTGCTCACAGTGAGAGTACGAATCCAAAGTGAATAAAGGGTGTCATCAATGACGAGTCTGGGTGACGATTGAGAAAAACTTAAATTTACTTCGACTGAATGAATAACTACTTAAAAATAAATTTAAGGTCATTAGGCAAGTTGTGGAACCTCAGGCCAACGACCAGGTCGACCAGGTTCCACAAGCATGTCCGTCATTTCACGGCGAGTGTGTTCTTGGCGCCATTGCAACTGTTCATTCGCTCCTTTGTAGAGCAGTGATGCATCATCACTCGTTGTTCGCCATGTTGGATCCTTAACAAGATCGAATAACAATGCGGTGCCGTCAGCGAAATGAACGTAGGCCCATTCTTCAGTCAACGTTGTAGCCAGATTCATCTTCGAAAGTGCACGGTCGAAGGGCCAAGGAGTCTGAGCATTAGGGATGAAGAATGCACGGTAGTCCCATTCATAATGGGCACTT
>DAIQPM010000068.1:0-5874 GCA_036787355.1 Acidimicrobiales bacterium
CACCGACCATGGAACATCGAACGCTGTTTATGTTGTTGGAAAATCTGGTGTTGGTGGATTCATTGGTGATGAGCCTTCGCTCACGCAGCTTGATTCAACTGGAAACATGCTCATGACAACAGACTTCAGAGACGTTTATGGCTCAATCCTTGAAGACTTGCTGGCAACGCCTGTGGGCAAGATCATTCCTGGCTGGAAAACGAAACTTCCACTGTTCGCTTCCAAGTAAATGACTTTGGTCTGGCAGTAGCGAGACGTCTGGCGACTTAGTGTCTTCAGCATGCGTACAAAAACACTTTTAGCCATACTTCTCCTAAGCCTCACATTCACCTCGAGCGCTGGAGCATCAAGTGTTACTTGGTCGTGGAACGGGTCTGGTCAGCTTGGCCATGTCGTCTCGTGCGTTGGCCAAGGCTCTCAAAAAACAGCTACTTCTTGTCAGTTCTCAGTCGGAAACATTCCTGGGACAGGTGTAGTTAATGAAGTGTTTACTTTTTCAAATAAGAGTTCAACGCAACTCTGTTACGGAATAAGCACCAATACCAATTACATGTCGGGCTTAAACAGTGTTTGTGTGAAGCCACATGCTTCGAAACAGTATGTGACAAGTGGTGGAGTCACGAATTACCAACATGTTTCATTTGGTGTATTCATTACCAGTGGATCATCTTCAAAGCCAATTGGAGCGATTGCCTCGAATACGCTCTCAACTTTCTCACTGGCACTAAATGAGAATCAGAGCAGTTCGTCAATGAAATTCAAGACTTACGACCCTGCAAACTTCGCGGGATTTAAATTTACGCACTTCACCTTGAGCGACACGTCGCTTTGTGACGACGGTGCGCTTCGAGTATTTGCTCTCGGTGGATCAGGCACGTTTGGAAATAACTTGCCGGGAATAAGTGTTTTCGAAAAAGCGCAAGGCACATGCAATGGACCCCTCGAATTCAATACGAAGATTTCAACTGAAATTGTCAACGGCCACACCGCTCAGGTTTGGAGTAATTGTGCTGGTGTTGCAACAGGAAAATGTGGCGCCACGCAAGTAAAGGCAAATGGAGGGCTCATAACGTGGAGCATTCCGGGTACGGGAGCAATGAAGGCAACTGCAGTGAGCGTTACTTCGTACAATCTTTCGCTCGCCACACTGTTAGTAGTGGCTCGATCAATTCGTTGAGTCTCTAATGGTCGGGAAGGGGGGATTCGAACCCCCGGCCTCCTGGTCCCAAACCAGGCGCGCTAACCAAGCTGCGCTACTTCCCGTGAACTGCAGACCTCCACGTTACACGCTGTAGATGACTCGCCTTGAAAGCGACCAGTATCTAGGCTTCAAGGAGATCGATTGGAGAGCCGTGGCGTACGAGTGGATTACTGACTCACTTGAAGATACGTGGACGCAAATAGAGCGTCTCGTTCGACCTCTCGGCCCCGAGGAATACAACGCACTGACCCCTTGCCCGGGTTGGACCGTCAAGGACATACTTAGCCACTTGCTTGGTTTCGAACTTCTACTTTCAGGTGGGGAGGTTCCTGCATTTGAAGGTGAGATGCCCGCTCACGTTAAAAATCAAATCGGAGAACTAAACGAAGCCTTCGTTCAGTCGAATCGCGAACTAGCGGGCAGTGAGGTTCTGGAGAAGTTTTCGACTGTTACAAAGGCGTCGCTGAAGAGGCTCCGCGCTCTTGATGAAGAGGCGTGGGACAAAGTTGGATGGAGCCCTGAAGGCGAGAAGCCTTACTTCAGATTTCAAGAAACTCGCATCTTTGATTCGTGGATTCACTTGCAAGACATCCGCGATGCGCTTTTACAGCCCGCTGATGATCACGGCACCGGCGAAGAAGTTGTGGTGAACCGTTTCGAAGGAGCAGTGCCGTACATCTTGGGAAAGAAGATGAAGGCTCCAGAGGGGACCCTTGTTCAGATCAACCTCATAGGCCGCCTTGGCCGACTACTGATGTTCAAGGTCGTAGATGGTCGCTGCATTGCAGTTGACATGACTGAAGAGCAGCCAGTTCTTGAGATAACCACTCCCGTGGCCCTCTTTTGGCGGCGCTGCGCTGGGCGCATTGGCGCAGAGGCATTCCTTAACGCTTCGGCGACTGACGTTAGAGGCGATAAGGCCATGGCGCAAGCCTTTAGCCAGGCCATGCCCATTGTGATTTAGAGATTTAGCTCTCAGCCGGTAGGCTCTATATCCCTATGCGCGCAACTTCATCAACTCTAGAAAACAACCGAATCAAGCTCACCGTTGAGGTCGACGAGACCGAAATGAATCAAGCCATGGAGGCTGCTGCCAAGTCTCTGTCTAAGCAGATCTCAATCAAAGGTTTTCGCAAGGGCAAAGTTCCTAAGAACGTTCTGATTGCTCACCTCGGTGGCATCGAAGCGCTACGCGCAGAAGCAATTCGTGAATCAATGCCAGACTTCTACGCTCACGCTGTGTCAGACACATTGGCTGACCCAATCGGACAACCAGACATCAACATCACTGATGGCGAAGAATCTGGTCCACTCAAGTTTGAAGCAGAAGTAGAAGTCCGACCAGAAGCGAGCATCAAGGGACACCGTGACCTTCGTGTTGAGATTCCTTCGCCGAACGTAACCGACGCTGAAGTTCTAAAGCAGATTGACCGCTTCCGCGAACCAGATGCAGAGCTTCGTGATGTTGATCGCCCAATCGCGCTCAACGACCTTGTCACTATGGACGTACGTATGCAGAAAATCAATTCTGACGACGAGCCATTTGAAATGTCTGACTACATGTACACAGTCGGATCTGGCGTAATCACCGAAGGCGTTGATGAACTGATTGTTGGCCTCAAGGCTGGCGAAGATTTGAAGCTCAACGGATCATTTGCTGGTACTAAAGACACAGCAACCTACGAACTCAAGCTGAAGCAAGTCAAAGAGCGCGTAATGCCAGAACTCAACGACGCATGGGTAGAAGAGAACACTGAATGGAAGACCGTTGACGAGATGCGCGAGCAGATCATTTCGCAAATGCGTCGCATGAAAATTGTCGAAGCACAAATGTCTCAGCGTGACGCGGTGCTCATCGCACTGAGCGACCTCGTTCCTGAAGAGCTTGCTCCAGACCTTCTCATTGCAAGTGAAACGAACGAACGACTCCACGACCTCGGGCACCGCCTTTCACAGCAGAACTTGGACCTCGAGAAGTTCTTGCAAATCACAAACCAGTCTCCGGACGATCTCCTTGCAACGCTCCGTGCTGACGCAGTGCGTGCCGTTCGAATTGACCTCGCCCTTCGTGCCCTCGTTAAGGCTGAGAAGATTGAGCCAACTGAGACTGAAATCGAAGAAGAACTCATCTCAACAGCTGAAGCAATGAGCACTAAGCCAGAGATCCTTCGTCAAAACCTGCGCGACTCTGGACGTGTTGTCACCTTCCAGGCCGAAGTTGCCAAGATGAAGGCTTCTCGCTGGCTTAATGACAACGTGACCTTCGTTGACCCTGATGGCGTGGAAATTGACCGTGAACTTCTCAAGGTTGACCAAAGTCAAGACTTAGACGCATAAGGTAGAAGCGTGAACGAACACTTCAAAGCAATGAATTATCTCGTACCAACAGTTATCGAGACATCAAACCGTGGCGAGCGCGCTTACGATCTCTACAGCCGTCTTTTGAAAGAACGCATCATTTTCATCGGAACTGGCATTGACGACACAATCGCCAACCTCATCTGTGCACAGATGTTGTTCCTCGAATCTGAAGACCCCGACAAGGACATCAACCTTTACATCAACTCACCTGGTGGAGAGATCACTGCACTCTTTGCGATCTACGACACAATGAAGTACGTAAAGCCAGACGTTTCGACGTTCTGCTTCGGACAGGCCGCTTCTGCTGCAGCAGTACTTCTAGGTGCTGGCGCCAAGGGTAAGCGTTATGCACTTCCGCACTCACGCGTGCTGATGCACCAACCGTGGGGTGGCGTTGGTGGACAAGCTACTGACATTGAAATTCAGGCTCGCGAGATTCTTCACATGAAGGACACTCTCAACGAGATGCTCGCTGCTGACACTGGTCAAAGTGTTGAGAAGGTTACAAAAGACACCGACCGTGACTTCATCATCAGTGCAGCGCAAGCCGTGGAATACGGCCTCATTGACGAAGTGATCTCAAAGCGTCCTTAGGTACCATTTTTTTGCCCCTTCACCACCTAGGATGGAACAAGGCGGAGGTCGTGTCGGAGGTTTTCCGTGGCAAAGTTTGGCGAAAATAGCGACCTTATTAAGTGCAGTTTCTGCGCTAAAGGTCAAAAACAGGTTAAGAAGCTCATTGCTGGACCCAGTGTCTACATTTGCGATGAGTGCATTGACCTCTGCAATGACATCATTGCTGACGAGTTCGGGGACCGCCCTGAGCTAGTACTTGAAGATCTCCCCACACCTCGCGAGATTTCATCGTTCCTCGATGAGTTCGTCATTGGTCAAGAAGACGCCAAGAAGATCCTTTCTGTTGCGGTCTACAACCACTACAAGCGAATTCAATCTGGACCGCTTCACGATGACGACGTAGAAGTCGCCAAGTCAAACGTTCTTCTTCTTGGACCAACTGGTTGTGGAAAAACGTTCTTGGCACAGACGCTTGCTCGCATGCTCAATGTTCCATTCGCTATTGCAGACGCCACTGCGCTCACTGAAGCTGGATACGTTGGTGAAGACGTCGAAAACATTCTTCTAAAACTTCTTTCTGCTGCGGACTTTGATGTGAAGCGCGCAGAACGTGGAATTATTTACATTGACGAAATCGACAAGATTGCTCGCAAGTCAGAGAACCCATCAATCACTCGAGATGTTTCGGGTGAAGGCGTTCAACAAGCCCTTCTTAAGATTCTTGAAGGAACAGTTGCAAGCGTTCCACCACAAGGTGGCCGCAAGCACCCTCACCAAGAATTCATCACAATCGACACCGCAAACATCTTGTTCATCTGTGGTGGTGCGTTCTCGGGTCTTGAAGAAATCATTGAGCGTCGACTCGGAAAGAAGTCAATGGGCTTCAATGCTCCAGTTGAGGGCAAGAAGGCTGGCGACGTAGAACTGTTCCGTCACGCGCTTCCAGAGGACTTGACGAAGTTCGGGCTTATTCCTGAATTCATTGGTCGTCTGCCAATCGTCGGCGCTGTCCAACAGCTCACAAGAGACATGCTCATCAATGTTCTTACTGAGCCAAAGAACTCACTCGTTAAGCAGTTCACTCAGGTGATGGCGATGGACGACGTAGAGCTCGTTATTGAAAAGCCAGCACTCGAAGCAATTGCTGACCTCGCGGTCGAGCGTGGCACGGGTGCTCGTGGTCTTAGATCAATTCTGGAAAGCGTTCTGCTTGAAGCAATGTATGACGTTCCAGGTCGCAAGGATGTTCTTCGCTGTGTAGTCACCGCAGAATCAGTGCGCGAAAAGACTGCTCCTACATATGAAATGCGAAAGGCGACGCGCACCCGTCGAGCGAGCTAAGTAGTGCAGTTCGAGTCGTACGTTGAGGCTCTGACCTGGCTGGAGTCGCACATTGACTTTGAGCGCGTTGCGCCAAATCGACAAGAACTGCCCACGCTGGCACCAATTTTTGACACGCTGGCCATGCTGGCTGATCCCCAGAATGATTATCCGACGGTTCACATAACTGGTACCAATGGCAAGGGAACGACCACAACGCTCACCAGTGCTCTCCTCGGCGCCACGGGACTTCGCGTGGGGACATTTACCAGCCCCGATCTCCATGCAATTAACGAGCGTATTGCTCTCAATGGTGAACCAATTGACGATGAGACTTTCATAGGACTTTTCAGTCGCTTAAACGATGTGGAGTCGGTGACGGGCATAAAACTGACTCGCTTTGAGCTGTTGACAGT
>DAIQPM010000069.1:0-5836 GCA_036787355.1 Acidimicrobiales bacterium
ATTGCGTTCGCGAGCTCGCTCGACCAAATTGGTCCATTCTCTAAAACCGTGATGGATTCTGCAGTGCTTCTTGAAGCAATCGCAGGTCATGATCCACTCGATTCAACGTCACTTCCAGAACCATCACCTTCGCTCGCAAGCCATGTAAACGATGGAGTAGCAGGAAAGCGCATTGGTCTCGTTAAAGAACTCTACGAAGGCGCAGATGAAAGTGTTGTCAACGCTGTTATGGGTGCTGTCGCAGTTCTGAAAGAAGCCGGTGCAGAGATTGTCGAACTTTCAATTCCTGAGCTCCGACTTGGACTAAGTGCGTATTACCTCATTGCCCCAGCAGAAGCCTCATCGAACCTTGCTCGCTTTGACGGTGTGAGATTTGGTCTTCGCGTTGATGGCGATGACGTAACGGCGATGATGGAAGCAACTCGAACGGCAGGATTTGGTGCTGAAGTGAAGCGTCGAATCATGCTTGGAACATATGCTCTTAGCGCTGGCTACTACGACGCGTATTACGGTCAGGCCCTAAAGGTTCGAACCTTAACCATTAATGCGTTCAAAAAGGCTTATGCGCAGGCCGACATGCTCATTGGTGCAACAACGCCTGGCGTGGCGTTCAAGTTCGGTGCCAAGTCAGACCCTATGGAAATGTATCTAAATGACGTTTTCACAATTCCAACCAACCTGGCCGGCGACCCTGCTGTATCTGTCTCATTTGGCAAGGGCGAAGAAAATCTCCCTATTGGTGTTCAGTTGCTTGGTCCGGGTAGGAGCGAAGCATCACTCTACGCAGCAGCACGAGTTCTAGAGATTGCGGATGGTAGGTCATGACGTTGCCTGAAGGATGGGAACTAGTTGTAGGAATGGAAGTTCACACTGAACTTCTCACTAAGTCAAAGTTGTTCTGTGGTTGCGAGAATCACTTTGGATCAGAGCCAAATACAAACATCTGTCCAATCTGCTTGGGACTTCCCGGTTCACTTCCAGTGCTCAACAAAGATGCAGTGGAGCTAGCAATGCGCATTGGAATGGCGCTCAATTGCACAATTGCACCAAGCACCTTTCACCGCAAGAACTATTTCTACCCTGACCAGTCCAAGGACTATCAGATCAGTCAGTACGACCTTCCAATTAACTCAAATGGATTCCTCAACTTGCCTGATGGGTCACAAGTGACCATCGAGCGTGCTCACATGGAAGAAGACACTGGAAAGTCAACTCACCTCGGAGGCTCGGGACGCCTAGCTGGTGCAGATCGTTCACTCGTTGACTACAACCGATGCGGCGTTCCACTCGTAGAAATTGTTTCTGGTCCTGACATCAGGTCTTCAGAACAAGCCCGTGCCTACGCCCAAGAGCTTCGAGGGATTCTTATTGCAACTGGAGCTTCTGACGGCAGGCTCGAAGAAGGATCAATGCGTTTCGATGCCAACGTATCAGTGCGAAAAACTGGTGACCCATTAGGAACGCGTTGTGAAATTAAGAACCTTAACTCTTTACGATCCTTGCAGCGTGCCATTGACTACGAGGCAGCTCGCCAGGTTGAGCTAATTCTGGAAGGCGGCACTGTTCGCCAAGAAACACGCCACTGGGATGAAGGACTCGGAGAAACTTCAACGCTTCGAGTAAAAGAAGACGCTGAGGATTACCGATACTTCCGCGAACCAGACCTCACTGAACTCGTTCCAGATCAGCCATGGCAAGACCGCGTTCGTGCGGCCTTGCCTCCAATGCCTGCTGCTCGAAGGGCGAAGTTGCTTGAGCGAATTCCAGGGGCGACCAAGGCGCAAGAAGACGCGGTTGTTGTAGTTATTGACCTTGATCTTGAAGGGTATGTGAACGCTGCAGCGGATGCTGGAGCAGACATCGCGATTGCGGTGTCTCGTGCAGCGAACGAACTGGCAGCCGGTATCGACACATTGAGCAACCTCACAACTGATGCCTTTACTCAGACTGTTTTAATGGAAGCTAAAGGTGAGCTCTCTGCAACGCAGTCAAAGGTGGTCCTCGGTGAACTACTCGCAGGTGGGGGAGATCCTAAAAAGATTGCAGCCGAAAAAGGCTTCGAGGAAATGTCTTCAGACTCACTTGGCGCAACCATTGACGACATTATTTCCAAGAACCCAGACGAATGGCAGCGATACAAAGACGGCGATGACAAGTTGTCACAGTTCTTTGTCGGCCAAGCAATGAAAATGACTCAGGGTAAAGCAAATGGAAAAGCTGTGATTGCTGAGTTGCAGAACCGCAAGTAGTTCCAATGAGCCAAAAGAATCCCGGGCCGATTTGCCAGCTCGCAAATGCAATAAGAGAGAAAAAGTTAACTTCAACCTCTCTCATTGAAGAAACAATTCGTCGACTTGAAGCAAGTGAACTTAATGCTGTTTCAGAATCCTCGTTTGAATCTGCACTAAAAGATGCAAATGACTTTGATAGAGGGGATTACGCAAATGGTCCACTCGGAGGGCTACCTGTCGCAATAAAGGACTTGGAAGACTGGAAAGGTCATCCAACTAAAAAGGGATCAGTCGCTCTTGACAACGTTAAGCCAGCCACCGCGAATGGCGTAGTGCCAAAACGACTCTTTGAAGCGGGAGCAATAGGCATTGCAAAAACGACTTTGCCTGAATTCGCAATTGAAGGCTTCACGTCTAATTTGCTTAACGGTTCAACCACGAATCCTTGGAATCAAAAGTATTCAACCGGAGGCTCAAGCGGTGGCTCAGCGGCCCTTGTGGCATCTGGCGCAGTAGCTATAGGAACGGCCACAGATGGTGGGGGATCTATTCGAATCCCTTCATCGCTATGCGGTCTCGTTGGAATAAAGCCTACGAACGGACTTGTTGGACGCTGGCCTATTCCTGATTGGATTGATCTGTCAACTGATGGTCCGTTTGCGACCTCGACTGACGACTTGAAGCTTCTTCTCGATGTGATTATTGGCTCAGTTGCTGGAGACCCTTCCTCGCCGCGACGCTCTATGGCCCGTGAACTAACTGCTCAGCAAAATACCTACACAAAATTAATTGTCGCCGAGAGAACGTCACCTCTCGGCCCACTACCAGCAGGTGTGCTCAGTGCACTGAAAAGTGCAGCACAAGTCCTTAGTGATCTATTGAAGCTTCCGCTCGAATGGCGAGATGCAGACGATTTCTTCACTGGAGGGCTGCCTGATCTTGATTGGTTCACGATTGCGCCTTGTGACCATGTTGCTTCACTAGGTCGCCAGTGGGTGCAAGAGAACATGCACCTTTTTCACAGGTCTTCGCAACAGTTTCTCGGCGTAGGTCTTGAAGTGACAGTTGATCAGTATCAAGAAGCTCGCAGACGCAGGTTTGACTACTCGAGGCAACTGAGCGAGTTGCTTGGCAACTCTGCTCTTTTGATAACGCCAACAGTCGCAAGCGAAGGCTGGCTCGCCGATGGGCGACTTAGTGAAGGAGCCGAAGTGACTGGCCTGCCACCAGAGGTGTATTCGACTGCTGTACAGAACGTGACTGGTAACCCAGCAATTTCCATCCCTATGGGGACACTACCTACGGGGCTTCCTTTTGGCATTCAGATCACTGCGCCTCATTACTGTGACTACGACCTCCTTCGAATTGCTGAATTAGTGGAGGCTCACTATCCGTGGCAAAGAGTTGCTACGGGATACGAAGCTCTCGACTCAATTCTGTAGTAGACAAAAGTCACAGAACTACTTATTAGAAAGCTGCTGCACATGGAATCTATGACCCTAACTTTTAACTGCCTGCCAGAAACAGGAGTATTTCTTCTCGCTGGACTCGCCGATAGCCTCGGTGGTACTCGCGCCTTCAAGGGTTGCATTTCAGTAGAGGTATTCACTGATGCAGAGAATCCAGACACAGTTGTGCTTCTCGAAAAGTGGGAGAAGAAAGAAGATCAGGCTGCCTACATGGCGTGGCGAATTGAAACTGGAATGATGGAAGCTATTGCCCCAATCATGGCTTCAGAGCCAAAAACGATTTGGCTGACACCGCACAGCATTTAAAGCGTCAGAAATTCTGCTGAAGCAGTTAAGATTGATACGGCTCTATCAAGGAAACTTCCATGTCAAATTCCTCTTTCAATAATGTTGTTCACGCTGATTCTCAAGATCCAAGACGGTGGTTCGCACTTGTCGTAATCGGAATCGCAACACTGATGGTGGTGCTTGACAGTTCCATTGTTAACGTGGCTCTTCCTCACGCAGCACTACCTAAGTCACTCGGTGGACTTTCCATTGCTCCCAAGGACTACCAGTGGGCCGTCACTTCGTACACTTTGACATTTGGAGGCTTCTTGCTTCTCGGTGGTCGTATCGGTGACTACATGGGAAGAAAGAAAGCATTCCTCATTGGACTTCTCGGGTTCGCTTTCGCGTCACTACTTGGTGGCCTCGCCCAAAGCCAAGGGATGCTTTTCAGTGCTCGTGCTCTTCAGGGCTTGTTCGGAGCACTCTTGTCACCTGCAGCTCTTTCACTCATTTCGGTAACTTTCACTGATTCAAAAGAACGTGCGAAGGCTTTCGCTGTGTACGGTGCTCTCTCGGGTGTTGGAGCTGCAATTGGCTTAATCGCGGGTGGACTACTTACGCAGTATCTCTCGTGGCGTTGGTGCATGTTCGTAAATACGCCAATGGCGCTCATCGCATTGTTCCTAGCAATTCCAAATGTCAAAGAGTCAAAAGTCGAAGGTCACCCTCACTACGACGTCCCTGGGGCACTAACTGCGACTGCAGGAATGCTCAGCGTTGTCTACGGCGTTTCAAAAGCAGCAATCGATGGATGGGGATCAACTTCAGCTTGGCCATACATGGCACTAGGTGGTGCACTTCTTGTTATCTTCTTCGTTCTCGAAAGTCGAATTAAGCAACCTCTACTTCCACTTCGCCTTCTCACAAATCGTGTTCGTGCGGGTGCGTACACATCACAGCTATTTGTTGGACTAGGTCTCTTTGGAATGTTCTTGTGGATGACTTTCTTCTTCCAGCGAATTCATGGCTTTAGCCCTCTAAAGAGTGGTCTTCTCTTTCTTCCGTTCTCAATGTCAGTAATTGTTTCGGCTGCGTCAGTTAGCAAACTGTTGCCAAAGTATGGTCCGCGCTTGCTGGCAACTATTGGTGCGCTCATGGGTAGTGCAGGGCTTTTCTATCTTTCACTTATTAAGCCAGATAGTTCATACCTTGGCCACGTTATGCCCGCAATGATCCTTGCTGCATTAGGAATTGGTATGGTCTTCGTCTCTGTGTCATCAACGGCACTTTTCAACATTCAGCCACAAGACACTGGTGCAGCTTCTGCAGTTCTTTCAACCGCTCAGCAGCTTGGTGGATCCTTTGGAACAGCCATTCAAAACACAATTGTCGTTTCCAGTGCAACAGCTTTTATCGCTGGCCAGCTTCATCACCCAACAATCCAGTACACGAGCAAAGTTGCTCTTCAGAATGCAGCCAGCGTCCATGGATTTGACCTCGCACTGCGCTTTGGTTCTTTGATGGTATTTGTTGCGGCAATAGCGTTTTACACACTTGCAAACATTGATCGTCATCACTTAGGTCAGCACGATGAGACTCCAACCGCAGCTCACTGATTGAAATAGGCAACTTAAGGCTGTCCTGCCAGGATTGTCTGCAAAAGTTGAGCATCTCGATTGTGAATTAACTTTCGGTTATTGTTTGTCAAAGTTCATTATTTGGGGGCAAAAATGAAGAAAAGACTGGGTCTCATCCTTCTCAGTTTCAGTCTTCTTTCAGCCGTGCTTCCAATCGCCACGGCGACGAGTGCCACGAACCCAGCTGCAAATACTTCTTGTGCAACGAAGGGGCAAGTTGTTGTGTATT
>DAIQPM010000070.1:0-5791 GCA_036787355.1 Acidimicrobiales bacterium
TACTTGGGCAGTGGCAATGAACTTATTCGTGCAGATCTCAATGGCGTACTCACAACTGTCGCTTCGTACGACTCATACGGATACACAAACATCAACGAACACAACATTGATCCCGGGAAAACTGGAATGCTCATAGAAGCTCAAACCGCTGCTGACAACATGAGTTGCATCATTGAAGTTGACGCGAAGGGTGCAGTACTTAATTCATGGAACATGGCGACGATTATTTCTGACGCCATGATTGCAGGCGGCGATGACCCTTCTACATTCGTTGTTCGCACATCCGACTGGTTCCACTGCAATGCGACAGCATATTGGAAAGCGACCAACGAACTAATTGTTTCCAGTCGAGAAAACTTTGTAATTGCGATTGACTACGACTCGCAAAAAATTAAGTGGATCCTGGGTGACAGTTCCAAGACTTGGTACAACTATCCCTCGCTACGCGCATTCGCACTCCATCTAGGTCCAAACACCACTGCGCCAATTGGACAACACGCAGTCTCAATCACTCCACAAAATGAACTGCTGCTCTTTGATGACGGAATGGGCAGCACCTTTCAGACACCGGCCGGCACAACACGTAGTTACAGCGTTGCTCGCAAGTACAAGATAAACATTGCCTCGATGACCGCTACTGAAACGTGGAACTACGACCACACACCAGAAATAAACAGCCCTTACACTTCGAGCGTCTACCAAGCCGGGAACAGTTACTTGCTCGATTACGCATTTAATCCGAGTGGGCCGCTACTTGTTGGCCTTGGAGCAAATAACAAAGTCGCTTTTCAGTACACGTACCCAGGTGGATCAGTAATGGGCTGGAATGCAGTTCCTGTTGATCTGACAAATTTGATTTTCACTGCATAAAGAAAAACTCCCGGGCATTTGCCCGGGAGTTTTCTGTACATCAAAATCGACTTAGTAGTCGTCCATGCCTCCCATTGGTGGGCCAGCTGGTGCAGCTTCAGGCTTGTCAACAATGACGCACTCTGTTGTTAGGAACAGTGCAGCGATTGATGCAGCGTTCTGAAGTGCAGAACGAGTTACCTTCATTGCGTCAATAACTCCAGCCTTGATGAGGTCTTCGTACTCACCAGTTGCGGCGTTGAGACCCTCAGTTGGATTAGCAAGGTTTCTGACCTTGTCCACGATTACGCCACCTTCAAGACCCGCGTTAACGGCAATCTGGTTAAGCGGTGCTTCTACGGCCTTAGCGACCATTCGCGCACCAGTCTGCTCGTCACCGCTGAGCTTCTCAGCAGCTTCCAAGATGTTCTTCTGGCTACGAAGCAGAGCAACGCCACCACCAGGAACCACACCTTCTTCAATTGCAGCCTTGGTAGTCGAAACAGCATCTTCGATGCGGTGCTTCTTTTCCTTGAGCTCAACTTCAGTAGCGGCTCCAACCTTGATGACAGCAACGCCACCAGACAACTTTGCGAGACGCTCTTGGAGCTTTTCGCGGTCGTAGTCAGAGTCAGTGTTGTCGATTTCAGCCTTGATCTGGTTTACGCGACCATTCACTTCGTCCTTAGATCCAGCACCTTCAATGATTGTTGTCTCATCCTTAGTGATAACAATCTTGCGAGCTTGTCCAAGTGACTCAAGTGTTGCGGTGTCCAGCTTCAGGCCAACTTCTTCAGAGATAACTGTGGCACCAGTGAGGATTGCGATGTCTTGCAACATTGCCTTACGACGCTCACCAAATCCTGGAGCCTTAACAGCAGCTGACTTGAATGTTCCACGAATTTTGTTAACAACAAGCGTTGCGAGTGCTTCGCCTTCGATGTCTTCAGCAATGATGAGCAGTGGACGACCCGACTGCATAACTTGCTCAAGGACTGGAAGTACGTCGCGTACTGAAGTGATCTTTGATGACACGAGAAGGATGTAAGCGTTCTCAAGAACTGCTTCCATGCGCTCGGTGTCAGTTGAGAAGTATGGAGAGATGTATCCCTTGTCGAAACGCATTCCTTCAACGAGGTCCATGTCCATTCCGAATGACTGGCTTTCTTCAACAGTGATGACACCGTCTTTTCCAACCTTGTCAATCGCGTCAGCAATCATCTGACCAATTTCTGTGTCCGCAGCAGAAATAGATGCCACTTGAGCAATCTGTTCCTTCGTGTCTGCAGGCTTTGAAAGTTCGTGCAGTGAAGCAACAGCAGCTTCTACGGCAGTTTCGATACCCTTCTTCAGCGACATCGGGTTAGCACCGGCGGCAACGTTCTTTAGACCTTCGCGCACCATGGCCCAAGCGAGAACAGTCGCAGTTGTTGTTCCGTCACCGGCAACATCGTCAGTCTTCTTCGCTACTTCTTTAACGAGTTCTGCACCAATGCGCTCGAATGGGTCTTCGAGGTCAATGTCCTTGGCGATTGAAACACCGTCGTTAGTGATTGTGGGTGCTCCCCACTTCTTGTCGAGAACAACGTTGCGACCCTTAGGTCCGAGTGTGACGCGGACGGCGTCAGCAAGCTTGTTCATACCGCGTTCTAGGGCTCTGCGAGCCTCTTCGTCGAATGAGATCAGTTTCGCCATGGCGATTCCTCCTGTTAAGCAAGCACCCAATTGGTGCAGAGCAATATTAGCAGTCTAGGGGTGAGACTGCTAATTCAGGTCAGCCCCCGGCAACGGCCGGGACGAGCGAAACGGTAACTCCTGGGGCCAAAACGGTGTCGAGGCCGTCAAGGAAACGGACGTCCTCGTCGGCAACAAAAACGTTCACGAATCTGCGAAGTGCGCCCTTGTCGTCCAGTACTCGAAAGGCAATTCCTGGGTACTGAGCATCAACGCCAACAATGGCTTCACGGACTGTGGTGGCTTCTACTGGAACTTCTCCAGCGCCACCTACGAGGACACGCAGCTGGCTAGGTAGTCGAACAATCACGCTCATAGCGCAGCCTCCAAGGTGTAGCGAGCAATGGCTTCTTCTGCAGAAGCGAGTGACGGCTTAATCGTCGCAGTCACTACCGCAGTATCAACAACTGCATCGAGAGTCTTTAGGCCGTGGCCAGAAATAATTGCGACGATTGACTTATTACGGTCAATAGTGCCGCGGTTGATCATTTGGCGAAGTGAAGCAATAGTCACTCCTCCAGCAGTCTCAGCGAACACGCCTTCTGTCTTTGCGAGCAGTTCAATGCATTCGAGAATCTCTGAGTCTGGAACAGAACCAATGTCACCGCCGTGGCTACGGAGTTCATCAAGTACATAGGGACCGTCAGCTGGGTTACCAATTGCGAGCGAGCGAGCAATTGTGTTTGGACGCTGTGGAGTAATGACTTCAGCGCCTTCGCTAAAGGCAGTCGCCACTGGTGAGCAACCAGTTGCTTGTGCTCCGAACAAAATTGGTGCTTCACCTTCAACAAGGCCAAGTTCAATGAATTCTTTGAAGCCCTTGGCGACCTTGGTGAGCTGGCTTCCAGAAGCAACTGGCACAACAACTTGTGCAGGAAGCTTCCATCCGAGTTGCTCGGTGATTTCGAAGGCGAGTGTCTTTGAACCTTCTGCGTAATACGGGCGAAGGTTTACGTTCGCGAACGCCCAGTCTGGGTGCTCAGCAACAAGCTCCACACAGAGACGGTTCACGTCGTCGTAGTTGCCCTCAACGCCAAGCACCGTGCCGCCAAAGATTGCGGTCATGGCAATCTTTGACTTTTCGAGGTCGCTTGGAATGATTGTCACACTCGGCCAGCCAATGAATGCGGCGTGCGCTGCAACTGATGTCGCGAGGTTTCCTGTTGATGCACATGCTGCAGTCGTAAAACCGAGACGGCGAGCAGAAGAAAGCGCGCACGAAACAACGCGGTCCTTAAAGGAACCAGTTGGATTACGTGTGTCGTCTTTTAGCCAGAGTTCTTTAACGCCGAGTACTTCAGCAAGGCGTGTGGCTTTTCGAAGTGGAGTCCAACCCGCTCCAAGGTCAACAGGCTCTTCGCCTGGATCTGGAAGGAGTGCAGCGTAACGCCACATCGAATTTGGACCTGACTCAATTGATTCACGTGTGACAACACCCTTGGCTGCTGCTAAGTCGTAATTGACTTCGAGCGGTCCGAAGCAGAAGTCGCATGAATAGCGAGCCTCAGCTGGATAGGTGGAGCCACACTCTCTACAGAGAAGACCGGTTGCGAAACTCATAAAACTCCCTTTTCATCGTTCGGGCTTTGGCACCTGGTGTGAAGAGCGGGTGCTCATGTTTCACACTGGTTGTCGCGACTTCACAGGGCCCGTCCCTCTGTCGCTCTTGATGTTGATAACAATTCTTGTTGTTTTGAGCCTATTTGTCAAGTGCAAGTTTTTGCCCCAAGCCCTAGCCTTAAGCCCTATGCACGATGTTCCTTGGACCCTCACCCGCGAGCAGTTCAACCTCGAAGCGGTACTTGGCCTTAAGACCCAAACCACGTTGGCCGTCATAGTGCCAGCGAAGAATGAAGCCTCCACCATCGGAGCCGTGCTTGACGCCATCTCTACACACGCAGGGCTCATAGACGAGCTCGTCGTAGTGAACGACCACTCCAGTGATGACACGGGTGTCGTGGCAGATCACCACGGAGCACGGGTTGTAAACCTCAGTGGCACGAGTGGCAAAGGCGCTGCCATGAGTGCGGGACTCAGAGCCACATCTTCAGAGCTCCTTGTCTTCTTAGACGCTGATGTCATTAACACCACTACTGAGTACGTGCCGCGTCTCATTCAGCCCCTTCTCGAAAAAGAAGAGGTCCAACTTGTAAAGGGCTACTACGAGAGACCGCTTCACAACATGCCAACTGGCGGAGGGCGTGTGAATGAACTCAGCGCACGCCCAATCCTCTCGCTCCTCTATCCGGGGCTGGGAGAAATTAAACAACCGCTCGCTGGAGAAACTGCGGGACGCAGAAGCACCTTCGAAGCAATAACCATGGAAACTTCTTACGGAGTTGAGATTGCTCTTTTAATTGACATCGCCCACAAGTTCAGCGTTGGTGCACTCGCCCAAGTTGACTTAGGTATTAGACGTCACCGCAATCGACCACTTGAAGAACTACGACCAATGTCTGCAGAAGTACTTCGTGCAGCGTTACTTCGCTACGGGGTGGAACTTCCTACAACGGAATAATTATCCTGCGACTGCGAGTTCTGGGCCGATGATAACTATGACGTCGTCACTTGATGCCCCAGCAACTGGTTGCTGCCCATTAAGAGGCTGAGCATCTGAAGCGTTAACTTTGAGAGCTGATGCAATGTTTTGTGCCGCCCACAAGAAACCTGGGTTGTAATAAATAATTGTTGAATTCACCTTCGGACCGTTCATCTCAGGAAGTGTGTTCCAACCAAGGGTCATGAGCTGCTGGGTGTACGTGCGAGCGAGGCCAGCAGTAGCTGTGCCGTTTGCGACTTGCACACGAACCTGAGAAACCGGTACTGAAGTATTCGTTGTTTGCCCAGCAGGGGTTGTGATGTTGGGGGTCGCGAAATTAGGTCCTGCAGCTCCTGGAGATCTGAGCATTATGAAAGCTGCCAGGGCAAACAAAAAGAGAATAATGAGCATCTTTCGCAGAGATGGCTGGAAGTGTGATCCGGCGTCTCTTGGGGCACCCTGGGGCTGGGAAGTATCAGTCATTTCTATAAGCCTAGAGCGACCTTGGAGGATTGACTAAACTTTTAACTTCTGAGCCGGCGTGGCGCAGTCCGGCAGCGCAAGCGATTTGTAATCGTTAGGTCGGGGGTTCGAATCCCTCCGCCGGCACCACTCAGAACCGTCTAGGCGTGGTCGGGGTATTTAAACAAATATCTCGACCCGCCTGTA
>DAIQPM010000071.1:0-5778 GCA_036787355.1 Acidimicrobiales bacterium
CCTTGATTGCAGCGGCTGCGTCTGCGAATTCACCTATGTTGCGACCCCAAATGGAGCCAACAACTGTTGCCCCAGTTGCCAAGAGGTCAGGTAGATACATTTCTTTCCATGCATCAATTCCGGGGCCAGAAAGTCCCACTGCATTGATCATGTGCTCACCAATGGAAGCAACTCGTGGAGCAGGGTTGCCCTCCCAGGCAAAGGTCGCCAGAGACTTAACTACAACGGCTCCTAAGGCCTGCAGGTCGCCGTATCCACCTAACTCGTCGCCGTACCCGGCAGTTCCTGCTGCCGTCATTACTGGAGACGTAAGAGACACTTGGCCAACGTGAGTTTCGAGGAGGCTCATCCGTGGAGCTCCTGAAGAGAGTTGACTCTCCACCCTCTAGAGCGCGTGTCGCCTATTCCCCTTGCAGCGGCAAACCCAGCACTCAGCGTGGTGAGACATGCAACTGCGTGAACAACGCAGGCCGTTCTGATTGCAGATCCATCTGCACGAGCACCACTGCCCGACGGCGTATTAACAACTAGTTGCACGTCTCCATTGGCAATCATGCTCACTGCATCAACGCCTAGGTCAGCGAGGCCGACCTTTCCAACGAGAACTTCCACCTCAACATCATTTGAGCGCAAGAAGCCCGCCGTTCCAACTGTTGCTGCCAACGTAAAGCCCAGTGAGCGAAGTTCCCTTGCGAGCACCAGACCTTCCACTTTGTCGCGGTCAGCAAGTGACATGAACACGCGTCCACTGTCTGGAAGTCGACTTCCAGCAGCGAGCTGTGCCTTGGCGAATGCAATGCCGAAGGTTTCACCAATGCCCATTACTTCTCCGGTTGAACGCATCTCTGGTCCAAGCACGGTGTCGACGCCTGGGAACCGACTAAACGGAAGCACTGCTTCTTTCACACTGATGTACGTAGGCACCGGAGTGTCTGCAGGAATGATGTTCTTATCGCGAAGTGACTGCAAGGTTTCGCCCATCATCACTCGCACTGCCACTTGGGCCAAAGGAACGCCCGTGGCCTTTGCAACAAATGGCACGGTGCGACTCGCACGCGGGTTGGCTTCAATAATGAAGACCTCTTCATTCTTTACGGCGAACTGAATGTTGATGAGACCAATGACACCAAGCTCGGTGGCAATCTTTCGAGCAGCAACCTTGATTTCAGCAATCACTTTGTCGCTCAGGTTTTGTGGTGGAAGTGCACACGCAGAGTCACCCGAGTGCACACCGGCTTCTTCAACGTGCTCCATGATTCCTGCCACAAAGATGTCGCCGATGTTGTCTCGCACTGAGTCAACGTCAACTTCAATCGCGTCTTCTAAGAAGTGGTCAATAAGAATTGGACGGCTCTGTGAAACACCACCTTCTCTAGCAAGTGATCCACTCGCACTTGTGAGGTCAGCCATAACGCGTTCGAGTTGCTTGTCGTCATACACAATCTCCATTGCACGTCCACCAAGAACGTAACTGGGGCGAACAAGCACTGGGTAATTGATTTTCTTTACAACCGCTTTAGCTTCATCGAGTGTGAGGACCACGTCTCCTGGGGGTTGGCGAAGGCCGAGTTTGTTGCAAATGTCTGACCACTGCTGGCGGTCTTCAGCAGCGTCAATGGAAACAACTGGTGTTCCAAGCACCAACGTCGGATCAACTGAGTGCGAAAGCTTTAGTGGGGTCTGGCCACCGAGCGAAACAATCACGCCGACGACCTTCGCTCCATCAACACACGCTGCTTGTTCGGCGCGAATCACTTCTGCCAAGTCTTCAGGAGTGAGCGGCTCAAAGTAGAGGCGGTCAGACGTTGAGTAGTCAGTTGACACGGTTTCTGGGTTGCAGTTGACCATGACTGTTTCGTAACCCATGTCACGAAGAGCCATAGATGCATGGACGCAGCAGTAGTCAAACTCAATACCTTGTCCAATGCGGTTCGGTCCAGAGCCCAGAATGATCACGCGGTCGCGAGCTGAAGTGCGAACTTCGCTCTCGTCTTCGTAAGTGCTGTAGTGATATGGCGTCTGCGCATCAAATTCCGCAGCGCAGGTGTCAACCGTTTTAAAGACAGTGTTAACTCCCTTGTCACGGCGCATCGTGGTCACTGCAGCAACGTCGTAGCCAGCGAGATTTGCAATCTGTGGATCAGAGAATCCCATTTGCTTGTATTTACGCCAGTCACGCTTTTCAAGCGTTTCTAGTTTGGTGCCATCAATCAGTTCACGTTCAGCTGCGATGATGCCCGCTAACTGGTGAACAAACCATGGGTCAATCTTCGTGCGTTCAACAACTTCTTCAATAGAAGCCCCACGCCACATAACTTCGTGCAGGGCAAACAGGCGCTCAGGTGTAGCAACAATGCATCGGTGCCACAGCGTGTCACTGTCGAGGTCGGCGAACTCATTGTTGGTGCCGAGTGAAAATCCCATTCGACCTTGTTCGAGTGAGCGAATGGCCTTTTGCAGTGACTCTTGGAAGTTGCGGCCAATCGCCATTACTTCTCCAACGGACTGCATGCGAGTTCCAAGTTCGGGCTTAGCGCCTGGCAACTTCTCAAAGGCCCAGCGAGGAATCTTTGTGACCACGTAGTCAATGACTGGCTCGAAACTCGCTGGCGTCAACTTGGTGATGTCGTTTTGGATTTCATTGAGTGTGTAACCAACGGCCAATTTCGCTGCAATCTTTGCGATCGGAAAACCAGTTGCTTTTGAAGCAAGCGCACTCGAGCGACTAACGCGTGGGTTCATTTCAATAACCAAGCGCTCACCATTTGCCGGGTTCACTGCGAACTGGACATTTGATCCTCCGGTTTCCACACCAACCCGGCGCAGAACGGCGAAGGCGTCGTCGCGCATTTCTTGGTACTCAACATCAGAAAGCGTCTGTGCTGGAGCCACGGTAATTGAGTCACCGGTGTGTACGCCCATGGGGTCAAAGTTCTCAATGCTGCAGATGACAACGCAGTTGTCTGCGACGTCACGCATGACTTCGAGTTCGTATTCCTTCCATCCAGCGATGGACTTCTCAACGAGAATTTCGCCAATTGGAGATGCCGCAATACCTTCAATGGCGAGCTGTGTGAAGTCGTCTGCGTTATCGGCAATGCCCGTTCCAGCACCACCAAGGATGAATGAAGGACGAATAATGATTGGCCAGCCAATTTCTTCGGCGATTCGAAGCGCTTCATCGACTGAGTGAGCGAAACCAGACTGTGGAACAGCAAGTCCAATGTCAGCCATCGCAGCTTTGAAGAGTTCGCGGTTTTCTGCGGTGTCAATTGCTTCTGGTCGAGCACCGATTACTTCAATACCGAGCCTCTCTGGAACACCACGTCGAACAAGTTCCATGGTGAGATTGAGCGCAGTCTGGCCACCAAGGGTTGGCAGCAGCGCGTCAGGACGTTCCTTTTCCAAAATGTCAATCAACACGTCAGCGTCGAGTGGTTCTACGTAGGTGACGTCAGCGGTTGCGGGGTCGGTCATGATCGTCGCTGGATTTGAGTTAACGAGGATGACCTTGTAGCCATCAGCACGAAGTACTTGGCATGCCTGGGTGCCCGAGTAATCAAACTCGCAGGCCTGTCCAATAACAATTGGCCCAGAGCCAATCACCATGATTGATTTGATGTCGTTGCGACGCGGCATTAGTTGTTCTCCAGTACGCCGGTACGAAGCAGCGATTCAAAACGGTCAAAGAGGTAGCGAGCATCGTGTGGACCGGGGCCAGCTTCGGGGTGATATTGCACCGAGAAGCAGCGATCTTCTTTTGAAGCAACGCCCTCAATGACACCGTCATTTAGATTTACGTGACTCACCACTCCCCTAGAAAGAGAACCGGGAGTGACCGCGTAGTTGTGATTCTGTGCAGTGATCTCAATGCGGCTTGTGGCGAGGTCTTGCACCGGGTGGTTGCTGCCGTGGTGACCGAAGGGCAACTTGTGCGTTGTGCCACCCAGTGCTGTCGAAAGTAACTGGTGTCCGAGACAGATGCCAAAGATAGGCAGTGTTCCGAGTAGTTCTTTAAGCACTGCAACTTCATCACTGAGTGCTGCTGGGTCACCGGGTCCGTTACTTAGAAACACACCGTCAGGGTTCAGCTCTCGCACCTCAGCCGCGGTGGTCTTTGAAGGAACGACGGTTACCTTGAAGCGTTCCGCTAGTTGATTCACCATGGTGGTCTTAATGCCGTAGTCAAAGGCAACGACGTGAAGGTCACCCGATCCCTTGGTGTAGCGCTCTTTGGTTGACACTGCCGATACGTAGTCAGTGCCATCAGTTCCAGTGGCGCTCTTGGCTTCCTTGGCAATGACCTCAAGGGGTGCGTGTCCGAAGGCGCCAGGCAGAGCACCGTGCGCTCGAAGGTGACGGGTCAACCTGCGAGTATCGATGCCAACGAGGGCCGGAATCTTGTTGGCAATGAGGAATGCTTCGAGCGATTGTGTCGAACGCCAATTTGAAGGTAGCTCTGAGAGGTCACGAACAATGACGCCACGACACCATGGGATGAGTGCTTCATCGTCCAGTGGTGTGACGCCGTAATTACCAATGTGGGGATACGTGAAGGAAATGATCTGCCCGGCGTAACTGGGGTCAGTGATTACCTCTTGGTAGCCACTCAGTGCGGTGTTGAAAACAAATTCACCGGTGGTACATCCAGACTCAGGAATGTAGCCAGCGGCGTAGCCCTCAAAGACGGTTCCGTCTGAGAGGACGAGGTGTGATTCTTGACGACTCACGCAATTTCTCCCTGCTCGTTAAATGCGCGGCCCTTAGCAATTGTTACTCGGGCTTTTCCGCGAAGCTCTCGGCCATGATAAGGCGTATTCGTTGAGCGACTGTGCAACTTGTCGCGATCAACCACATATTTTGCGCTCGGATCAAAAACCACCAGGTTGGCATCTTCGCCAACCACCAGGTCTCCACCTTGACCACTGTGTCGAACGCGAGCGTCTGAATGGCGAAGTTGCGCAATGCGTGCCGGGCCTCTGCTCATAACTTCAAAGAATCGGCTTGAATTTCCATCTCCCACAGCGTCAACTGTCAGCGAAGCAGCGTGTTCGAGTCCGAGCATTCCAGCCGGCGCTTCATCGAATGCAAGATCTTTTAGCTCAGGGGCATGTGGCGCATGGTCAGTTGCGACTGCATCAACCGAGCCGTCTCTCAGTGCGTCTCTGAGTGCTGCAACGTCTGACTTAGTGCGAAGTGGTGGGTGCACCTTAAAGAGGGCATCAAAGTCGCTACACGCGCTCTCGTCAAGGGTGAAGTGATGTGGTGCGATCTCAAAGGTCACCGGGAGCCCGGCCTTTTTCGCAGCGCTAATTAGAGTCACTGAGTTCTGCGTTGACATGTGCAAGAAGTGCATCTTCGCACCAGTTAACTTCACGAGCTCCAAGTCACGTAGCAACATGAGTTCTTCTGCGAGTGCTGGTCTACCAATGAGGCCGAGTTTCGCTGAGTACTCCCCTTCGTTCATTGATCCGCCTCCCGCGAGGTCTTCATCTTCGCAGTGCTGTGCGAGAGTGACGCCAAGAGGTTTTGCGTAACTGAGTGCGCGACGCATTAGAGATGGGCTCTGTACTCCGGTCCCATCATCAGTGAAGAGTCGCACACCAAGTTCAGCCATCTCCGCCATTGGAGCAAGGAGTTCACCTTTTCGTCCTTGGGTGATGGCTCCAGCGACTGCAACATCAATCGGAGTTCGTGCACCCTTGTCGAGGACATAGGAAACAAGCGCGACATTGTCAAGGGCCGGTTCGGTGTTTGGCATCGCCACAATGGCGGTGT
>DAIQPM010000008.1:0-8416 GCA_036787355.1 Acidimicrobiales bacterium
GAGAGGAATGCGCTGAAGGCCATCCAGCGAAACACTGGGACAGAGACGCTTAAACGAGTTTTAGACACACGCCCAGCCTAGGGGTATTACTTGACTCGTAGAATGGCTCCTATGACAACAACTGCCCAAAAGCACACTTCAGTCGAAGTTATTAAGGGATACGTCGCGCTCACCAAGCCGAGAATTATTGAGTTGCTGCTTGTTACGACTATTCCGACCATGGTCGTCGCCGCAAACGGAATCCCTGGTATTTGGCTGATGGTCACGACACTCATTGGCGGGACCCTCGCGGCCGGTGGCGCGAACACATTCAACATGGTGTACGACCGCGACATTGACGCAATCATGGAGCGCACCAAGAAACGCCCACTCGTTACAGGCGTCATGACTCCTAGAGCAGCCACAATATTTGCCTGCGTTCTCGAGCTACTTTCATTTGCCCTACTGGCGTGGCGCGTGAACTTTCTTTCAGCGTGGCTGGCCATGGGAGCAACTGCTTTTTATGTTTTCATTTACACAATTTGGTTGAAGCGCAGATCCAAGCAGAACATTGTTATTGGTGGCGCCGCAGGAGCAGTTCCGGTGCTCATTGGTTGGGCTGCAGTGCAGAACAACGTGACCTGGACACCAATTCTTCTCTTCGTAATTATCTTCATTTGGACACCACCGCACTTCTGGGCATTAGCTGTTCGCTACCGTGACGACTACGCCGCGGCCAACGTTCCAATGATGCCCGTCGTTGCGTCACTGCGACGAACAACGCTAGAAATCTTGGTGTACTCAGTAATTATGTGGGCGCTCACAATGTTGGTTGGTCCCGCCGCACATCTTGGATGGGTCTACGCACTTTCTGCCACGTTGCTCGGTGGAATGTTCACCTTCTACGCGTTTAAATTGTTCTTGCATGCTCGTGAAGACAAAGCTGACGTTAATGAAGCCATGCGTCTTTTCCACTTCTCAATTACCTACCTCACGGGTCTCTTTGTAATGATGGCTGTTGATGTCCTCGTCCGAAACCACTAAGCCTCAGCGAGGTCACCCCTCGCCAATGATGTTTGTGTCGCTTGGCATTGGACTCGTTATTGCTATTGCTCTCATTGCGGTTGTCTCGTATTTCACTGGCGCCAGCGTGCAACAACCTTCAGCGCTTACAGCCTCAAGTGAAGTGGGAAAGACGATCAAGGCCTTTAGTGAAGCTTCACTTGATGGTGGACCGAGCGTCAGCGCTCCATGGAAGAGCGGCCATCCAGGTGTAGTGATGTTTTTTGCCAGTTGGTGCACCGTCTGTCGTGGAGAATTACCAACGATTGAAAAATATATAAAGGCTCACAACTTTGGCTCAACTCAAATTGTTGGAATTGATGCGCTCGATGCTAAAAGTTCTGCTCAAACATTCGTCAAGCAAATGGGAATTTCGTTTCCTACCGCTTACGACCCAGATGGCAAAGTCACGACGAATCTATTTGGAATTACAAATTTGCCAGAAACATTTTTCGTAAGTAAAGCTGGTGTCGTGAAGGGTGTCTACCTAGGTGCGGTTCCTTTGAGTGAATTTGCTAAAGGGCTCGCACTTCTTAACTAGTCAAAGCGAAATGTACGCATTGCTAGCAGTGGCGCGAGGAGCGCCCAAAGCGCAACGCTGACCCAGTCACCAACAGTTGGCTGGAGCCCAAGCCCCAGAACGCGGTGGAGGCCTTCGGCGAGCGCACCCGATGGTGTGGCTATAACAATGTGTTGGATGAATTGTGGCATTGAATCAATTGGCACAACAATGCCAGAAACAAGCAAGAGAACTAAATAAAGACCGTTACTCGCCGCGAGGTTTACTTCTGCCTTAAGACGTCCCGCCAGGAGTAGTCCAATGCCAGCGAATCCTCCGGAGCCGAGAATCATTAGTGCTCCAACCTCAAGTGCCCCACTAAAACCACCGCGTGGGTGCCACTTTAGAAGCAGGGCAACTAGTGAAAGTACTACCACCTGGATGACTTCGGTGACTAGAACGCTAGCAATCTTTGATCCGATAAGCCTGCGCGTTCCGAGTGGGGTTACGTGAAGTCGACGAAGCACTCCGTACGAGCGCTCAAACCCTGTGCTGATTGAAAGTGCAACGAGGGAAGTCGACATGATGCAAAGTGCTAAAACGCCAGGAGCAATGAAATCCACGCGGTGAGGAGTTGGCGAAGTTGTGACCTTAGAGATCGAGAAGAAAACCAAGAGAAGTACCGGAATTCCAATGGTGAGAAGCAGTGTTTCACCACGACGAAGGGTCATCTCAATTTCTGCACGTGTCTGTGCCCACCAAGGCTTCATGAGCGCACCTCG
The DNA here is from genome assembly GCA_036787355.1 of Acidimicrobiales bacterium. Taxonomy (GTDB): domain Bacteria; phylum Actinomycetota; class Acidimicrobiia; order Acidimicrobiales; family RAAP-2; genus RAAP-2. Next base: position 2,323 of record DAIQPM010000008.1, read on the forward strand.
GAGTTTTCGTTGCCTATGAGCTCTAAATAACGCTCTTCGAGTGATGCACGCGTGCGCAGCGACGTCATTGAAACATTGACGCCGTTTAAGTACGAAGTCACTAATGAGATCATCTGCGGAGAAGATGCTGTGTCACAGCGAAGTTGGAGTGGCCCATCGAGTGTCACGGTGCACGAAAGTACCGCACTCAACGCAGCTGGATCAACAGGACTCGAAACCTCCACAATCATTTCAGGCGAACCACTCAGTTCATCGAGCGTTCCTTGGACAACAATGTGGCCGCGATTCATAACAACAACTCGGTCGGCGACTCTCTCTGCTTCGCTGAGTTCGTGAGTCGTGATTAAAAGTGCGCAGCCTCTGTCTCGTTCATTTTTAATGAGGTCTCGAATAACTTGGCGACCTTCTGGGTCTACTGCGGTAGTTGGTTCGTCAAGCAGCAGCGCCTTGGGGCGTCCGAGAAGTGCGAGTGCAAGAAGAGTTCGTTGTTGTTCGCCACCACTAAGTCTTCTCCAGGAGGTCTTTGCGCAACGACGAAGATCAAGAAGATCAAGAAGCTCATTCACGTCTCGCGGAGCTTGGTAGTAGCTCGAGGTCAGTCGAAGTACTTGGACTGGTGACATAGGAAACCACACACCTCCGCGTTGCAAAAGTGCACCGGTGCGTAGAACTACTTCTTGGTGGTCGCGTACTGGGTCAAGGCCGTGAATGCGAGCGTTGCCCGATGACGGAGACCTAAAACCGAGCAACGTTTCAACGGCGGTTGTTTTTCCGGCACCGTTTGGACCTAGTAGTGAGACGACTTCTCCGTAGGCAACATGAAAATCAACGTTGTCTACGGCACGCAGATCAGCAAAGGCGACTGCGAGATTTTGGGCTTCAATGGCGTAACTCATGTACTTCGAAACTAACCGCTCGAAACACCCCTCGTGGCAAGTATCGGTAGGCTTGTATTCATGATTGATCTTGTACAACTACGCCGAGAACCAGATTTTGTTAAGGAAGCCCTCTCTCGCCGTGGAATTTCGCCTTCAACAATGGACGAAATAATTGCCCTCGATGTTGAGCACCGCCGACTTTTGCAAGAAGCTGAACGACTTCGCGCTGAAGTAAAAGACCTCTCTCGCCAAGTCGGAGAAGCACGTCGAAACAAAGATACGGCTACCGCTGAGGCGCTGACGGAAAAAAGTCGATCAATTGGAGACCTAGAAAGCGCAGCGAGCGCCAAAACTGATGAAGTTGGTGCAGATCTTCGTAGTCGACTCCTCCTTATTCCAAACCTTCCATCGCCGGAAGTTCCGATTGGTAAAGACGAAACAGAAAACGTGGAACTTCGTCGCTGGTGGCCTGGCATGGAACAAGGTAAACCTGAACCGGTCTACGCAGAACACCAGCGAAAGCCTCACTGGGAAATTGGAGTAGAGCTCGGACTTCTCGACATGGAGTCTGGCGCAAAAATTGCTGGTTCGATGTTTCCGCTGTACCGAGGATTTGGCTCACGACTTCTTCGAGCGCTCGGCTTCTACGCACTTGACCAACACATGGGTGACTATGAAGAACTTCGACCACCGAGCTTTGCCTTAACAGAAACAATGATGTCAACAGGTCATCTTCCTAAATCACAAGATGACATGTACGCCATTGAACGAGATGACCTTTGGGCAATTCCGACTTCTGAAGTTCCACTGACTTCAATGCTGCGTGATCAAATCCTTGATCCAAAAACTCTGCCCATTCGCTACACCGCACAAACTGCGTGCTTCCGTCGCGAAGCGGGCTCTGCTGGGAAAGACACCAGAGGCCTTCTTCGTGTTCATGAATTCGACAAGGTGGAGTTGTTTGCGTACTGCCTTCCTGAACAAGCAGAGGCCGCACACGCTGACATCTTGGCCCGAGCTGAAGCAATGCTTCAGGCCTTTGGACTTAGCTACCGCGTCCTGAACTTGTGCACCGGAGACCTTGGAACTTCTTCAGCTAAGACAATTGACCTCGAGGTATTTAGCCCAGGCGTTGATCGCTATCTAGAAGTTTCATCGGTGAGCTGGTTTAGAGACTTCCAGGCACGTCGTGCCAACGTTCGCTACCGCACTGAAGATGGCTCAACGGCCTTGGTACACACGGTAAATGGCTCAGCATTGGCGTGGGCGCGTATTTGGGCCGCACTCGTAGAAACAGGGCGTCAAGCCGATGGATCGATTGTTCTGCCAGATGTTCTTGCGCCATACCTCGGCGGCAAAACTGTTATTCCGGCTTAGTTAACTCAAAGCGGTAGCCAACGCCACGAATAGTGGTGATGTGAATTGGATTCTTTGGATCAAATTCAATCAATGTACGAAGTCGCTTGATGTGTACGTCGAGCGTCTTAGTGTCGCCAACGTAGTCGTCACCCCATACGCGGTCGATGAGCACTTCACGAGTCATAACACGACCGGGATTTTCTAAAAGATTGCGAAGTAGCGCAAATTCTTTTTTACGAAGTTTTATTTCTTCTCCGCTCACGTAACACCTGCGTGAGTCAATGTCGAGGAGGATAGGACCGAGCTCCATTATTTCGGTACTGGCTTCTTCAGAAGGGGTGTAGGTTTCGCGACGGCGAAGCACTGCACGAATTCGAGCTACAAGCTCCCTGAGTCGATATGGCTTCGTGACGTAGTCGTCGGCACCAAGTTCCAACATCAAGACCATGTCGACTTCTTCACTCTTGGCGCTGACAATGATGATTGGAATGTCACTCTTTGCTCGAATTGTTCGACAAACGTCAAGACCAGAAACTTTTGGCAGCATCAGGTCAAGAAGAATTGCATCAAATTTTCCAACTTCGAATTTGTCGAGTGCTTCTTGACCATCTCGAGCAATCGTGACTTTAAAGCCTTCACGGTCTAAACCAATTTCGAGGGCGTCAATAAACGACTCTTCATCCTCAACAACGAGGAGGTGAATCTTCTTTTCTTCTTTATTTTTTGACATTATTGATTCATTGGAAGGTCAAGCGAGAACGTTGAGCCTTCTCCTTCTGTAGAAGTAACGAGAACATTTCCACCATGATTTTGTGCCACGTGTCGAACAATACTTAGTCCGAGGCCAGTTCCACCAGTTTGACGAGCTCGGCCCGGGTCAACTCGGTAGAAGCGTTCGAAAATTCGCTCGAGATCTTTCTCGGGGATACCAACACCTTGGTCCTTAATGGTGATTCGAATGAGCGGGCCAACGGTCTCACCCAACTCATTTACAGAGTCGTCGATTCGCGCTGTTTTGATAGAAACCGTTCCCTTTGCTGGTGAATACACCACTGCGTTCTCGAGAAGCGCGTGCATGGCTGAAACCAGCTGGCGTCGGTCACCAACAACGACAAAGTTTGTCTCTGGTTCTTTGAACTCCACGGTTACGTCTTGTTGCTCCGCTGCAGTTCTGATGCGTTCAATGGCGTCAGCAACAAAGAGTGAAACTGAAATTGGCTCACGAGTAGGTGAGCCTTCACTTTCAATCCTGGAGAGATCGAGAAGGTCTTCAATGATGCGGTTCACCCGGAAGGCTTCAGAGTTAATGCGGTCCGCAAGTCTGGCTGCAACGTTTGGATCTTTTTCATATTGCAAAGTTTCTGCAAGCAGTCCAAGTGCTCCCATGGGTGTTTTTAGTTCGTGAGAAACATTGGCAATAAAGTCACGACGAATGTCTTCTAGGCGGCGTCGCTCAGAAACATCTTCAATTGCTGCAATGACACCAAGTGGTCGTCGACCATCGTCAATGACAGTTGCTCTGATACTTAGCGTACGACGTGGTGGACCGTAGATTTCAATTGTCCGCTCACCTACACCGTTAGCCCAACCTTCACTGAGCACTTCGGTAACAGCTTGAGCGCCAAGTGCGTCTCCGTAGTTGCTCTCCATAAGAGCTTCGGCCTGGGAATTGCGAAAAATTACATTTCCTGCTTCATCACAAAGAACGAGGCCAAGTTGCAGAGCATCAAGGGAGCGTCGAAGTCGAATCGTTTCAGCTGCGGATTCGCTAACTGCAGTTGTTGCCACACCTGTTACTTCTTCTAAAAACGTAATCGCTGTTTCTACTTTTCCATCGGAAATGTCGGCTTCGGTGCCAAGACGAGATCCGAGAGCGTTGAGTCGCTGGGCAATGGCTCGGTGCCCACGGCGGCGATTCCACATGACGCCAAAAAGAATGCCCAAAAGAAGGACACCAAAGGCAGTTGCGTAAACGGCAAAGGAAGGCCATTTGGAGATCAGATTTTGAGTCAGGGCGATAAGCACGTGTCCATTCTCGCAGATGTATTCAGTAATTGTGAACCAGCGACCGTTGTGTGGCAACTAACAGAAAGCCTCATATTTATGTTCTTTGCCTCCGTCACTCTGACCCCATCAACAACGGCCCTGCCGGGTGGTGCTGTATTGCAGCAAATCGCCGATGGAATTGCGTCCTGGTCCCTAATTGCTTGTCTTATTGCACTAGTTCTTGGCGCGGGAGTGTGGGCTATCGGGGCACATTTCCAGAATTCGAATCAATCATTGGCAGGCCGCAGAGCTGTTGTCACAGCAATAGGAGCTGCGGTACTCATTGGAGCTGCTCCTCAACTCATTAACTTTTTCTTTTCAACAGGACTCAGCGTCAAATAATGGGCAGTGTTTTGTGTTTTGTCTCAATTACCAGTTGTGCAGCAAAAAACGTAGCTAAGTCAACACTCGGTGACTTGTTTGACGCGCTCACGGCGTGGGTGCTTTCTAGTGTTGAGTGGTTTATCAATGGCGTAGGTGGAGTGCTCGCGAGCGCGAGTGAACCAGCAACAGTTGTACGTTCGGCAACACCTGAATTTAAAACTCTGGTGACGGTGGCACCACTCCTTATGTTGATTGGCTTGCTCATTGGAACGCTTGAAGCGTTACGCCAAGGCGAAAGCTCACAGCTGTGGCGCCTGTATCTCGGAGTGGCGCCCGCGTGCGTATTCGCAATTTTTATCGCACTACCTGGCGCACGTTTACTTCTTGAGGCGGTCGATCAACTTTCGCTAATCGCCACTGGTCCACTCGATAAACACCTCGCAACTCTTATTGCAGCGTTTAATGTCACGTCAACCGCTCCAGGAGCAGGAGTCTTTATTCTTTCTGCCTCCATTGTTATTGGAGCATTCTTTCTCTGGTGTGAGTTGATACTTCGCACGGTGGCTCTCTCACTACTTCTTGTAATGGTGCCAATCATTGTGCCGCTCTGCACACTTCGTTCATTACGAAGGCTTGGGTGGCGATTGCTGGAAACGTTTGCAGCAATTGCACTGAGCAAAGTTTTTATAGTTATCACTTTGATGCTCGGCCTCAACGAGCTTCAAGGAAATTCAGTTTCACAAATAATTACTGGTGCGGTGACAATTGCACTCGCCGCTTTTACGCCTTTCGTCCTGCTTCGAATAATTCCATTCATTGAACAAGCTGCGTTTCACAATCTTCAAGGGACGCGACAATTAATAAAACAGGGAGCACAACTTGCTATGCGACCTGTCCTAATTGTGCAGGACATGATGTCACCGAGTGCTGTGGGACTCGCTGATCCCATCAGAACTGAGGACCTCGGTTTTCCAATGTCTCACTCAACGGGTGATTTCTCTATGCCGCCACGAAGCGACTATGAACCCCCTCAGGAAACGAGCCCCTTTGATGAGTGAAATTCTTCAAATAGGCAATAGTGATGCTGAGTCTCGGTGGATTGGCATACGTAAACACCAAGCAGTTCTTTTGCTGCTTGGGGTACTTATAACTGGCGATTGGTGTCTTCGCTCAAGTCGATCTCTTACAGAGCTGTCTGTAGGAATCTTTTTGCTGGCCTGTGCTCCGCAGTCTGCCGATGGATTAACAAATGGCGAGTGGATCTACCTTGGAGCAACGTATTTTTTTCGCTCAAAATGGAGTGTTGTTCAATTTTCTTCACAGAAGAACATTTGTGAGCTCCATACAAAGGGCCAAACTGAATTCTCTGGGTTTTCACTCGAGCATCGGGGGAGACTCGACCTTTCGGGCGGTGACAGTTCACTGAGCACTGAGTTGAAAGAGATTACAAATTCACTAGCACTGCGTGGAGTAAAAAGCCATGTCTC
>DAIQPM010000008.1:8516-16136 GCA_036787355.1 Acidimicrobiales bacterium
AGTTGAAAGAGATTACAAATTCACTAGCACTGCGTGGAGTAAAAAGCCATGTCTCATTGCACGTACTTTGTGGCGCCGAAGAAAATAAAACGCTTCTCTGTGTCCCAGCGGATACCCATGTTGGCTCGAGCTGGAAAGCAAACCCCAGGTTGGTCGCACTTCTAATTGGTACAACACCATCAATTGATGTTCTAGAGCGCTGGGGGTACACACGAACAAAAGAATCTCTCGTTCGTGTACTACGCATCAATGATTTTTCACAAGCCTTGTCAAATCATGCCCTACTTGAGCGACTACAGACCAGTGAGCATCCGTTAGATCTCTCCATTCACTACGACGTGTTATCGATGGAAAAATCGCAAAAAATTTCTTCTCGCGCAGTGCACAGAATTAGTAGTGACAGTGCTCTGTCGCACGAAGCAGGCTTTAGACGCACCGCACAATCTGATCGAGCCTTTAAGCGCATGAGGCAGCGAGAGATTCTTGTCGCCCAAGGGCTGCCACTTCTTAGGTGTGCTGTGTACATAAGCGTGAGCGCCCCGAACCAGCGCGAACTGCAAAAGAGAACTCGTGAAATTATTTTGATTGCACAAGATGCAGGCCTGCGATGTCAAAAGGGGCTTGCGAGACAAGCTGCGTGGTTTCGATTTCAGCTGCCTGGAGGTGACGGGTGGTGAATCGCGCTTGGACACATTGGGCAACGTCACAAGATCTTCATAGTTTGCGAGCACCGGGATACGACGCCGGAACCGGGCTAAATGGTCGGGCCCTTGGCGTCTGCAGCAGGGGTAAGGAGTTTGTCTTTGATCCCTTTGATGCGTACAACGCATCACTAGTAACAAATCCAAACGTGATCATTTCAGGCTCAATTGGCTCAGGCAAGAGCACCGTGACAAAGATGATGCTGGACCGTGCGCTGGAACGCGGAAGAAAAGTAGTTGTGATTGACCCCAAAGGTGAGTACGGCGAACTAGCGCAAAAGTATGGAGTCACGGCAATTTCCCTCGGAGCTGATGGTTGGTGCAATCCGTTTCCCGAGGATGAAGGTGAAACGAAGGAACTCCTTCGCGCAATCCTTGCCAGCGCTCAAGGAAGTGCGCTTGACGCAGAGCTTCATTACGTAATTAATGAGACGTACGTAGGACTTGAGCAACCAAGACCGCAGCGCGTTCTATTTGCCATGTACCGCTTGGTCGAAAAGTATTTAAATGTTTCAACTCCGTCGGCACATAGAACTTTGGCGCTATTACTGCACCGTTTTGTTCTTGGAGATTTAGCTGGACTTTTTGATGGCTCACTCCCACCGCTTGTATTTAAAGGGCAATTGGTAATTCTTGATCTTTCAAAACAGTGGTCGGCAAACTCATTGTCAGTTGCGGCGCTAAGTGCTGTTGCTGCGGCCCAGCAAGTTGTGGCGACTCAGGGTGAACTTGGCTACCTCGTTATTGATGAGGCGTGGGCGCTGTTGTCAGACGAACATGCACTGAGGTGGCTTCAGGGATCTTGGAAACTAGCTCGCGCACGAGGGCTCAGCCATGTGTTGGTGTTGCACCGTTGGAGTGATGTAACAACTGCAGGTGATCAAGGCACTTCACAAAGAGAAAGAGCATTGGGCTTGCTACGTGAATGTGAAGCAGCGTTTCTATTTCGCCAACCTCCCGACGAAGCTAAGGAGATGGGTGTTGCTCTTAATCTACATAGGAACGAACAGAGGCTTCTCATAGAACTGGCAAAGGGAACAATGATTGCGAGGTATGGGCGTCACCGTTCGATTGTGAAAATTTGCCCTGATAATCGTGACATCGCCTTTATTGACACCGATAAAGCGATGAGGACAATTAGTTCTACGATTCAGTAATGCAAAACGACACGGTCTTGGCGGTCGACATTGGTGCGACGTCGATCAAGTTTTGCTTTGTCGATGTTTTTGGAGAACTCATTGGAACACCTAAGCGTCGCTTGACGCCGTATCCGTGCGGCCCAGAACACCTTGTTGACGTAATTGCTACGCGAATCAATCTGTCTGATGTTGCAATGGTTGGCGTGGGCTTTCCAGGTGAGTTCCGAGATGGTCACGTGGTTCATCCGGGAAATCTGTCCAGAGAACGAGGTGCTGGGACTCCGATCAATGATGAAGTACATGAACGTTGGTGCGGCTTCAATTTTGAAGGTGCACTTCGTGAGAAGACAAATAAAGACGTTCGGGTTGTCAATGACGCAACAATGGCCGCGCTTGGCTGTGTTGAGGGAAGTGGCACTGAGTTAGTGATCGCACTAGGCACTGGTGTAGGTCTCGCACTAGTAAAAGACGGCGAGCTCGTCCCGGTAAGAGACATCGGAGCTGAAGTTGTTGCTGACGGTAAAACGTTTGATGAGATGCTCGGTGAACAGGGAAGAGCTCGCGACGCAGAGAAATGGTTGTCTCAGCTCAAAAAATCTGTCTCTTCACTATCTAGTGAATTCTCAGTCGATACTGTTCACTTGGTTGGCGGCAATGCTCGAAGAATTTCGCCGAGTTCGTTTAAACACGTTCAGAGTCGCATTGTTATAACTGGAAATAATGCGCCACTTCGTGGTGCACCAAAACTTTTCTACAGCTGAGCGAGATCTACCGCTGAAGCAGCCAACACTGTTGCGAATGGGCGAACAGCACGGTCATCAACAGCGAATTGTGGGCTGTGGTGCATGCCACTTGAACCATCTTCTAGTGCGCCACCAATAAACATGAAGCTTCCAGGGATGCGGTTGAGGAATTCAGAAAAGTCTTCACTACCTGACACTGGTGGCAGAACAAGAGCGTTGTTTTTTCCAAGCATCTCTTTACCAATTTCAATTACACGTTCAGCAATTGATGGAACATTTTGCACACGTGGGGTGAATTGGTTGGTGTTAACTGTGCACTGCACCTGGAACTCAGCTTCGATTTCTTTAATGATTTGTGCAAATCGAGATAGTGCTTCAGCTTCTTGTTCGTCAGTGAACGTGCGAAGCGTGCCAGCGAGGTGTGCATGCTGTGGAAGTACGTTGCTTGCTGTTCCACTGGTGACAATTCCAGCTGAGCAAGCACAAACGCCACCTTCGTATTCCATGCCGTCAGAAATCTCACCCATGCGTGGAGCGAGTGCGCTCACAGCAAGAATCACACTGCCCTCTTTGGATGGCATTGAACCGTGGCCACCCTTACCTTTGATGTCGACAATGAGTCGACGCGCTGTTGCCATTAGGACACCAGGGCGAGTGAACATCATGCCTACTGGCATCATTGACGTAACGTGGCCACCAATGACGTAGTCAGCAGGATTGTCTTCGAGAAGTCCGCCTTCAAACATTGTCCTTGCTCCGGCGAAACCTTCTTCACCAGGTTGGAACACCACGGTGTATTCACCGGGAAGGTCTTCTTGGCGTTGCGCTAGAACATCAGCAACTCCCAAGATGCTGGCGGTGTGAAGATCGTGACCGCATGCGTGCATTACATCTGCATTTTGTGATTTGAAAGAAATGTCAAGATCTTCATTGACTGGGAGTCCATCAATGTCAGCGCGAATCATGATGCGCTTTCCTGGCTTGCCACCCTTAAGCGTCGCTACGGCACCAGTTTCAGTTGGTGACTTTTTAACAGTCCATCCAAGTTCACGAAGTCGATTAGTGACCACGTCCGTTGTTCTGTATTCAACCATTGAGAGTTCTGGGTGTGAGTGCAGATCATGGCGAATGTCAACCATTGCGTCGTATGCGTTGTTTACAAGGTCTGGAAGTGCTTCGTTGAATGGAGTAGCCATAAACGAATGGTATCTAATGGCTCGGGGGCCCGTTAGGCGCTTCGGCTAAGATAGATATCCAGTAACAATGCGGCTGTAGCTCAGCGGATTAGAGCATCGGTCTACGGAACCGAGGGTCGGGGGTTCGAATCCCTCCAGCCGCACCAACTGTGGAATACTCATTTAGGGCAAAAAAGAAGCAATCCCATGTAAATGAGGGAAGTTTTTATGAGAATTGAAAACGACATAAAGCTTGATTTCAAAGATGTTCTCTTTAGGCCTAAGCGCAGCACCCTCGTATCTCGCAAACAAATTGATCTCACTCGCGAGTTCACATTTCGTAATAGTAAGCAAACATATTCCAATGTTCCAGTGATGGCCGCCAACATGGATGGTGTTGGAACATTCGCTATGGCAGAAGAGTTAGCTAAGAGTGGAATTTTTACTTGCCTAGTCAAAAACTATTCTGCAAGTGAAGTAATTAGTTGGATTGAATCAACTGGAAAAAATCTAAAAGACTGCTGGGCCTTCAGCATTGGAACTGCCCCAGACGATCTAATTAAGTTCAAGTCCATCTATAACGAAGTCGGACAAGAGCACATGAAGTTTGTCTGTATTGATGTTGCTAATGGTTATACAGAAACATTCGTGGAATTTGTGCGCGACTTTCGCTCAAACTACCCAGAAATTGTAATCATTGCAGGAAATGTTGCAACACGAGAGATGACTGAAGAACTCATCATCAACGGTGCAGACATTGTGAAGGTTGGCATTGGTCCAGGATCAGTGTGCACCACTCGCGTGAAGACTGGCGTTGGCTACCCACAACTTTCAGCGATCATTGAATGTGGTGAAGCTGCACACGAACTTGGTGGTCACATCATCGCCGACGGTGGCTGCACTTCACCGGGTGACGTTGCTAAAGCATTCGGTGCAAATGCAGACTTTGTGATGTTGGGCGGAATGCTTGCTGGACATGACGAAGGTGGCGGCGAAGTTGTCGACAATAAATATGTTCAGTTTTACGGGATGAGCTCACGTGCCGCGAATGAAAAGCACTTCGGTGGGCTCCGCGAATACCGCGCAGCTGAAGGTCGCGAAGTACTTGTTCCTTACCGAGGTGTTGTTTCACTGACCGTTCAAGACATCCTCGGTGGAATTCGCTCAACCTGCACTTATGTTGGCGCTGCTCGCCTCAAAGATCTCAGTAAGTGCACGACATTTATTCGAGTTACTCAGCAGTTCAATAGCGTATTTGTTGAGTAGTTTCGCCCCAAAAATGGGACGTTTGGCACATATCTCAATTTCTTAAAGGGTGAGAGACTCATGAAATGAGTTTCCGTCGCGTAAAAGATATTGATAGCTTGCACGCACTGATTGAGGCGACTTTTCTTATTGAGTCGGTTACGGATTTAAATGAGCTCACAGAGTCGATCGTTAAAACTGCCGCGGAGCTTTTAGGGGCTCGATACGGTGCACTCGGCGTAGTTAGCGCCGACGGTGTCACTCTTTCTAGATTTGTTACGTACGGCGTCACCACCGAGCAAAAAGATCTCATGGGTGATGAGCCCACTGGCCGTGGAATTCTTGGAGAGATAATTCAAGGGGGAGTCCGCCTGCGGATTTCTGACATGTCCAAGCACACTGGCGCCGCAGGCTTTCCACCAAATCATCCAGTCATGTCAGCTTTTCTAGGAGTGCCAATTCGCACTTCAGATGGGCACATCTTTGGAGCAATCTATTTATGTGACCGAGTAGGTGGTTCGCTTTTCAGTGAAGAAGACGAAGACTTATTAGATGCTTTTGGTTTAGCGACTGGATATGTAATTGACCAAGCGGCACTTCGTGCCAGGTCTCGCGATTTAGTTCTAAGTGAAGAAAGAGAACGCCTGGCCAGAGACTTACATGACTCAGTTGTTCAGAGATTGTTCGGGATTGGCCTGAGTCTTCAGGTGCTTCGTCGAAGTGAACTCAACGATAAAGACCTTGAGCGAATTACTGCCGCACTAAAAGAAATTGACGCAACCATGCTCGAAGTTCGAACAACAATATTTGAAATTGAAAATGACCATCTGAGATCTGCTGCGCTCAAAATTAGAATTAACGAGCTCACAAATGAAGTCGAACACCGTTTGGGTGTGCCTGTTGTGCTGAGTATTTCTGATGGCGTTGAAGCGAACATGGATGTCTTCACCTCGGACCAATTAGTTAGCTCACTTCGAGAAATTCTTTCGAACGTTGTTCGCCATTCACACGCGAGTCAAGTTTTTGTCACTGTCAGTGAAAACAAAGAATTCATAGTACTTGAAGTGAAAGATGATGGCGTTGGCTTTATTGCTCCAAGCTCTGTCGGACATGGACTTCGCAACCTCGCCACTCGTGCTCGTCAGTGTGGTGGATCATTTAGTGCTTCATCAACACCCGAAGTCGGAACTGTTGTTACTTGGACTTCAAAGAAGGTAGGAAAATGATCAGAGTCTTAGTTGTAGATGACCATGAAATTGTTCGTCGAGGGTTGATTGAACTACTCAACGGCTACGACGGCCTAGAGGTCGTTGCTCAGGTTGGTTCTCTTGAAGAAGGTCTTGCCTTCTCAGATTTTTCGTCAATTGATGTCGCACTTCTTGATGTTCGACTTGCTGATGGCAGTGGGATTGAAATTTGTCGTCACTTCCACCAAGAAGCTCCTGGTCTTCATTGCATAATGCTCACTTCGTATGCAGACGATGATGCGCTACTTGCATCAGTACTCGCTGGCGCAAGAGGTTTTGTCTTAAAGGACATCAACAGCGATGCCCTAGTTTCAGCAATTAGAAGTGTTGCCGCCGGAAATGAACTTATGAGTTCAGATCAAATCGAATCAGCCCGGCGTAGATTGCAACGTGAAACCGCAGAAGATGCTCGCCTGGCCAGTTTGAGCCCACGTGAACGACAAATACTTGATCTGTTGAGTGAGGGCTTTAGCAACCGCGAAATGAGTGAGACATTGTTCTTGTCCGAAAAGACAGTGAAGAACTACGTTTCATTCCTGCTCTCAAAGCTTGGCTTTCAACGTCGTACCGAAGCCGCGCTCTTTGCACAAAAGATGCATGACCGCGACCCCGGTAGATCCTTTTAACTAACTCTTGTAGTGATCTCTCCAAATGAGTCGGTAGACCCGAGTCTTTCGTGGGATTGATCGAAGGCCCGGAATAAAGGGAACGAAGATCATCAGTAATGACAGGAACATCATTAGTGCCCAAACAAGTGCATCAGCGTTTCCACTCGTGTTGAATGGTGGGATTTGATACCAGAACGAGTACATCCAGAGCCATGCCTGACCTGGGTAACTACCTGTCTCATTCATCATTCCCCATTGACTTCCAGAGAGGTGCTGCTTATCGGCAGTAGTTGCCAGGTACGAACCATCGGAAATAAACAGAAGGGTCTTCGTAAAATCAGTCGTGTAAAAACTGTTATTTGAAATAAGTGATTCATCAAGTGCTCCACTTCGAGCCATCGCAGTTAGATCGTTAATCATGACCGGCACCGGACCAGCAGTTGCAGTCGGAACAACAATTTGCCCATTAGTAAATGTCATTTTGGACGACGCATCTGAATAGTTAGTGACCCAAATTGCTCGAGTCTGCTCGGTCGCGTTTTTCCAATTAAGCAAGCCCTGATGTAGGTCAGCTTGGTAGGGAAGAGCTGCGAGAGGTTTGATCACAAAGTCGTTGGCTGTATTAATCGGTATACGAACGCCAACTGTGTTTACCAAGTTCACAGGGCCAATTGCCTGTCCAGTCGATGCATGATTGTAAGGAGGACCGTAGGAACCGGTAGTGGAAGTTCCATTGAGCTCACTAACCGCGGTCATCGCAAA
>DAIQPM010000008.1:16236-21094 GCA_036787355.1 Acidimicrobiales bacterium
ATAACCATTGAGAAGAAGAAGATTTCAACACTCCAAAGGTGGAGTGAATTGACGAAGTGACCGTAATTTGATTCGTGCCACCACTGAGGGCCACGAAGGGCAAGTGCGCAGCCAGTTAGAAGGACAAGGGTAAAAGAGGTGAGAGTTGCTACTCCAAAGACATAAATCCACGAAGAGACGTAGCTTGGCTGAGTATCAGGAAGCACTTTTTCTGGCGGGAGCTTTCCTTCAACACGTTTGCGCAGACGCGTAGTCCACTGACGATCGATTTCTACTGAACTCATTTCTCACTCCTGTTGCGCTTGCGACCAGGAAATGGAAACAGAAGCGCCGCGACAAACGTGGCAATCATCAAAACAATCACGATGAAGTTGCTGACACTCAGATACACAAAGTGCCAGTGAATGTAGTGACCAGGATGATCTAAGTTGATGAGTGAGGCAAAGAAAAAAGAGTTCAATGCAGCTCCCTTGGTTAAGTAATTTTCTACTTGTAAGGCTATTAGTGCATTTTTCGAAAACTAAGTGAAAATGCCCTTTTGGGCTACAAAGTGACTTTGGTAACAATGCGAATCAAAAATTTGAAAATCAATAAAACCGGAAAAATTTATTGATTTGGTAGGCTTTCTTACTTAGATACAACGCACATTGTGTGTCGAAGGAGTATTCGTGAAAGTTCTTGTTCTCGGTGGTGACGGATTCTGTGGTTGGCCAACCTCGCTTCACCTATCTGACATTGGTCACGATGTAATCGTTGTTGACAACCTCAGTCGTCGAGCAATCGATGTTGAGCTCGGAGTCGACTCACTCACACCTATTACTTCAATGGAAGAGCGCGTCAAGGTTTGGAAAGAAATTTCTGGCAAGACTATTGGCTTCGTCAATCTCGATCTCGCCAAAGAGTATGACCGTTTTGCGGCACTGCTTAAGTCAGAGCGCCCTGACGCAATTGTTCACTTTGGTGAGCAGCGCGCCGCTCCTTATTCAATGCGCAACGAAGTTGCTAAGCGTTACACCGTTGATAACAACGTGACAGGAACGCACAATGTTCTTGTAGCGATTGTGGAATCTGGTCTTGACATAGCGCTTGTTCACCTCGGAACAATGGGTGTGTACGGCTACGGCTGGTCAGGCACAGCTCCAATTCCAGAGGGGTACCTCACAGTTAAGGTTCCAACTCCAGACGGAGATCTTGACCGCGAAATTCTTCACCCAGCTAACCCTGGATCGGTGTATCACCTCACTAAGACACTCGATCAACTTCTCTTTGCCTTCTACGCAAAGAATGACCAACTGCGTGTCACTGACTTGCACCAAGGCATTGTTTGGGGAACACAAACTCCACAAACTGCACGTGACGAGCGACTCATTAACCGCTTTGACTATGACGGTGACTACGGAACAGTGCTTAATCGTTTCTTGATGCAAGCAGCCATTGGTCACCCACTCACAGTTCACGGAACTGGCGGACAGAC
This sequence comes from Acidimicrobiales bacterium, assembly GCA_036787355.1. Lineage (GTDB taxonomy): Bacteria > Actinomycetota > Acidimicrobiia > Acidimicrobiales > RAAP-2 > RAAP-2. The sequence goes on from DAIQPM010000008.1 coordinate 17,711, forward strand.
TCGTGCGTTCATCCACATTCGTGACACTGTGCGTTGCATTCAGATTGCACTTGAAAACCCACCAAAGCGTGGCGACCAAGTGAAGGTGTTTAACCAAGTAACCGAGACATACCGTGTGCGTGACCTTGCTGAGTTGATTTCAAAGCTCACAGGTGTTGAAATAGCCAATCTTCCAAACCCACGTGTCGAAGCGGCAGAAAATGAGCTCAACGTTGACCGTGAAAAGTTCCAAGCGCTAGGACTCAACCCGACACTCCTCTCTGAAGGTTTGCTTGAAGAGTCTCGTGACATTGCGACGAAGTACCGCGATCGTGCAGACACGACCAAGATCATTGCTCGTTCAGTATGGCGTCAAGGCATGGAAACTGCCCCAGACCTCGTTAAGTAATTAACGGAGTTATGCGCGTCAGTTACTGACGTGCGAGAATTCAAACATGTCAAAAATCTACGACTATGTTCGCCACCCTCGTGCTGAGGAGTTGCGTAATGGAAGTCCTTCTAAAACAACTGACTTTAGGAATACAAAACACTCGAATCCATTTGTCAGATTTAATTCTAAATTCGGGTTGAAGATCACCTTGGTTGTGGGAACAATGTGGACTGCATATGTCTTCACAACCATTGCACTCTTCGCACTTCCATCGGCTATCAGACAGGGAACATATTTTGTTGTTGTTTGGCTCTCGAGCAGCTTCTTACAGTTAGTACTTCTGCCAATAATCATTGTGGGACAGAACATTCAAGCGGCTGCAGCAGACAAGCGCGCGGAAGATACTTATAAAGATGCAGAAGCAGTTTTAAAGGAAGCATCGGAAATACAAAACCATCTTCTAGCTCAAGACAAAGCCATTTCAGACATTCTTGAAAGAATTGAAGTAATCATGACTAAGTTTCCAGAAGGCAGTAAATAGTGTCGACAATCCATCTTGTAGCTCTCGGGCTCCATGAAGTTAAGTCCGTTCACCGCGGGGCTGTTTTATGGGCTGGTCGGATAATTGTTCTTGGGGTTCCAGCAGTTTTGATTACAGGAGTTTGGTGGACTCTAACTCGCCGAGGTAAGTGAGCGATCAAGACTTCCGCTACATCCCTCTGGACAACAAGGGATGGCGAATGGCGATGGGGCTACGTCCTCTTGATCTCGCCAACTGGCTAGAGATTGATGACCAACGAAGCTCAGAGCTTGCATTAAAACAAGAACTCCTCGCCGAGAATTTCGAAACAGTTGTGGCAACTAACGCAGAAGGTGATGAGGCGAGTGCAGAATTGCTCAGCTGTATAGAAGAATCACTCAATACATTCCACCCGGAGATTTCATACAACGTTGATCCAAGCGAGCACCCGATTGTTAGCGCGAGCAGGTTGGTGCAAGAGGATCTTTGCGTCTTAGTTAAATCAGACGACTGGCGCTTGCAGGCTGCATCAGTCTGCTTTCCATCAAGATGGGATCTCTCAACAAAAATCGGCACAACACTCGACGCAATTCATGGCCCAGTTCCTGGTTACGAAGCTGAACTAAGTAGTCCTACAAATGCGTTCTTTGATCGCCTAAAACCGGACCGTTCGTTTTGGCGCCTCAACTGGACACTTCTTGATAATCCAACGTTGCACCAACCATTCAGCATTCGACGGAGCCCAAGTGGTGACCTTGATGATTGGTATTTCCGAGTGGAACGACAAACGCTTCGTCAACTTCCAATGACTAAAGCAATTGTCTTCACAATTCGTAATTACGTTGCCTCAGCAAAAACTTTGCGCGAGCAAGTTCCTGAATTTGGAGCAAACCTTCTCTCCGCACTCGATACAGCGCCAGAAGCAATGCAGGGCTATAAAGGCTGGGTGGGTGTTGCTGACAAACTCCGAAATGAGCTTCGTTAGTTACGAATTAGGTCTTTGGCGATTGCAATAATTTGCAGCTCGTCAGTTCCTGCGTAAATACGAAGAACACGTGCGTCACGGCAAAGCTGCTCAACACGATATTCAGCAATGTAGCCGTTGCCACCGAAGATTTGAATCGCGTCATCAGCAACTTGGCACGCTGCTTGTGCGGCGTAGAGCTTCATTGCTGAAGCTTCTGCGAAGCTTGGTACTACGCCGGCAGAAGAACGCTCAATGTGCATGAACACCATGTTGCGAACGTTGACACGAGCAACTTCCATGTTCGCGAGCTTTTGCTGAACGAGTTGGTATTCACCAATTGGTGTTCCCCACTGTTTACGAGTCTTGGCGTACTCAACTGCGAGCTTGCAACACTCTTCAATAATTCCAAGAGCCATCGCTGCGGTTCCAGCGCGCTCAGAAACAAAGTTGTCCTTGGCGCTTGATCGTCCGCCACCCTTTGGATCTTCAGTTTCTCCAAGCAGACGGTCTTTTCCAACATAAACATCGCTGAGGAACACTTCACCAGTTGGTGAACCGTGCTGTCCCATCTTGTTCATCGGCTTGGCTTGGACGAGTCCCGGCATTCCCTTGTCGAGCACGAAGGTCAGCACCTTGCGGTTACGGATGTCTTCGCCACTGCCGTCATCGAGCTTCGCGTACAGAACAATGGTGTCTGCATATGGCCCGTTAGTGATCCATGTCTTTGATCCATTCAAGATGTATCCATCACCATCACGCTTGGCCGATGTGCGCATTCCACCGAGTGCATCAGAACCAGAGTCTGGTTCACTAATTGCCCATGATCCAATCTTGTCGAATGTCACGAGGTCAAGTCCCCATCGCTCCATCTGTGCAGGAGTGCCGAGCTTGTTGATTGTTCCACCAGCGAGACCAGTTGAAACACCCATTGACGTTACGAGTCCAGGGCTAACGCGACAAAGTTCGATTGTGGAGATCAGTTGTGCTGCTGGGTCCGAGCCACGTGAAGTGCGCGGCGCTTCTTCGCCAGAAATCTTTCGTTCGAGTTGACGCTTGAAGTTTTCCTGCGCCATTTCTTTGAGGCCGAAGGTTGCGTAAAGCTTTCGAATGATGTCGAATGGTGGCATTCCGTTGTGCTCGAGGTCGTCGAGGTGTGGACGAATTTCTTCGTCAACGAAGCGACGCATTACTTGGATAATTGCTTGGTGTTCTTCTGACCAGTCGTACATGACTCTCCCGTATTTATTAAACCTTGATGATGTTATGCGCTAGGGCGACTACCAATTAACTGGTCGTACAGCCCATACGTCCAGCGCAAATTGTCGTAGGTGGCAATGATAAGAGCCACAATGATCCAGGGCTGGGTTTTGCTCTGGACAATATAGAGAGCCACGAGGAGTGTTTCGGAGAATGCCCTTCGAAGCCCCTTGGCCCCCAGGCGTTCTGCAATTAGCGAACTCGTTACCATCACATTGACGAGCGGGATGAATGAAGCAATTGTCCATTTGCCTTCGAGCTCTTTCAGCG